>DASYJM010000098.1:0-49024 GCA_035996445.1 Candidatus Acidiferrum sp. | reverse complement strand
CTAGACTTTCCCCCGACGGTCGGTATATCTCAGCCCTCACAATCGGTGGCACGCAGATGAAGCTGTTCGATACCAACACAAGTGAATGGTTAAGTTTGGCAGAGGGGAGTGACTTGGGGTTTAACGAGTGGTCGCACGACGGAAAATATCTGTACATGCGTGGAACCTATGACGGTGCCCGGGAAGTGGTGCACGTGAGAATACAGATATTTTCCGTCGTGCGACCACTCGTTAAACCCCAAGTCACTCCCCTCTGCCAAACTTGACCATTCACTTGTATTGGTATCGAACAGCTTCATCTAGAATCAAAGCCTAGCCAGCCTGAGAAAAAGTAGCCTAACCAAATGCGTTGGACTGTTCGAACAGCGAACATCAACACTGAACTCCGGACTAGCCTCGGACAATACGACGCTCCGGTGATACGCCAGATTGTGGCGAGCCTGAAGTGCCGTTTTTGGGAGGCGCTTTGCTGCTAAGCGACAATCGTCGCTTGCGCGACACCGGCGAGGCCAAACACGCGCTGATAGCGCTCAATTTCTTCGGAGGGACCCAGCGCCTTTTGAAAGTTGTCGGAAAGCTTCACGGCCGGCTTGCCATCGGCGTCATTGAGCTTGCACACCAGGTTTACTGGATCGAAGCTGCTTCCGCCCTGAGGATTGCAGTTACGGAAATCATTGGTCAGCAACGTGCCCCAACCTGCGCTGAAACGGATGCGCCGTTCGGGAATCCAGTTTCCAGCATCGAGGAAGTCGCTCGCTTGCCTAAAAGCAGTAGGAGAAGCGCCGTTGCGAATCGTCCCGGAAAAACAGGCATGCAATCCCAGAATCGAGTCCACATCGAGAGAATCGGAAGCGATGAATAGTTTTTGCCGCGGATCACGGTTTCTCTGATTAAGCCACGCAATGTATTCGTCACCCGCAAGGAAAGGATCTTTGCTGTCCGCGCGCTGCCCGGTCCAGTCCGCCGCCCAATCCGGAGCATTGCGGAGAAACTGGGTCGTGCCAAAAGTGTCTGGAAGCAGGATGAGCAACTCCCCTTGGTAGGTCTGCTGCCAGATCTGCAGCAAGCGGTATTGCGCGGTTTTCAGTTCTTCGTCGTCCTTGGCCATCGCTGCCAAGGCCATGGGCAATTCATGCGCGTTTGTGCCGATCGCTTCCAAGTCGTGTTTATACGCGAGATAGGTATTCGAGGTTCCGGTAAAGCTGCTGCCCAACACATCGCTCATGGCTTTTACTACGTACTCCTGCCACAAGAAGCTGTGCCGCCGCCGCGTTCCAAAATCGCTCACTCTCAATCCCAGCGTGCCGCGTAGCCGCTCCATTTTTTCCCAGAGTTTGGTCTTGGCACGGGAATAGAGAATGTCGAGCTCGAATTCGCTGAGACGCTTGAGGCTGGCGCGCGTCTTCAGTTCGCTGATAGCCGAGAGCGCATAAATCTCCCACAGCGTCGTTTCTGTCCAAAGGCCGCGAAAGGAGAGGGAGAACTGGCCGTCTAGCATAGACAACTCGTAATCAGAAAGGCGAAAGTCGCGTTCGAGCCACTCCAGGAAAGCAGGTTCAAAGATGCCGCGGCGTCCATAGAAAGTGTTGCCCGCGAGCCAGATCAGCTCGGACTTATGGAAGCGCAATTTCTTGGTTTGTTCCAACTGGGCGCGAAGCTCCTCGACTTCGATCACATCGGCGAGGCGCAGCTGGGTGGAGCGGTTTATAAGCGAAAACGAAGCGGTCGTTTTGGGGAACTGCTTCCAGATGAACTGGAGCATCAGGAGCTTGTAAAAATCGGTGTCGAGCAGAGACCGCGTAATCGGGTCCAGCTCCCAGTTGTGGTCATGCGCGCGCCGCGCGAGGTTGATAATCACGATGTCGCCACTTTACCTCACAGCGAGCGTTGTTTTGAAACAGGCCCGATTGCACCGATCAGTCGGATGGTCCATGTGCGACCCGAAGCCGCAACTCCTGGGTCGGTCATTAGAGTCAGGACGTTATTCTCAAAAGCTAGATAGGAACTCCACCACACTTGCCACAAGTCCCATTGGGGATCTGACTTCTAACAATATCCTCGAACCCCGTTTCCCGGGGGATCTCTTTCAATCTGCCTCGGTCTGTAACTCCTCTTAGATTGTCTCGCCCGTTCGACAACAACACTCTCGGCTATCCTCGAGAAACGCTTCGTACGGTCAAAAAAGCAGCGCGGACAACCTCTTGAGCGTCGAGGACGGAGCTCCATCCTTCCTGCATCACAAGTCCGCATTCTGCGCTACGATTCTTCCCGATGAATTAACCAGGCTAAAAGGGTACAAAAGATCGATGGGATCAGTGTTGCAGTTGCGGTTACGAACGATTAAGTGAGAGGCGTAGGCGATTGCCCGCGCCTCTCTTTTCATCGTTCAGCTACTTTCTGGCAATTACTTCTTAACAACCATCAGAGCAAGAAGCACAGCAGTCATCTGATGCACAGCAGCCTGCTTGAGCAGTCGCTGCTGCTCCTGCCAGACCGAGTGTGATGACGGCCATCAACAACATTACTTTTAGCTTCTTCATGATTTTCTCCTTTGAAATAGAAATAGTTATTGTTTGACGGATGGAAGCATCCGTACGAAGGGCCGTATGAGTCTGTTCCTATTTCTAAATGCGGAGAACGTGCGCTTGTAGAAGAACGCCTCTTCCTGCGTGGCAGACGGTTGGTACGTTTATTCCATTGGTGGCAGAAAGTCGAAACGAAGAATTGAATACGAACAGCGTCAACACAGCTGCGTAGGGATGACTGCTCTTGGATGATGCCGGGTCTTGCTTCTGAATCAGCGTGGCGTCCAAAGGACAGCCGGAAATATTTTGAAGACTCCGGTCGTTCTTACCTGGCGCTCTACGGTGGTGATGGCAGCATGGTCCCGCATCAACCACCTTGCCGCTATCGCCTTCATGTGCGGCTACTCTAGGTTCGGAGATTTGGGTGTGTGAGGGGGTTGAAGCGAGAATCGGCTGCGCGCAACCGAGCACACAGGCCAAGAAACCTAGCCAGAGAGCAATCCCAGTTGCGGTCACGGGTCGCAGCGCGTTCATGGTTTGATACCGTTTACAATTGTACCAGCGTTTCGCGGGGGAAGAAGCGGGACTGCTGGTCCTGTGACGTTCACTTCGCCAGCAGTTTGCTGACGCCTAAACTTTTGCCATTACGACTGTTTTAGCTTGAGAGCCCAAGTTATGCACGAGCCATTTGAAGAGGAACGTTGCGGCTAGGGCACCAGCGATTTGCGCGACGATGAAACCTGGCACATCGCTTGGCCTAATACCTGCAAATGTGTCACTGAGGCACCGCGCAATCGTCACTGCTGGGTTTGCAAATGAGGTGGATGCAGTGAACCAGTAGGCGGCAGTGATGTATAAACCAACCGCGAACGGCACTACTCTCGGACGTGAGCGGGAACAGCCCAAAATGACAGACAACAGACCAAAGGTTGCAACGAACTCGCTGAATAGTTGAGGGCTACCACTGCGCTCATGTTGGGAGAAAGAAATGAGCGGCAATGTGAACATGAGATGGGCAGCTATTGTTCCGCTAATAGCGCCGACACACTGTGCAACTATGTAGGACACGGCGTCGCTCCAAGGTAGACCGCCTTCAATCGTGTCAACCAGTGTTACGGCAGGATTGAAATGTGCGCCTGAAATCGGGCCAAAGGTGAGAATAAAAACGACCAGTGCAGCGCCTGTCGCGATAGTGTCGGCCAGAAGAGCGATCGCAACGTTGCCACCAGCCAGCCGTTCGCCCATGATTCCTGAGCCAACCACAGCGGCCACAAGGAACCCAGTTCCGATGAATTCCGCTACAACTCTGCGGGAGAGTGTTGCTGTCATTGTGTCCCGATGTCATCAAGTTTCCCCTTGATGGCAAGTGCATCCAGACTGGCGAGAGGCAAGCAAAGAAAAAGACTGATTCTGCGGTCTAGCGTCATAAATGCATCTCTGAAAGCACGTTCCACAACGTCAGGCGTACCGGTGACGGCTGCTGGGTCTGGCACTCCCCAATGCGCAGTCATGGGTTGAGCTGGCCAAACCGGACATACTTCCTTCGCCGCGTTGTCGCATACGGTGAAGACGAAATGGAGAAGCGGTGCTCCCGGCTTCGCAAACTTATCCCAGTTCTTGCTGCGTAATCCGTCCGTTGGCAAGTGAGATAATTCCAACTGCTTTAGTGCCTCTGGGCAAACTTTTCCGGAGGGCTGGCTTCCCGCACTGTATGCAGTGAAATTTGGTTTACCTTTCCGATTGAGAATTGCTTCGGCCATGATGGAGCGGGCGGAGTTGCCGGTGCACAGGAACAGAACGGGGTAATGGGGTTCCACAGTTTCTCCCTTCTTTGAAGCGAGAAAATCCTAGCATAAGTGTATGCGTCTATACGAATATACTGTTGGACTTGAGGAGTTGCCACGCATGAAGGAACTCGAACGGTACTTTAAAGCTTTAGCTGACAGCAACAGGCTTCGGATTCTCAATCTGCTGCTGCACGGGGAGTTGTGCGTCTGCGATATTCAGTACGTGCTACGAGCATCGCAGCCAAACGTTTCCCGTCATCTCTCTTACCTGAAGAACTCAGGTCTTGTTCTTGACAGGCGTGATGGTTCCCGTATTTTCTATCGCCTTGCCGCACCGCTGGAACGAAACAAGAAGAGGCTTTTTGATTTTTTTCAGGACGCCAGCAAAGGCGAAAAACAGCTTCGATCAGATAAGAAGAGATTGAAAGAAGCCGTGGCAGCGGGGGCTTGCACGCTTAGCGAGTGGAAACCGTTTTCAGCTGTTATCGAAACCAAGGCTTTGCAGGCGGAACGGACGAGGATGGGGTAGCGACCTGCTGGAACTTCTTCACGCTTCTTTGCGTATGGTCATGTAGATCGAAGGTGCCCCCATGTGCTTCCGTGTTGCGGTTCTGTTTGTGGTTCTTATCTTGCCCATTTCGAGTTATCCCCAAAACAACGTTACCGTCGAAAATGATCTTGCGCATCATGCGTTTTACGTTGAATTCGCCTCACGAGGACAGCTCGAACTGCGTATACGCCCCGCTGAGATTCACATCATCGGCAGCGATGAAGACAGGGTTGTGGTTCGGGTTGGAGGACGGCAAGGGCTCGATTCCAAAGATGTAGAGGCGCGCTTTGAAAAGCACGGAAATGCTGGTGTGCTCGAGATTACCGGCGGACCTCGTAACGATATGAGCATCACCGTGCAAGTTCCCAAAGAGTCGAATCTTGTTGTACGCGTTTTCGCGGGGGATGTGGAGGTGCGGGATATTGTCGGCGACAAGGACCTGGAGCTGAATTTCGGTGCTTTGAGAATTGGCGTGGGCGATGCGACCGGGTACTCGACGGTGAAGGCGTCGGTGTCCTCAGGTGAAATCGACGCGAAACCTTTCGGGGAATCACATGGCGGGTTATTTCGGTCGCTCGAAAAGTCAGGGAATGGCAAGTACAAGTTGAGAGCTTACGTGGGCGCCGGTCGATTGACTCTAAATTAGGAATGACGAGAGGTTCTAATTCCCAGAAACGATTGCCTGGCTAGGATCGATTTGCCGATTTGCGATGTAGTTGCAGTGCTGCGGTGACTGATTCGAGCAGGGTTTTTGCTTTGGCGGTGATTTCGGAGGCTTTGCCTGCGCGCAAAGCCTTCAGGTCGGCGAGTTCGGAGCCGATTCCTACGGCGAAGCTGCCGGCGGCGAAGTAATCGGCGACATTTGAGAGCGTGACTCCGCCGGTGGGAATGAGGCCAGCGTCGGGAAAGGGGCCTTTGAGGGCCTTGATGTATTTTGGGCCGCCGAGGTTTTCACAGGGAAAGATTTTGATCAGGGTAGCGCCTTCGTTGGTGGCGGCGATTAGTTCTGTGGGAGTCATTGCGCCGGGGATTCCGAGCTTGTTTTGGGCTTGAGCGGCTTTCAAAACTGGTAGGCAGAGGCCGGGGCTTACCAGGAATTCTGCGCCTGCATCGAGACATTGGGTGGCTTGTTGGTGATTTAAAACTGTGCCTGCGCCGACGAGGATTTTGTCGCCGAATTCGCGAACTACATCGCGAATCACGGTGGGGCAGTCTGGGATGGTCATGGTGATTTCGACGATGGAGATGCCGCCGGCATGGATGGCTAGCACGGCTTGGTGGGCTTCGGCGCTGTGGGCGGCGCGGATGATCGGAATGATTCCGATTTCAGCGATGCGGCGCGAGGATTGTTCGATGTTCATAGCGCGTAGGCTGTGCGGACTTGCGTGTTCATCGTTGGATTCGGGCTGAATCGCCTTTCATAAGCTGAAGAACTTCCGGTAGCGTGGCCATGCTGGTATCGCCTGGAGTGGTCATGGCCAAGGCTCCGTGAGCGGCACCGCAACCAACGGCCCACTGGGGGTCTTTGCCGGTGAGGAGGCCGTAGATGAAACCGGAGACGAAGGCGTCACCGCCGCCGACGCGGTCGTAAATTTCGAGATTTTCGCGATTGGGTGCGGAATAGAAGCTGCCTTCGGCATAGGCGATGGCGCCCCAGTCATTGAGCGTTGCTGTGCGCGCGTGACGCAGCGTGGTGGCTACGATTTGAAGATGCGGGAATGATTGGATTACGCTCTGGATCATGGCTTTGAAATTCGCTTGATCGAGTTTGGCGTGTTGGTTGTCTACTCCAGCGACGTTGAAACCTAGCGCGGCGGTGAAATCTTCTTCGTTGCCGAACATAACGTCGACGGAACTTGCGAGCATGCGGTTCACTTCCTGAGATTTTGCTTTTCCGCCAATGGCAGTCCAGAGTGAGGGGCGGTAATTGAGGTCATAGGAGACGATTGTGCCCGCGCGTCGGGCGACTTGCATCGCATCGGCGGCGACTTCTGGTGTGGTCTCTGAAAGCGCGGTGAAAATGCCGCCGGTGTGAAACCAGCGGGCGCCGTCCTCGAGAAAAATTTTCCCCCAATCGATGTCGCCTTTTTTGAGCTGCGATGCGGCGGTGTGGCCGCGGTCAGAACAGCCTACCGCTGCGCGCATACCGAAACCACGCTCGGTGAAATTGAGACCGTTACGAACGCGGCGGCCGACGCCGTCGTAGTCTACCCAGCGTATGTAGTCCTGATCGACGCCGCCTTGAAAAATTAAATCCTGAATCAATCTGCCGATGGGGTTGTCTGCCAGAGCGGTCACCACGGCGGTGTTCATGCCGAAGCAGCGTTTTAGGGCGCGGGATACGTTGTATTCGCCACCTCCTTCCCACACCTGGAATTGGCGGGTGGTCGCAATGCGGCCATCGCCGGGATCAAGGCGCAGCATTACCTCGCCGAGGCTTACCAGATCCCAGCGGCATTGATCTTTAGGTTTGATTTTTATCGCCATCGATCATTTCTCACGACACTGGGCCCGCCAGAACGCCTTGCACCGCTTGGGCATTATGGACTCGCAGCCAGGCTGCGGTCTGGATTGACAGCCAGCCATGCCAACGCGCCGAGTGCCGCTAAAACGGCTGCCACGTAAAACGAGGCGGTCCATCCGTAACGGGCGGCAACCGCGGGCGTGAGTGACGCGGTGATCGCACCGCCGAGTTGCGCGCCCATATTCATGAAGCCAGAAACTGAACCGGAAGAGGCCGCACCGATATCCGCGGTGACGGACCAAAAGGAGCTTTGCGAAAGATAAAGCGCGCCTGCGCCACCGGCAAGTACGACGCTGGCTAAGCGAGCGCTCGCGACACGGGAGCCTAAGAGGAGGAAGAGCGCAGTCATGGCCATAGCGAGTACGGCAATGCCACAACGTCCGACGCGTTTGCCGCGCCATCGGGTTACGCGGTCGGCGATGGCTCCGCCTAGCGGGCAGCACACGGCCATGGCGAGGAAGGGAAGCGTGGCGTAGAAAGCGCTGGCTTTCAGATTAAGGCCGCGAACTTTTGCGAGATAGATGTAGAACCAACTGAAGAAAATCCAAGCGACGTAGCCGTAGCAAAAATAGCTAAAGGTGACGGCCCACACGTTTTTGCTTTGCAAGATCGTGGACCAGGGCAATGACTTGACGGGCAGTAATTGGGTGGTTGATAGAGTTCGTCCGGACTGGATGTGGCGGAGTTCGGCGGGATATACCGAGGGATGGTTTTCCGGTTTATCGCGGGCTATTAAAAACCAAACCAAACCAGCTACGAGACCGATGATGGCACTCATCCAGAATGAGGATCGCCAGCCGTAGTGAAACATCACATAGCTGATTGCTGGGGGAGTGATGCCTGCGCCCACGCCGACTCCGGCGAAAATGATGCCGTTGGCTATTCCGCGCTCCTGGGTGGGAATCCACCAAGAGACAAATTGATTGGAAGCGGGATAGATGACGGCTTCTCCGGCACCCAACAGGAATCGAATCGCCACGAAAAGGACTAGCGCTGCTCTCATTTGTGAGGGCACGACGGCGGTAAGTGCGGTGAAAATTCCCCACCACACTACGCCGACGGTGAGCACGCGGCGCGGTCCGAGCTTATCGCTGAGCCAGCCTCCAGCAGTTTGAAAAAGCGCGTAGCCTAATAAAAATGAACTGAAGACCCATCCCAATTGTTGATTTGCCAGACCGTAGTCTGCGGCGATGGAGGAGCCGGCAATGGAAATGTTTACGCGATCGAGAAAGGCGACGGCGCTCAAGACAAATAGCCAGAACACGAGAAGCCATCGCGTGTGGCTGATGGGAGGCTGAGTCATTCGGCTGCTCGCTTACTCACCGGATTGGCAAAGGCCGGCACTCAAGCTCTGTGGGCCTTGAAGAGTTGTGTTAACTGGTCGGCGATGATGCGGTCTTCACCCGGTTGCAACATGAAGGAATTCATCGATAAGCCTTTTTCCGAACCGCCCATGACGATGGAGGGCTCGGATTTTTGAAGGATCGCGCTGGCGTCCTTTGGCGTGATGGAAATCTGACGTTGGTCCCAGGTGATGCGCAAGTGTGGGACGTGATTGGCGATGGCCATGGCGGGGAAGTCGGTAGTCACGCCGGGGACGGTTTTCACTTTAGCGGCGATCAGATCAAGACGGCGCTGCCATTCTGTGTTGAGAGCGTCGTGGTCTTCGTTCAGATAGCACTCGAGAGCTTTGACCATGCCGACGATTTCTTCCTTGCCGACTTTTTGACTGCGGCCGAGAGTGTCTTCGTGCGGACTGTTGTTAAGCAGAGCGTTGGCTACGAGATCTTTTTTACCGATGAGCAGTCCCGCGCATTGCGGACCGCGGATGGCTTTGCCACCACTGAAGCAAATGAGATCGTAGCCCATGTTGGCGTAGTCCCAGAGATGGGAGATTGGAGGAGTGTCGGCGGCGGCGTCGATGAAAGCGGGAATTTGATGGTCGTGGGCGAGTTTTAGCCATTCCTCGACTTTAATTTGGCCTTCGTCGTTTGCGAAATTGGAGAAGTGCATCATGGCGGTCTGCGAGTTGATGGCGCGCTTCACGTCGTCTGCGGACTCCACGACGACCAACTTCACTCCGGTGGAACGCAACTGGTGGTCGAAAGGGTTGCGGTGGGATTTCTGGATGAGGACTTCTGATTTCATGCCGGTTAGGTCGGGCAATTGTTCGATGAATTTGGAATTGTTGCCGGTGAGGATGCCGGCGAGGCCGGATTGCATGGCTGCCGCGGCGCCGGAGGTGACGATTACAGCATAGTCGGCGGGGAGCTTGAGCATTTCGGCGATGCGCCTTCCGGCAGCAACCTCCAGGTCAGGAACGCTGACGAAGTGGCGGCCGGCCAAAGCCATGACTGCTTCCACTTCGGGGCGCATCAAAGAGCCGCCGAGCACGGTCATGGTGCCTTGGCCGTTGATCACGGTGGTGACGCCTAGTTCTTTATAGATGTCACCGGATGCTCCGAAACCTTTGATGGAAGACTTGGCGCCTTTGGTAGACGCGCCTGAAGCAGTGGGCGCGAAGAGCGCTCCTTTGCCAACAATGGCGGATGTGAGCGTGGCGAGCCCGCCCAGAAACGTTCGCCGATTCCAGCGGTCGCGAAAACTCATATTTTTCAACCTTTCTTGGCGGTATTGACAACCGCGGCGGTGCAATTGATTTCTACGAGTGACTGGCCGGGAAGAGCGGCGACGGCAACACAGGTGCGAGCCGGACCACCGTTTGGAAAATACGTTTTAAAGACTTTGTTGAGCCCGTCGTAGTCATCGAGCTTGGTTAGAAAAACGGTGAGCTGCAAAATGCTGTCCATGGTGCCGCCGCCAGCTTCGACGAGGGTCTTTACGTTTTCCATGACCATGCGGGTGTGCATTTCTATGTCGGGCTGCTTGCCGGCGTCAGAATTGTCACCGCGTGAATGGGCGCCTTGCCCAGCAATGTAAATGACGCCTTTGTAAACGATCAAAGGAGTGATGAAGCCGGTGCTCTTGGCAGGCTTGCCCTCATAGTCGAGTTTTTTGACGGTGTCCTTATCTTCCGCGGCGCCCGCGATGGATGACACCATTCCAGCGATTCCAAGGCTTGGCAACAGTGCTGCCAGGCGCGCGGCAAATCCCCTTCTGGTGCTTACATTCGAAATCATAATTGTTCCTCCTCGAGTGAATTGAACTTGCAAACTTATGGCAACGCAAAACTGAAAATGTCGCTTCCGGCGGCGATGGCTACATATTGTTTGCCGAGCACTGCGTAACTCATGGGCGAAGCGTGAATGGATTGACCCATATTGAAATGCCACAAGGGCTTTCCGGAGCGGGGATCAACGGCCTCGAAAGACTGAGCGTTGTCGCCAAAAAATAACAGGCCGCCGGCGGTGGTCATGGTGCCTGCGGAAGAATATCCTTCGCCACTTTGCACATAGCGCCATGCGGGTTTATCGCCTTCCAAATCATAAGCGAGCAGTATTTTTTGGCCATGATCGGTGGCGCTGTGGCGCGCGCCGGTAGCGTAGTAGGTTTGGCCCTCCTTGAAGTTTTCAGGCTTGAGCAGATAGATCGTGCAATCTTCATTGGCGACGAAAAAGAAAAGTTTTGAAACAGGATCATAAGAAGGGGAAAACCAGTTTGTAGCGCCCATAAAGCCGGGACAGGTGCGGGTGCCGTTCTCGGAGGGTTGTACACCGGTTCGAATTGGGCGGCCCTGGGCGTCGATGCCGCTGGCCCAATTTAATTTTTCGACGAAGCGCACTGCAGAGAGAAATTTTCCATCGGTACGGTCGAGCACGTACAAGAATCCATTGCGATTGGCCTGCACCAGGAGTTTGCGCGGTGTTCCGCGATACATGGTGTCTATCAAAACGGGCGTTTCGGTGGCGTCGTAGTCATATAAATCGTGCGGGGTGAACTGGAAGTGCCATTTGAGTTTGCCGGTGTCGGGATCGAGGGCGAGGACGCAATCGGTGTAGAGATCGTCGCCAGGGCGGACGGCGCCGTCGAAATCGGGGGAAGGGTTGCTGGTGCCCCAGTACAAAGTGTTGAGCTGTGGATCGTAGGTGCCGGGCATCCAGGTGGTGCCGCCGCCGTGTTTGTATAATTCGCCGGGCCAGCTTTCGGAGCCGGGTTCGCCGGGACCGGGGATGGTCCAAAAACGCCACGCGAGCTTGCCGCTTGTGGCTTCATATGCGGCTACGAAACCGCGAACACCGTCGTCGCCGCCCGAGGTGCCGACGATGATTCTGTCTTTGACAACTAGAGGGGCGCTGGTGGCGCCGTAATTTTTGTTTCCTTCGGCGTAGGCGACGTCCCAGAGCAGATTACCGGAGCGGGAATCGAGGCACATGAGATGGGCGTTGTCGGTTTCGGCGTAGATGCGGGATTTCCAAACGCCAACGCCACGGCTGTGATGTTGCGCGGCGTCATCGATCAGACCTTCGGTGACGGGGCGGGAGTAGTGCCACACGGTGCGGCCGGTTTGCGCATCCAGGGCGAAGACATCGTTGGCGACGGTTACCAGCATCAGGCCGTTGACTACTACCGGGGTCACTTCCATGTCGCGGGAATTGGGGGCGTGAAAAACCCACTGTGCGCGCAACTGCGGAACGTTAGTCTGGTTGATTTGTTCGAGACTGCTGAATCGCTGGCCGGTGTAATCGCCGTTGTAGGAGAGCCAATTGACCGCTACCGGTTGGGCATTCAGGTCTGCTGTTTTTACGTCGACCACAATCTGCGAGTGACTGGCTTCCTGAGCGGCGAGAGGCGTGAAGCAATAAAGCAGGAGAGCCAAGTTTCTTAGTACATGGCGCAAAGGCGTGTTGCGCCATCTTGCGACGAATGCGATTTCGAATTTTTTACGAGCATCGCGAATATCGCGCTGTTCGTGAATCACGGGAGTGGAGACGCGCCTGCGTGAATCCGTTTTGTTGAACTTATGGATCGGGTTGACCATTCAGCAGATCATTCCTAATTCATGGAGCGCTAGATTACAACCGTCCAAATTTCTTCACCGCTTCCTGAATGGATTTAAGTTTTTCAATGTCGGCATACATGGAGTGTTCTTTGAAATCCATTTCCTGGGCCAATGACAGCACCTGCGGAGCCTGCGCGCGGGGGACGACCGTGACGCCATCGGCGTCGGCGACGATGATGTCGCCTGCATTAACGGCGACTCCGTCGCAGACTACCGGGACGTTGGCGCCGGCAAAACGGTAATGGCTTACGGAAGTGGAGGGGACGATGCCCAAGGCGTAGACCGGAAAACCGATTTTTGTGAGGTAGGCTACGTCGCGGACGCCACCGTCGATGACTGCGCCGGAAAACCCTCTCGCGGACATGGCGGTGCCCATCAATCCGCCCATGCCGGCGATATCGATGCCGTCTTCAACGGCCATGACGTAGACGGAGTTTGCGCCGCCCTGATCGATGGCCGCAAGCATTCCGTCCAAAGCGTGGGGATCGTTGGTGGCTTCTTTTTTTAATTGGACGGTGAGCGCGAAGCCGGCGAATTTGCTTCCAAAAATTGGGCGCATGCGGTGGGACATGTACATTTTGTGGCCGGAGATTTTTTCGAGGGCGTCGGAGACGGAGGCGACTTCCACGTGGCGATAGGCGTCCAGAAGGGCTAAGTCGTCATTGGTAGGATTGGCGGGACTGCCGGCGTGAGCGTTACGGGAGCGGGGCGCGGTTTTTCCGGATAGTCCGGCGGCAATAGCCACGGGGAGGAGGCACACCAGGAGGAAAGGAAGAAATCGTTTAAATGGTGCGAAAGTAGAGCACTGGTTCACAGAAGCCTCCCACGTAATGATTGGTGGTGTATGGCGGCCGCAACATACGAAATGATGGTAATTGTTAAATATTCCTATATCTAAATCGATTCAAACTGATAAAGCGATTGACACGAATAAACGTCATGAAGTAATACCACACACGCTGGTCAGAGTGAATTTTTATTGTTGGAATTTTATTGGTGCTTATCGAGCAGCGGGTCTGGTCATATCATGTCATTGAGGTTTTGAAACTGCGCGTGATGAAAATCATTCCTTTTAGATGGAGTTCGCTGCGATATGCAGGAGTAGTGGGTCGATTGCTGTCCGTCTGTGCCTGCGGGGCGGTAGGTTTTTGCTGGTGGAGCGGCGGGCAAGCAGTCGTGTACGCGCAGAAAACCAAACAGGTGGTAAGTGCCGGGGCAAGCCGTGAGGCGGGTTCGGAGGAGGGGCGTAAGTTGTTTGACTCTAGCTGCGCGGGATGTCACGGGCTGGATGGGCGAGGCGGGGAAAAAGGTCCCAATATCGCAACGCGGGCGGAGGTATCGAGGCGTTCGGATGGAGAGATTCTGGCCATTCTGCGACATGGCGTTCCGAGCGCGGGGATGCCGGCGTTCGACAGATTGGGAGGAGTGAAGTTGCATGCTGTGGTGCGGTACTTGCGAAACTTGCAGGGACTTGGTGCAAAAACCGAGGTAGCGGGGAATCCACAGGAAGGCAGAAAACTGTTTTTTAGGGAAGGTGGTTGCGCTACGTGCCACATGATAAACGGCGCGGGGGGATTTCTGGCTTCTGACCTTAGCAACTATGGCGCTATTACGTCGGTGGCGGAGATGCGGGATCGGATTGTGAATCACGACCAGTTACCGCGTGCTAGAACAATCGTGGTTTCGACAAGAGACGGGCGCAAGCTGTCAGGTTTTGCTCGCAACGAAGACAATTTTTCTCTTCAATTACAGACTTTGGACGGTAATTTTCATTTTTTAGATAAGGCCACGGTGGCCAGTGTTGATGACTCTTCAGCGGCCACTGGGGTGGATGCTGAAAAGAAACTGAGCAAGAGCGATCTCGACGCGCTTATAAGCTACCTCGTTCGCATAGCTCAAAACTCGCAAGACGGAGTCCAGTGGAAGATGCAGCGAAAACATCACGAAGAGGAGGAGTAAGCATTGACGGTGGTGGTTACGATGCCGCTTGGGGAGACACTATCTTGAAAGTTTTGAAAATTTTGATAGGCATTGGTGCGTTAGGCTTGGTCGCTTTGACTCTGCTGGCCAACTTGAGGGCGCAAAACAAGCCGAAGGCGCGGGTGTTTGAATTAACAGCGGCGTCGCCGAAGTTTTGGGATTTGTTTGAGCAGAACGCGAAGCTCGCTACCGTTGGTAGTGGCTTTGGGTTTACCGAAGGGCCGGTGTGGGATCCGACGGGGTTTTTATTCGTTAGCGATGAAGAGACCAATAAGATTTTCCGTCTTTATATTGCGGACGGGCGCAAGGAAGAGTTCGTGTCGCTGGGCGATCCGGACGGCAATACTTATGACCTGCAGCATCACCTAATCGATTGCGCGAGCGTCTTGCGAGCCATCATTCAGTTGGATGACAAGGGACGCTATACGGTTCTTGCGGACCGTTATGAGGGTAAAAAATTTAACAGCCCTAACGATGTGCTTGTGGGGCCGGACGGGACGATTTATTTCACTGATCCCACATTGGATTTGCCTAAGGGCGAGAAACAGGAAATTCCATTTCAGGGGGTTTACCGCCTTGGGCCCGCAGGACAGGTACAACTGCTTACCAAAGAATTATCACAGCCGAATGGACTGGCGTTTTCTCCCGATGGAAAGAAATTTTACGTGGATGACAGCGAACAGAGAAATATCCGTGTGTATGATTTTGGCGCGGATGGCAGCTTGAAAAATGGACGGATTTTCGGAGAAGAACCGGGTGGGAAAGGCGACGGCGTGCCTGACGGAATCAAAGTAGACAAGCAGGGGAACCTTTACGTGACGGGGCCTGGCGGAATCTGGATTTGGGATTCGGAAGGGCACCATTTGGGAACGATCCATTTGCCGGAACAGCCGGCGAATCTAGCGTGGGGCGATGCTGATTACAGTTCGCTGTATATAACCGCGACGACTTCGGTTTATCGCGTAAAGACTAAAGCTCGTGGTTACGTACCTTACTTACCCAAGCGTCACTAGCGATCTGCTCCGTGCGTTCCTAGCACGGGTTTCAGGGGCTAAAGCCCGCGTGTTTGGGGGTCTTAGGTCACGGCTAAAGCCGCGACCTACGAAGCGTGACGGCGGAAAAATTCTGACTAGTTTTCAGGGGTGATTTTGCCTCTAATTACATTTACGGAGGCGGGCGGGAGCGTGAACGTTGTTTGTGCATTGACGTCGACGATTTTTGCGGCGGGAGGGTTGTCGGGATCGGGATGACTGTTGGGGCCATCGTTGATCCAAACATATTGTTGGCTGCCGAAAGTGACGAAGGTGGTGGGACCGTCGAAGAGTGCAGTTCTTTTTTTACCGGGGGCGTCGAAGAGCACGCGCACAGTGTGCGGGTTAGTTTCGTCGCGATTGACGAGCATGATCGACCAGTTTCCATCGGGGCGATGCAACGCGTAGGTGCTCACGAGGGTGTTGCCGTCGTGGTCTTTGATATCGGCGGAGGAGGGGAACATGTGGTGCACGCCTGCGCGATGCTGCACCCACTCGAGATTGATCATGTGCGCGGCGAAATAGGGCGAGGTGTAGCCTTTGATATTGTAATTTTCGTCGGAGACGAAGTTAGACCAGGAGGACCAACCGAGGCAGGTGTCATGAATGTCCTGCGGTTGAATCGGAGAGTGATAAAAGGCGGCGCCACCGCCTTCGAAAAAGGAGCCTACGTTATCGGCCAGCCATAAGGCGGCAAAAATCGTGGTCATCGGGCCGGTGAGAGCAGCAGCAAGATGATTTTCGGTGACCATCAGCGGGACTTCTTTGGGCACACCGTCATCGCGCCAAACCTGCAAGATGTGTTTCATCAGCTGCGGCTCGGTGTACAAATCCTTCCAGGTGATGGTGCAAGGGTGAAAAGGATAGTGTTCGAAGGAGACGAAAGCCAGATCGGCGAGGCGGCCGTGGTCTTTGAGGTAGGTTACAAAACGGCCCATCCAGGAAATGCGTCCCTGCGCGTCGGGCCACACGCGAATATCTTCGTTTACTCCTTCGAATACCGGGCCGCCCAGTTTTAGTTTTGGATCGACTTTGTGGATAGCAGTGGCCCACTGCAAATAAAGCGCGCCGTAATCTTCCGGCATGGCGTGTTTGCCGTCGGGTTCTTCGCCCATTTCGACATAGCTGATGGGATAGCCGCGTTTTTCGATGTAGGAGATCTGTGCGGCGGCGTCCTCGGGAGTGCCATATAACATGGTGACGGGAATCATGGCGGGCAGATTATTGGTGAGACCACTTGTGAAAAAAATATCGAAGCCGCTGTGCTGATATTTTCCTCCGGAATTTACGTCCTCGGAGGAGTGCCACGGATCGATGGAAGAAACGCAATAGGTTATGGGAGCATCCGCGGGGTTGCGAGACGCTTCGATAAATTTTCCGGCGGTATCGAGGGTGCCCGCTTGTACGGCCTGGATGGCGTAGCCGACGCAATTGCGCGGGTCCGATGAGTCATGCTCATCGCAGGTGTTTGAGGATTCGCTCATCAGAATGCGCACATATTGTACGGGGATGGGGCTGTCGCCCAGCCTTACGGTGGCGCTGCTACCTTGGGCATTTTGGATGCTTGCGGACGGGAGAGTTTTCCATTGGCCTTGTGGACCACCATCGAAGTCCAGAGCCTTCGTGCCGTCCCAGTATTCCACCTGGTATTTCGTCGCATAGGGATTAGCCCAGACGATCTTTACGGCGTTTATGTTGGTGGAAGACTTGAGGTCCACAACGACCCATTGAGGATGGAGCACGTCGCTTTCTCCGGTGAATTTGCTGGTGAGATACGGATTGCTTTTCCAGTAGGTCAGATTGGGACCTTGCACGGGGCGATCGCCGTCGGTGGCGAAGCCACGATGGGGAAGGGCATACGCGAGGGTGTAGCGGGTGGGAGATTTCAGTTCGGTGCTACCGGTGAAATAACCGCTGAGGTGAGCGGGATCGCTCCAGGCGCCGTTCTCGGTCCAGTGCCAGGCAGCCATGCGTAATTCGGTATTGTTGCGGTATGTGATGGGGCCCCAGCCAGCGGAAAGAGATTCCTGGAGTATATGGGGAGAATAAACTTTGTCGATATCGAGGCGGGATAAAACATCGATGGAGCTTCCAAGGGCGGCGTCAGGGTCAAAAGAGTTGATCTCGTGTGCGGGGGCCACATCGACGCGCACGGTAGCTGTTTGCGGGTGTGGCGATGTATTGCTTGACTGAGCGAAGGTGAGCGGCGCGAGCAGAAAAATACAGCAGAGTGCTGATGCGCCGAAAATTGTGTTCGCCACAAGCTTCACGGTTTTCTCCAGGGTTTTCCAGAAAATTCGTGCCCTTAATCCACGCAACAAGGCTCAACGTGACTTAATGTCCAATGTCTCAGGACATGCGGGCGGAAGCGCGCGGCGACGAGCGTGCGATTCAGTCGCCGAGTTTGCCTGCTAAGACTGTCACGGATGCCTTCGGGAGAATATACCTGGTGTTGGCGTTGCCGGTGATGGTTGAGCGGGTTGCCGGGCCGTCGGGATCGGCCGTGCCGCCATCGATGTTGGAATGCCATTGATACTGTTCACTACCGAAAGTGACCATGCTCACGGGGCCATGGAAATGGCTCTGTTTGGCTCCCGCTCCATCAAAAGCGATCTGCACGGAATGCGGATTTTCCTGATCTTTATTGACGATCATCAAGGACCATTGTTTGTCGGGGCGCAGCACGGCGTAGGCAGTCACTAGAGTGTTTCCGACGAGATCGTGAATGTCGCTGGCGGCAGGGAAGACGCGATGCTCAGCGCTACCAGGCTGGACCCACTCGAGGTTGATCAATTGAGCGGCAAAGAATTGGGAATCGGGTTGTTTGATTTGATAGTCGGGAGTGATGGTGAACATGCTGAAGGTGCCTGGAGATGTTCCACCACAGGAGCGTGACATTTCCTCAGGAGCGTAATGGAAATAATAGACCGCTTTGCCGCCGGCTTCGAAAAAGGCTCCGATATAGTCGGCCCACCAGAGGGCGGCGAAGACGTCGACAAAGGATTCGTCGGCGCCGGAGGCGATGTTTGATTCGGTAATAAACATGGGAATGCCCGGCGGAAGGCCATCGTCACGCCACACTTGAAGGATGTGGCTTACGAGCTTTGCTTCGTCGTATAGATCGCTCCATTTAATTAAGCAATCTCGAAAAGGGTAATGTTCGAAGGAAACGAAGGAAAGATCGGCCAAACGTTGATGGGATTTTAAGTAATCGAAGAAGCGGCCCATCCAGGAAACTTTTCCCTGCGCATCCGGCGACGCCTGGATGTCTTCGTTTACGCCCTCGAAGATCGGACCACCCAGCTTTAACTTTGGATCGACGCGATGCAGGGCGGTGGCGAATTGAAGGTAGAGCTCGGCATAATCTTCCGGCAGACAATATTTGCCATCGGGCTCCTCGCCCATCTCCACGTAGGAAATCGGATAGCCGCGCTTTTCGATGTAGGCGATTTCGGCGGCGGCATTTTCCGGGGTGTTGTACAGCATGGCAATGGGAATCATGGCGGGCAAGCCACGCGTGATTCCGCTGGTGTAGAAAAGATCGAAGCCAACCTGGTCGGCGCGGTCGTTGATGACGGATGCGGTGTGCCAGGGATCGACGGAAGAGCAGATGGTATTGGATTGCGCGCGATCGGCGGTGTGATGCACTACATCGTGAAAGCCGCTGTCGGTTAAGGTGCCGGCATAGAGTTCGCGAATGGCGTAACCGACGCAGTTGCGCTTGTCGCCCGAACCGTGGGTATCGCAGGTATTGGAGGACTCGGTCATCCAGATGCGGAGGAATTGCGTGGCAACAGGTAAATGCGAAAGCGTGAGGGTGGCGTTGCCACCTGTTCCATTGGTGACATCACCGCCTGGAAAAGTAATCCAACTGCCCTGAGCAGCGTGGCGAAGAGGATCACGGCCGGTAAAGTACTGCACGAGATACTTGCGTGCGTAAGGATCGGCCCAGTCGATGCGTATGGCGTTGATCTGTTGAATCCCGGCCAGGTCAATCACGACCCATTGCGGATGCAAGGAATCATCCTGGGCGGTGAAGGTTTTTGTCAGATAGGGATTGCTCTTCCAATAGGTATTTGTGTCGCCATCAGTGAGGCGTGAGTAGCTGTTGCCATCCGGTTGAGAGAAACCTGCGTGTGGCAGGGGATAGCCGAACGAGTGACGGATGGGTTCTCCCAGAGTGGCGTTGCCGACGAAGTAGCCTTTGTCGCCGTCGCTCCAGGTGCCTTCGGGATTCCAATGCCAAGCTTCTACGTGAAGCTCGGTGTTCTGGCGGTAGGTGACCGTTTGCCAGCCAGCAGAAAGCATCTGTTTGAGGATGGGTTCGGCGAATATTTTGTCGGTGGATGCGCGTGAAATACGATCGAGGCCTGCGCCCAAGGCTTCCGTAGGACGGAAAGAGTTAACAGTGTGATCTGGCGCGGCATCCACATGGATGGTTTGCGTTAGAGCACTCGGTGCGAGGCTAACTAACAACGGTAAAAAGGCGAGCAGCCTATACAGGCACCAAGTTGCTTTTGGTTTGGCAACCGTTGCGTTCATAGCGCCCTTTCAAGAGTCGCAGTTCGCGGTGAAAAACAACTGTGCTGCAGGCGCTGGTATATCCGCGCGCGATTCTTCGGCATGGTCATGACAGTAAAACTTCCTGCGCTCGTGGACTAGAAGTAGAGCTTCAAGGCCAGCTGCAGTTCGCGCGGATTATTAACCGTCGAGTTGATTACCCCGAAATTGCTATCTCCCACCGACATGTCCGGTCCCTGAAACTGCGGATGATTAAAGACATTGAAGGCTTCGGCGCGAAACTGGAGACGTATACCCTCATTGCGCTTGGACAAGTTGAAATTTTTGAACAGAGATACGTCCATGTTTGCAGCGCCGGGCTGGCGCACGCTGGTGATGGTGCGTGGAGCATTGCCGAAGGTAAATGGGGCGATGGCAGCAGTGTCTTGCAAGACTCCGACATTGTCACCAGCGGTGGCGTCGAAGTTGGCATTGGAAAAATAACTGGTTCCAGGATCGGTGAATTTCCCAGGCGAACCAGATGCGCGCTGCAACGTGCCGGTCAATATGGGACGTTGGTGGAACGTTGGTATGGCATTGGTATTCAGCAGTAGCGGGATGAGCGGCCTTCCACTGTTGATGCGGAGGATACCATTGATTTGCCACCCGCCTACGGCAGCATCGAGGACCGGATGCAGCTGATCTCCGAATTTCCGGCCGCGGCCGATCGGCAATTCATAGACAAAACTGGCCTGGAAGATATGCGGGATGTCGAAGACCGAGACCGCGCGCTCAGCGCGGAGGTTATAGGGATTCTGGACATCGAGTGTGGAACCACCGGTGGTGCCGCCCCCGAGGAATACGAAACTGTCATCACTGGCCGAGGCATCATCGATGGACTTTGACCAGGTATAGGTGACGAGAAATTGTAGGCCGTTGGAAAATTCACGCTCGGCGCGAATTTGCAGAGCGTGATAGATAGAGTTTGCGATCGGCGGCGAGTCGCCCTGAAAGCCAGTGTATTGCGGAAAAGGCAACAGCAGTTGAAAGGCTTGCACGGTCGGCTGAGAAAGAGCGCTGTTTGGATCGCAAATGAAGTGAGTGCGATCGCATGGCCCCGGATTAGGATCGAAAAACGGGTTGGCAACGGGATTGTTAAGGTTTCCAAGTTCATCAGGGGTGAGACCAGCGATGGCCGAGGCCGGAAGAATGTTATTTTCGCGGAATCCGCCAAGGTACAGATGGGTCCCTTTTTTACCGACGTAGCTGGCGTCGAGGAGAATTTTACCGGGCAGCTTCTTCTGGAATCCGAAACTCCAAGCTTGCTCGTAGGGTGTATTCAGGCTGCGACGCTTTATGGGCCCTACGGCAGAGAAACCCAAGTCGTTGAATGCACCCAAACTGTTTCCTGGCGGGGGCGCGACTCCGCAGGTAAATGGCGGATTGAAATTGCACGAGGTATTACTCAAGGTGTTCCACGGGGTGGCGTGGTCAAGATTTAAAGTTGTTAGCCATGGCGGTTGCACATCGAAGCCTTCAAAGCCCCAAGGGCCGGTTCCGGAAGCGGAACTTCGCGGGGACGAGAAATAAATGCCGTAGCCACCTCGGAGTACAAAGCCGCCCCAAGCTTGATACGCGAAACCAAAGCGAGGCTGGATCTCTTTGTAATAGGTGTCGTAATTCGATCGATTGGCAGGGCTGGCAAAGACTTCGATACCGTGCAGGTCGCTGAGAGTTTGAATCGCTTGCGACGGCAGTCCCAGCGACTGGGCCTGCGATATTTGGTCGGCCGTGAGTTGCAACGGAGACACCGCCGTGGGGTCGAGAGAATTCATGCGGTTGTAGCGCTCTGTTCGGGGGGTGTTCAATTCATAGCGCAGACCTAAATTGAGCGTGAGCTTGGGAGTTACGCGGTAGTTATCCTGGACGAAAGTCGCGTACTGGAAACTTTCGGTACTGACGAAATTCACGAATCCGACCTGACATGGTGGGCATCCCCCACCTCCGTTGCCTGGAGGCCCGATACCCATGAGGAAGCTCGCCAGCCCGTCGCCCCCGGAATTTGGATCGCTGGAAACCTGCGAAGTGCCGCTAAAGTCGAAGCTGAACGTACCGGACGGCCAGCCGGGATTCGTAAAGTTTATTTGATGCAGGCGCCATTCGCCGCCGAACTTAAATTCGTGTTTTTTGTGGACCCAACTGACGGTGCCGTCGAGATGATGGACGATCTGGCCTTCCCTGAGAATGCTGAAAGGATTGGTTCCGATATTGGTGTTGTTGCCGCTTTGATTAGCGGGAGAGTATCCGTTGATGGTGATGGCGGGAAGAGTGCCGAAACCGTGGTTGAGATATGCCGGGAAGCCTAAACTAGCGAGGCCTTGCTGGGCACCGGAAGAATTGCCGCTGACGCCCTGCTGATTGTCGAATCCGCGTTGGAATCCGTAGGTGGCGGTGAATATCAGGGTGTTGCTGAAGGTATGGGTGTGAGTCAACGAGAAAATATGACGGCTTAACACAACGGGTCCGCCGGTGCAGGGGTCGGCGATGTTATTGAAGCAATCGAAGCTATTGCTGCTGAAGTTTTGCTGCGAGTATTTGGCGCTCAGCAAGTCGCGTTCGCTGAAGCGTTGGTCAAACTTGATGTCGAACTGATTGTTCGAAGAAGGATTAACGCCGGAACCAAACCAATTGCTGTTTTGGAGGCTGCCCAAATCGGTGGCCTGACTGGTCGGTAGGGGAAAAAGCTGAATGAGGTTTGCGGCCACGGGGTCGATGAGGTTACCGGGACGCGCTGAGAGTTGAAAGGGGGTTCCCGCCAGATTTGGATTTCCCGCGCTTTGGTAGGTGGCAAGATTATTGAAAGGGATGAAGGTTTGACGAAGAGCGCCGGGGCCGATGTTGGGATTGGCTGGATCGGGAGTTGAACTAAAACTGCCGCTGTAGGGGTCCCAAAGTTGTCCCCCGGGGGCGGAGCAAAATCCTGAGGGGTCAAAGGTTCCGCCGTTTGCGCCACAGAGAACGCCGAAATCACCAGTTCTTTCCGCCGCGGTGGGCACGCCCGCGAAGGCGTTAGTGGCGGCGCGCTGGCGCAACCCCTCGTAATCAAAAAAGAAAAAGGTTTTGTCCTTGCGAATGGGACCACCGATGGACCCACCGAAATCGTTGCGCTTCAAGGCGGCAATAGGTTGGCCGTTTTTATTATTGAACCAATTGTTGGCATCCATCACGGAGTTGCGGAAAAATTCGTAGACGCTGCCGTGGAATTTATTGGTTCCCGAGCGCGTCACAACGTTGATCAGTGCTCCAGCGGAAAATCCATATTCAGCGGTGAAGTTTGCTTGCTGGACTTTGAACTCTTCAACGGAATCAACGGAGGGAGTATAGAGGACGTTATTGAGGCCGCTATTTTGATCAAAATTTGAAGCGCTGGCACCGTCAATTAAAACGTCGGCGGTTGCGTTGCGGCTGCCATTGGAGTTGAAGTTGATGCCGCCTTGAGAGTTTTTTGAGCCTGGAGCGTTGGTCTCCGTTACGCCAGGAGCCAAATATGCGAGATTGGTGAAGTTACGGTCGACCAGCGGCAAGTCATTCACAAACTTTCGATTGACGACCTGACCGGTGACGGCATCTTCGGTTTGCAGTTGGACGTCGCTGGCTTTTACTTCGACAACGTCAGTGACGGAGCCGAGCTTTAGAGCTAAATCGACGGAGATGTTTTGGCTGACGTCGACCTTGACGCCTTCCTGGGTGTCTTTTTCAAAATTGGCGGCTTCCGCAGTGATGGTGTACGTGCCCGGCGGGATGGAGCGCAGAAGATATCTTCCGGAATTGTCGGCGGTGGCGGTGAATGAGTAGCCTTTGCCCTGGTCGACGAGGGTAATCTTGACGCCGGGAACGGTGGCACCCGAGGAGTCGGTGACAACTCCGGTCACGGAACCGGTGTAGAGTTGGGCGAGAGCGGGAAATGGGGCAAGGAAAAGGGCGGCGAGAAGTGAAAGAAACAGCCAGCAACGGCTGTGCAATGGACAAATACGAGATGTATGGTGTTGTCGTGCTAGTGATTCAGCAATTGCGCAAGGTTCTGGGATATTGCGCGCCTCGTCGAGTTGAGACACAATGACCTCCTCTTTTTCCTCGACAGAAAATCCCCACCGGCCTGAACTGGCCGATGGAACGGCCGCAACAATAGGACTTTAAAACGATTTAATAGACGGTTTAACGCATTCTGTCAAGAGCAAAATTGAGGCTGAGGCCTTAGCGCACAGAAGAATTAATGGATTTGTTGGCGATGATCACCATTGTACCTAGTTAGTCGAGAATGAAAACACCATCCCGGAATCTGCATTCATAGAAACGAAGATCTGGCCTGCCCGGTTGTCTATTAGTGAGCTAAGATGGCCGACGATTTATGGGTCCCCAACATGATTGGGCTAATACTCGGTCATTACCGCCTCGTTGAACGTGTCGGCGCAGGGGGATTTGGTGTGGTTTACCGGGCGCACGATGAGCAATTGGAGCGGGATGTAGCGGTGAAGGTATTGCCTGCGGGGACGTTGAATAACGAAACGTCGCGGCGAAATTTCCGGAAAGAGGCGCTGGCGCTGGCCAAGCTCAATCACTCAAATATTGAGATGGTGTACGAATTCGGGTCCCAGGATGGGGTCGATTTCCTGGTGATGGAATATGTGGCGGGCAAAACCCTGACGGAAAAGCTGACGGAGGGGCCGGTATTAGAAAAAGAACTGGTTTCGCTGGCGACGCAGATCGTGGAGGCCGTCGAAGAAGCGCACGACCGCGGGATTGTGCATCGTGACTTAAAGCCCTCGAACATCCTTATCACGGCCAAGGGACAAGCGAAGGTATTAGATTTTGGGCTCGCGAAGTGGTTGCGGGCGGGCGAGGAATTAACGGCCGATCAAGTGTCGGATACGTTGTCCACTGCCGGCACGCTGCCGTATATGTCTCCCGAACAATTAAATGGTGAGATTGTGGATGAGCGAACGGATATTTATTCACTCGGGGCGGTGTTTTATGAAATGGCAGTGAATCAGAAAGTATTCTCGCGGCCGTTAGCTTCACAGGTAATTGACGCGATTTTCAATCAGGCACCGGTGTCGTTGCGGGCCGTGAATGCACGCGTTTCCCCCGCGCTTGACGACATCGTCATGAAATGCCTGGAAAAAGAACCGGCGCACCGCTACCAATCGGCAAAGGAGTTGTTGGTGGATTTCCGGCGGATGGCGGCACGATCGTCCATGGTCATGCCTGAAGTTGGGCCACGGCGAAGGCGTGGGCAGAAAAGGTTATTTTTGATTCTTCCGGCAGCGGTCGTACTTCTGGTGCTGACGGCCATGGTTGGCCGCGTCGGCGATCGCAATCTATGGGATAGGCTTGGAAACAAGGGCGGAAGTCCGCAGATTCAATCTCTGGCCGTATTGCCGCTAGAAAATCGGTCTGGGGATCCTGATCAAGATTATTTTGCGGATGGGATGACCGACGAATTGATTACCGATCTGGCGAGGATAAGCGCGCTACGGGTTATCTCTCACACTTCCATCATGAGGTTCAAGAACACTAATAAGCCTTTACCTGAAATTGCTAGCTCGCTTCACGTGGACGCGCTAGTGGAAGGCTCGATTCAGCGATCCGGGCAACGAGTGAAAGTGAATGCGCGACTCATTCGAGTTGGCGACTCACAGGAGCAGCAAGTTTGGGCGCGAAGTTACGAGCGCGATTTGAGCGACGTATTGACGTTACAAACCGAACTGGCAACTGCCATCGCGGACGAGGTGCGCATCCGGTTGACGCAAAATGAGAAAGTCCGGCTATCGGAGAGCAGGTCGATAAATCCAGAGGCGCACGCAGCGTATCTGGCGGGGCGCTACTACTGGAACAAGCGCACCGCTGAAGGGCTCGAAAAAAGCATCAGCTATCTGGAGAAGGCAACCGCCAAAGACCCGAAGTATGCCTTAGCGTACGCGGCGTTGGCGGATTCTTATCATCTACTGCCGGAGCTGAGTAATATTTCGGTAGCAGAAGCGTTTCCGAAGGCAAGAACAGCAGCGTTGAAGGCGCTGGAGATCGACGATTTCGTGGGCGAAGCGCATTCGGCGCTGGCAAATATCAAAGAAGATTACGATTGGGATTGGAAAGGCGCGGAGATCGAATATAAGCGGGCCATCGAACTTAGCCCCGGGGATGAAGTTGCACATGCCTCTTACTCAAATCTGCTTTTGGAACTCGGGCGATTTCCTGAGGCGCTTGCGGAAGCAAAAATCGCGCAGTCACTAGATCCATTGTCTGTTTTTGCGAACGACAATCTTGCAGCAATGTTGTATTACGCGGGCGAACTTGACCAGTCCATCGAACAATGCCGTAAGACTCTGGAACTTGATCCCCGAAGCCACCAGGCGCATCGTCATCTCGCGGAAGTCTATGCGAAGAGGCGCATGTACCCGGAAGCGGTGGCCGAGCTGAAAGCGGCGATGGATCTTTCGCCAGCAAATTTCGAAGCATTAGCGGAGCTAGGTTATGTGTACGGGGTAGCGGGGATGAAAAACGAAGCCAGAGGGGTACTCGAAAGGATTAAATCCAACCGCACTGTTTCGGCTTACCGTCTGGCGATTGTGTACGCCGGCCTGGGGGAAAGTGACAACGCTTTGAAATCGCTAAAAGAGGCGGTAGACAGCCGCGCTCCAGGTGTCGTGCACCTAAAAGTTACGCCGTTTTTTTCTCAGATTCGATCGCAAAGCCAATTTCAAAAACTGCTCGTGGATATGGGCCTCGGGATTAACACGTAAGCTATAGCGGTGAACGAACCTGCCAAGCCAGGGGGAGAGTGCTGCCCGGCATGGTGCTCACCAGGCGGCAACCAAATTCTATGAGCAGGTGGGCCTTAGGGGGATTGTGGTGGGTTTTCCTTCCGCGCATGAATTGGTACAAAGCCGGATCATCACCAAAAACGGCTTCCAATTCCCGCCAGGTAAATTGCGGCGGTTTTCGCTTGCCCACGACGTCAACCACGGTACCCTTGGCATCGCGAATGCTGTCGTTGAGATTTTCTGACTCCATGAACTTGTCTTTATTGACCTCAAAGACTGCTGGAGCACCGGAGTCGTTCCAAACAATCAGGCGACCGATTTTCGGGTCATCGGTATCTGAGACAACGATGGAAGTGGAATGGTCGTTGTCGCGGAAGACCGCGAAAATGGTTCTCTCGTAGTCATAGCTGAACAAGCTGGAATACAGATCGACGCTGTCTAGTTTGGAGTGCATGATCACCGTACGGTCTTTGCCTTCCTCGAAGGATCGCGCTTCGATGACCATGTGGCCGGCTTTCAATGGGCCTTCCAAACGGAGCCAGGAGCTACCGCCTTCCAGTTCTCCCTTGGATTTGGTGGCGGAGTCTTCATCGAAAGCGAATGCTGGGGTAGCCACACCCATAGCTCCAATCCTAAGGAAGTCACGGCGTTCCAAGGACATTTTGTTGGCCCTCCTTCGATTGATAATCTTCCAGTACAACAGTGAGCTATCTGAGATTAGTGAGATCGCAGCGATTACTGCGAGTTCCACATGGTTATGTATTGAACGGGCTACATGGCGTAACGTGAAAGATACGTACCGCGGTTTCTATATCAGGTGCCGAGCGAAGTCAATAACCTTCAATCGCCGGCGAGGTACAGGAGTGAGACATAGATCAGTCTTCCAGGGTGGGCAAAGTTTTTAGCACGTCAGTGGCGATCGGGCGGTTAAGTACCGGCTCATCCTTGCGGATTTTGCCGTCGCTAAAGATGAGGGTACGTTTTGCAAAGTGGGCGACGTCGAGTTCGTGAGTTACTAGGACAATGGTCAAGCCTTGATCGTTGAGTCTCTGAAAGATCTCCATGATTTCCACGGAGGTGCGAGTGTCGAGGTTACCGGTGGGCTCGTCGGCGAGAAGTATGGAAGGGCGATTCACCAGGGCTCGGGCGATAGCGACACGCTGCTGCTGTCCTCCAGACATTTGTGAAGGGAAATGTTCAGCGCGGTTGGCCAGACCGACCATGGCCAAGGCTTCGCTGGCGCGTTTGGTGCGCTCCGATTTATGAATTTTGGTGTACAGCGTGGGCAGTTCGGTATTTTCGAGCGCGGTAGTGCGCGCTAGCAAATTGAAACCCTGAAAAACGAAACCTAATTTCTGATTGCGGATGTGCGCGAGAGCTTTTTTATCGTGCTCGGAGACGTCAATGCCATCGAGGAGATATTTTCCGGACGTAGGCTTGTCCAGGCATCCGAGCAGATTCATGAACGTGGATTTGCCGCTACCGCTGGCGCCCATGATGGCGAGAAATTCTCCACGTTGGATCTCCAGGCTGACTCCACGCAAGGCGTGCACGCGCGTTTCCCCGAGTTCGTAATACTTGTGAAGATTCTCCACACGGATAACCGCCTCGTCTGGAGCGGAAGAGCGGAGCTCAGTTGGGATTGCAGCGGCCATTAAATTATTTTCGCAAAGTCCATTCTACGCGGCGTAAAAAACTCAGCGCCTTATAGCTCCGGGAGCAGCAGGCTTGGAGCTGATGGAGCGAACCACCAGGTTGTCTTTTTCTTTCAAGTCGCCTTTGAGAACCGTGGCGATTTCCGTAAATGCGTGATCAGTGATTCCGAGAGAGACTTCCACGGGCTCCATGCTGTTATCCGGGTGCCATTTCCACACCACCGCGGTGGTGGCGCGCGGAACACGAGTGATATTCGATTCGGATGTGCCGGCGGGCTGAGCGGCTTGCGAAGAGGCTTCGAGCTGTGTTTCGTCGATTCCGTGTTGCGCATACAGACGCATGATTTCTTCCGGAGAGATCGGAGGTTTGTAGCGGAGCGCGGTATTTGGCAATTTGAGGACGTTTTGCACCGTAGCTACGGGAATGGTGACATAGGCTGTCATCCCTGGAAAAAGTTTAAGTTCGGGATTCTCAAACTCGATCATGGTGTCGTAGGTGACGACGTTTTGCACGGTGGTGGGATTCATACGCACTTGCGAAACCGTGCCATGAAAGGTTTCTTTGGGAAAAGCATCGACTTTAAAGGCGACTTGTTTCCCGGGCTTGATGTTGCCGACGTCCGATTCGTCGGTCTTGGTGTAGACGAGCATCTTTTTTAGATCTTGGGCGATGGTGAATATCGTGGGCGCTTGCAAGGAAGCGGCCACGGTCTGGCCGACGTCGACATTGCGAGCTACGACCGTGCCATCGATTGGGGAACGAATTACCGTGTAATTGAGATTGGTCTGCGTGACCTGCAGCGCAGCGGCTTTCTGACTGACTTGAGCTTCGGCCTGAGTGACACTGGCAGCGGCCCCGCCGACGCTAGCGATCATGGAATCGTAATTGGCTTTGGCTAGATCAAGCTGCTGTTGGCTGGTAATGTTTTCTCGAGTGAGTTGCGTGGCACGTTCGAAGTCGGCTTTGGTCTGAACCAGGGAGGCCTTGGCCTTTTCCAAATTTGCCCTGGCCGCTAGCAGGTTGGCCTTGGCGCTACTCAGATCGGCCTCGGCTTGCTGAAGAGCGCCCTGAAACAAAGCGGGATCGATAAGAGCAATGATGTCGCCTTTATGCACGCGAGAGTTAAAATCGACGAAGAGCTTGGCGATGACACCGGAAACCTGAGAACCGACTTGCACGGTGATTACGGCATTGATAGTGCCGGTGGCTTCCACGACGTCATGAATGTCGCCGCGCTCAACTTTCGCGGTAAAGTTCTGGTCCTGCGATTTGGAATTGAAGCCGAAGGCGGCAAAGATAGCGACCACGGCGAGCACGCCGGCCAACAGCAGCCATTTGAACTTCTTCTTCATTCGCAGTCCTGAAAAAATAAAAACTGGCGCTCGCTAGTTACTGCGCCATTTAGGTATAGCGTAATTCGCCTACCAGGCTTACTCGTAGCGCAGTGCTTCAATGGGATCGAGCAGCGAAGCCTTGCGCGCGGGGTAGTAACCGAAAAAAACTCCCACAGCGATGGAAAACATGGCAGCTACGACGATGGCCTGCATGGAGGTTTCCATGGGCCATTTTAGAGTCTGGCCAACGACGTAGGAGCCCAGAACCCCGAATAAAACACCCGCAAAGCCGCCAACCAGGCTCAGCATTATGGATTCCCCCAAAAATTGCAGCTGAATGGCGTGCTCAGTGGCCCCAACGGCAACGCGAACACCAATTTCGTCTCATCAACGCCACGAGCGCGGAGCGAAGCAGTGCGGAATAGTCCATGGCGGCTCCTATAAGTGGCCACACGAGCAACGGCTCGGACTTCTAGGATAACCCGCTGTGGGGCCGAACGAGGATTCATGCGAGAACGTGTCCGAAGTAACCTCTGTCAGTTTAGCGCGAGATGAAAGGGAATTGAATTAAGCGACCATTACTTTTCGTTTAGATTTGAAGCAGGAAAGGCCTCGGAGGCGCTAACAAAGTTCTGTTTGGCGCTTTCGAGGCCCTTCTCTACACTACGTCAGTCAGGCGCTTATTTGCCGATGACTAGCACTTGTATCGAGCCCTCTACCACGGACGGGCGCGGGCGCTTGGAAGGGTCACCCGTGAATTTAGCGGAAGGCAGATAGACCTTGTGCGCGACGGGGTCGAGGCCGTGAGTCTTTGATCCCACCGGAGTATCGATCTCCTGGACCACGGAGTATTTACCGGCTTTATCCGCATGGATGATTTCAAATTTCCCAGTGCTTGGCGACGCGAAGACATACCCGGTTCCAGGATCGAAGGTCACGCCGTCGCAGTCATCGCCGATGGCGACGCTTTGGCGGACTTTGCCGCTGTTGCTGTCTACCACCATCAGTTTTCCGTCACAGCTGGAGAAAAGCGTGTGAGTCTTATTGTCGATTGCCAGTCCGGACGGGCCTTCGCAACCCTCCATGACCCAGGTAGCTTTTAATTTTTTGCTGGCGGCATCGATTACGGCGATGGCGTGCTTATCTTCCAGGTTGATAAAAACGTTCCCTTTTTCGTCGTAGGCGTAATATTCCGGCCGGGACTCAAAAGGAATGGTGGCGACGACTTTTTTCGTTTTCACGTCGATTATCGAGGTTGATTTACTTTTGCCGTTCTGGACGAAAACCTGATGCGTGGCAGCATGATAGAGGATAGAGTCGGGATTCTCGCCGGTAGGAATCTGGGATTCGACTTTCAGCGTTTTCAAATCGAAAACGGCAACCTTGGCGGCTCCGCCTTCGCTGATAAAACCAATTCCGAGGTCGGGGGCTACAGCGACTCCATGGACGCCGGGGGTGTCCGGAATGTCACCGACAACCGCGCCACTTTCGGAATCCAGCACGGTGACATGTGTGGCGCGTGCGATATATACGCGATGCGCTTCTGGATCGACGGTGACGTAGTCCCACCGTCCGCCGCCTTCCAGAGGGATTTTTTTCCCGATTTTGAATTTGTCGCCGTCATCACCGGCGCGCAAGGCGCTGGGTATTAACGTGAGCGCAGCGGCGGAGAAGATCAGAGCTGAATTTCGCAAGATTCGACGCATTTTTGTTTCCTCGTTTGGCGTGTTGGGGCAGATTCTGGCGCCCCGGACGCCGTGATGTAAGAGCGTGGCGGTAATTGCCGCGGAGTGAGGCTAGCAGGTGATCGGCGTTCTGCCTACGGAAGATGGCGTACATAAATGAAAATTAAGACTAAATTAGGAATTGAAGTTTTGTCGAAATGTGGGCTTCAAGGCCGAAAAGATTCGGTGATAACGAGATTGGCTCTATTTTGCACCGCTCGTGGATTCGCAGCCGAGTGCGAGGCCCTGGAAGATTAAGCCCGACTCATAGCCTTTGGCGGAAAATGCGTTGGGGTTGGCGCCCCAGTCGGGCACAATTGTGGATTCAAGGTTTTGAATAAATCTGTGGGAGCGGAGCGACTGCAGGTCCACGGCATGTTTGGACCGAACGAGGAATTCAATTTCAGCAGTATTTTACGGCGCGGGCAAATCGCTACTGCGCTCTCAGGGGACAGTAGGTTTTCCTGGCCTCGGGTTCCCGGAATGGTTAGCGCGAACCCACTGACAATTAGGAAGATCGAAGAGCGTAGGCGCATATAACTTCCTCCTTACGTTTTAAAGATAGTAAGCAAACGCCTAACGACAGGAATTTGCAACGGGGACGTGTGTTAAGTTGCAGGCTTCAGGGGCTAAAGCCCACGTGTTTGCGGGTCATTTATGGTCGCGGCTAAAGCCGCGACCTACAAAGCGCGACTGCACAGCGTGATGTATAAAGCCACGACATATAGGGTCAGGCGGCTGCGGGATGTGCTGGGCGTGGTTCGGGCCACGTAACTGGTCGGACGGGGCCTACGATGAAAAGCCAAGATGAAGCGCCTGCGAGGGCAACGAGAGCGGCTAGCGCGAAAGGCCACTCGAAGTGGCCGGTACGATCCAAAATGAATCCGGTGAGGGCGGGCGCAACGATTCCGGCTAAGTTTCCAGAGCCATTTTGCAAACCTGTCCAGCGCCCTGCGGCGTACGGGCCTGCGAGAGTCTGCGAGATGGCCCAAATGTTGGATGAGCTAATGCCCTGGCAAGCGATGCCCAAAATTAGTAAAGGCACGTTCCATGCTGGAGAACTGACGGCGGAGAGAAAAAGCAATACGCCGGCGCCTGCCAGGCCACCAGCGACAAAAGGTTTGCGGACGCGCGTTGGCGTTCCTCCTGAGCGGATCAAATGATCGGAGAGCCATCCGGAAAATAATGCGAGAAGAGCGCTGAGGACGTAGCCGGTGGCGCCGATTTTGGCCATGGCAGCCATGGAAAAGTGTCTGTCGCGTACCAGATAAAACGGTAACCAGGTGAGCAGGAAATAGCTCACGTAGTTGTAGCCGAACTGGGCGATTATGGTGCCCCAGGCGGAACGCTGCAGAAGAAGAGCTGCGTAACTCGGTGCGGCTATCTTGTCGAGATAAATGGCAGATTTCGCTGGGGGCATCCAGGTGAGCCAGGGGATCAACCAGCACAAGCTGAATACTCCGAGAAATACAAAGAAAGCGCGCCAGCCGAAGTTGGCAATCAATAAGCCGCCAGCCAACAGGCCGAATCCCGGGCCGAGCGCCAAGCCGGCCGAGACCATGGAATTGGCGATGCCGCGATGTTCTTCACGATAGTGAAGGGAGATGATTTTTGAGTAGGAAGGATAAGCAACAGATTCGCCTACGCCAAGCAATAGACGCAACACGAACAGCAAGAAAAATCCGTGAACGAGGCCAGTGACGATCGTGGCCACCGACCACAGAAAAAACCCACCCGCAAAAACCCAGTTTACGTTGAGGCGATCGACGAGCCAGCCGGAAATAAGCTGCAAAAACGCGTAGGTCCAGAAGAAAGAAGAGAGCAAGAGACCGAGCTGCGAGGAGGAGAGGTGTAATTCATCCTTTATAAGGGGAGCGGCGATGGAGAGATTGGAGCGATCGATGTAGCTGATGAAAATGGAAAGGCCTAACAGAATTAGAACGCGCCAGAGAGCGATGGTTAGGGGTTGTGATTGCGATGGAGGCGTGGGCATTTCGACTTGGGAAGGGAATTCTCTCCTGTGGGCGTAGAAGATTGCAATTTAAATACGTCCAGATATTCCGGCATCGCCATCGAAAATTTTTTGAGCCGTGATTATTAATTGCCCGGGAGGTGCTACCTGTGCTTAATTGTCCCGGCTGCGGGAATTCTATGCCACATACGAAACTGACATCCGGACAAATCATTGGCTTCTGGGGTGCGTGGTGGGGATGGACTCTCGATGGCATGGATTCGTTTATCTACGCGCTGGTATTGAGTCCGGCGCTGTCGGAGCTTCTGCCAAAGTCGGGATATGCCAAGACTCCTGCGAATATTGGGCTGGCGGGATCGATTTTGTTTGCATTGTTCCTGGTTGGTTGGGGGCTTTCGTTTATGTGGGGGCCGATCGCCGACCGCTTCGGACGGACGCGGGTGCTGGCGGCCACGATTTTAGTTTATGCGGTGTTTACCGGTGCAGCGGCGCTGGCCCAGAGTGTGTGGCAATTGGGATTGTTTCGTTTGTTGGCAGGCATTGGCATAGGGGGCGAGTGGGCGCTGGCCGGAACGTACGTGGCTGAAGCTTGGCCTGAAGACCGGCGAAAAATGGGCGCCGGTTTTTTGCAAACGGGTTACTACTTTGGTTTTTTTCTGGCGGCGGCGCTGAATTACACGGTAGGGGCGCGCTTCGGATGGCGCGCGATGTTTGTCTGCGGTTTAACGCCGGTGATTATTGCTGTCCTTATTATGGCGCGGGTGAAAGAGCCGGAGCGGTGGAAGGAAAGGGCGGGCCAGCCAAGGCACCGGGGATCATTGGCGGAGATTTTTGGCGCAAAGTATCGACAGAAGACCATTGTCAACGCGGCGTTGCTGACGGTCGCGATCATCGGTTTGTGGGCGGGAGCAGTATACGAACCCACGGCAATTATCACACTCGCGAAAAAGGCGGGCATGTCGGTAGCGGAAGCGTCGAAGATGGCTTCCATCGGGACGGCCATTCTTTCCATCGGAACTATATTGGGTTGTTTGGTGGCGCCGATCCTCGCGGAGCGATTGGGAAGGAAGAGTACGCTGGCTATCTATTTCCTGGGGATGAGTACGTGCATCTGGTTGAGTTTTGGTTGGGCGTTTTATTTGGAGAATGGGCTGGCGACGTTTATTGGCTGTTTATTTTTTCTGGGATTTTTTGGCGGGAATTTTACTTTGTTCAGCTTGTGGCTGCCCGAGCAATACGAGACCTCCGTTCGAGCCACGGCCTTTGCGTTTGCAACTTCTTTTGGCAGGTTCATCGGAGCGGGTGTGAATTTCATGATTGGCGCAATGGTTCGCAACGCGGGAACGATAGGTAAGCCGGTTGCTTATACGGCGATTGCGTTTGGAGTCGGGCTCCTGATCATCCCGTTTGCGCAGGAGACTCGCGGTGAAGTATTACCGCGTTGAAATTCTCGCCGTGCAGATGGCTTGGCAATTGATTGCTTGCTAGAAATTAATACAATCCTGCTCCAAAGTTGGGACGGACTCCCGGACAGCTGGGGAGTCCGTTTTAGGTATTCTTTGTCAGCGTTAGAACTTCGGGGTCGCTGTGATCCGCACAATCAGCGGCGGATCCGCGGCCCGGCTGGTTCGGGTTAGGTTCCGGGTGCGAATGATGGACAGTTGCTGGGCGCCGGAGTTTGATCGATGCGCAGAGGAACGCCCACTGGCACGAAATAGGTTACGACGTTCGTGGCCGGCAACCCGCTTTCGTTTCGTGCGATGTGCGCGTGTTGCCCGAGATCGACAAACCCGTGACCGGCGGTGACCACGACAGGCGAGCAATCGGGATCACCGGAGTCGTAAAACGTCATGGTTCCAGAGATCACGCTAATAAAGACGGGACCCGGATGCTTGTGCCATCCACTGTTTCCGCCATTTGCGTCAAAAGTGATGATCTGGGTGGCGATGTCGATGTCGGTCCTGGCCTTCATATCGAGTTCGAGACCGGGCATTTCGCGTTTTACTCTGAATTCCTCATATGTCGCTCGGCCAACTGGTGTTGACTTACTGCCGACGCTTCCCGTAGCTCGCACCAGGCCAGTATGAATCGTCGCCGCCATGGCGACTGCGGTGATAAGAATTACTGCAAATCGAGTCTTGGACATACGTTCTCCCCTTTTCTGGTTTGTGGTAACGGCCCGGGCTGTGAACCGGACACAAGAAGACAGCGGGCAATACCACCTGGATCGTCTGAGGCGTGATGGTGTGCCGACTCTGTTTGACGCGCAACGCGCAATGCCGGGCAAAGTGCGGCAAAGTAGGGCACGTCCATTCTTTCTGGTGGTAATCCCGTAATTGCCCGGGAAACTCAACGGTGTGATAAGTTCTTGCGGCTGGAAGGAGCCCTCAAACGAATGTCTGTGGATGCGAGACCAACCCCAAAAGCTCTTGAGGGTCCCCAAGGACGGCGACTGGAATCATGGAAGGAGATCGCGGTCTATTTAGGACGTGACGTCACCACGGTGCGCCGGTGGGAGAAGGGCGAGGGGCTACCCGTCCACCGACATGTTCATCACAAGCTCGGTTCGGTCTATGCGTACACGACGGAGCTGGACGCGTGGCGGAGTAACCGGGCGGCAACTCCGCCAACTGATCGACCGGATACGCGCGCAGGCTCGGAACCGATGCGAAGGCGGGGCTATCTACGCATGGCTGCCGCGCTCGCGGCCCTGGCTTTGGCTCTGGCTGCCGGGGTGATATGGCTTGTACGCGAACGCACTGGAAAACCGGCCGCCGGTGTGGCCATTCGATCGCTCGCTGTGTTGCCGCTGGCAAACTTCTCCGGTAATTCCGACCAGGACTACTTGTCAGATGGCATGACGGAAGCGCTGACGGCGCAACTTTCGGCAATTCGCGGCCTGCGTGTGATTTCGCGTACTTCTACAACGCAGCTGAAAGGCACGCGGAAGTCCGTACGGGCCATTGGGAAGGAACTAAATGTTGACGCGGTCATCGAAGGTTCGGTGTTGCGGTCCGGAGATAAAGTTAGAGTGACGGTTCAGTTGATTCGCGCCGACACGGATGAGCACCTGTGGGCGGGCACCTATGATCGGGAACTCCGGGACATCTTGGCACTTCAGAGCGATGTGACCCAGGGTATAGCGCATCACGTTGAAGCGGCCGTCGCGGGTGCACAAGACTTGCCAGTTGCGCCGCGTACGGTGGCGCCTGAAGTCTACGAGGCCTACCTTAAGGGTCGGTTTGCGTTACACAAGAACAATCGGGTCGGGATCGAGGAGGCGGTTCGATACTTTCAGACGGCCATCAACGCGGATAGGACATTCGCTCCCGCATACGTCGGGGTTGCTGCAACCCAAGAACAGCTTGGGACAGTATTCTTCGCCATTCCTCCCGGCGACACAAGGCCCAAGGTTATCGACGCCGCCAGGAAAGCATTGGAATTGGATCCGCAGCTCGCAGAGGCGCGCGTCCTGCTTGCCAACGCGCTGCAGAAAGATTGGCACTGGTCGGAGGCGGAGACGGAATACAGGAGAGCGATCGAACTGAGCCCCAGCGATGCGGGCGCTCACTTGGGGTTGGCTGATTGGCTGCTATGCCAAGGCCGCACCGAGGAAGCACTGGCTTGGGCCCGGCGGGCGCAGGAACTCGACCCGTTGGCATTTAACAGCATGGAGGTCGGCTATATCCTTTTTTATTCGCGGCGTTACGACGAGGCGATTCGGGAATTGCGGAGGGGGTTGACAACACAGCCCAACGATCCGTTGGCTCTGTGGGCACTTAGCTTCGCGCTCGTCGGCGCCGAGCAGTTCGATGAAGCGATCCGGACATTGGAAAAAGCGGCATCTCTGTCCGATCGCAGCCCGGCGGTGCTGGGAGTGCTCGCCAGAGCTTACGCACACGGTGGTCGCCGCGTAGAGGCTTTGCAAGTTGTCGCCGAGCTTCGGCAGCGAATGCAGAAAGGCTACGTGCCGGCGGCCGCATTTCTCAACGCGTACCTCGGACTTGGTGACACGGAGCAAGCATTTGCGTGGCTGGAGCGCGCCGCCAAAGAACGATCGAACATCATGCAGTTCCTCAAAGTTCATCCATTCTTTGATTCGCTGCGCGGCGACCCGAGGTTTGCCCAGTATTTGCGCCGGGCGAACCTCTCACCTTGAGTACCTGTTGATCTCTAGCATGCTTAATTTTTCACTGTGCACGTCTTCCGCTTTTTGAATTACACTCTGCGCCGACGATTGCGAATTTCAAGGAAGCCATGCTCACTGAAGTCAGCGGTCAGCAAATTAGCGATGCGCCTCAAAAAGGGCGCGGGTATGCGGTGGCGTCTGGAATTTTGGGATGGACACTGGACGCGTTCGACTTCTTCGTAGTGGTTTTCCTCGTCGATACGTTGGCAACACACTTTCAGGTGGGCAAGAGCTCCATCGTGCTGACGCTGGGAGCCACGATGGCGATGCGGCCGGTGGGCGCATTGTTATTCGGGATGATGGCGGACCGTTACGGGCGGCGAAAGCCGCTGATAGCGGTGGTGGCGTATTTTTCGGTGATTGAAGTTTTAAGCGGCCTGGCGCTGAACTACCCGATGTTTCTGATTTTGCGGCTGCTGTACGGAATTGGCATGGGCGGATTCTGGGGAGTGGGTGCGTCTCTGACGCTCGAAAGCGCACCGAGGCGCTGGAGAGGTTTGTTTTCTGGATTGCTGCAGGGCGGATATCCGCTGGGATATTTACTGGCGGCGGTGGCGGCGCGTTTGATTTTGCCGGCGTGGGGATGGCGAGCGATGTTCTGGGCCGGGTTGGTTCCAGCGGCAATCACGATATTTGTGACGTATCTGTCGCCGGAATCAGCGGCGTGGAAACAACACCAGGTGCCTAGCATGCGTGGAATTTTTCGGGTGATGTGGGAGCATCGCAAGGGTTTCGCGTACCTGGTGCTGACACTGACATTGATGGTTTGCCTGTCGCACGGGACGCAGGATCTTTATCCGGATTTTCTGAAAACCGCACATCATATTTCGCCGAACGTAGTGGCTTACCTGGCGATGTTCTATAACGTGGGCGCCCTCCTGGGAACCATCGGCGGGGGTTCGGCATCCGAACGGCTCGGCCGGCGCGCGAGCATCATTTGTTCGCTCGGTTTATGCGCCTTGGTCATACCTCTTTGGGCGTTTGGGCATTCGCTGGTGATTTTAGCTATCGGTGCTTTTTTAATGCAGGTGGGAGTGCAAGGGGCCTGGGGAGTGATTCCGGCACACTTGAACGAACTGTCGCCGGACGCGGTGCGCAGCTTATTTCCGGGTTTCATATACCAATTGGGAGTGTTGTTTGGTTCACCGACAAACACGATTGAATACGCATTGCGTGACCGGGTTGGGTATCAATGGGCGTTGACGATTTTCGAAGGATGCACGATTGTGGCGCTGATGATCGTGTTTGCGCTGGGACCGGAACGTAAAGGCAAAGATTTCTTCCGCAAGACACTGTCGCCGCAAGATGCTGACACGACGTCGTGATGGCTTTAGTACCGCCGGACCTAAAAGAAACTTAATTTAGAATTAACCGCTTGTAGAAGTATTATGCGAGCTGCGAAACCGCTGGTTGGTCGTCACAGTCGATGCCGATAAGCCGCACGGGGATAGTCCGAGTAAGGAACTAAGGTAACGGTCAAGTCACGGTCTATACGGATGGAGTTCATGGGATTTTTTTGCGCGAAATTTGTAAACAAAACTGCGGTGTCGTTGATCATGTTGGTATGGAGCGTGCCAGCCTGGGCACAGGCTAAATCTGATGTGCGCACAACGCGTGAGAATGAGCCGAAGCAAGGTCAGCAAGTTCAGGAGCAGCAAGCGCAAAATTCTCCTTCACAAAGTTCCGCGGTAGAAACTCCCGCGCCACAAACTCCTGCGGCGCAGACTCCGGTTCCGGAAATTCAGCCGCTGCCGCCGCCAACGGATGCTACTGCGGCGGCTCGGCAAGCAGCGCCACCCTTGAGCGGAGAGTTGCTGCATTTAACGTTCCAGCAGGCGCTGGAGCTGGCGCGAAAAAACGCCACTCAATTCCAGGCGGCGGTAGTGAACGCCGGGGTTTTGCACGAAGACGCCAAACAAGCGCGCAACACGTTGCTGCCGACGGTGACGTACAACAATTCCGCGTTGTACACGCAGAGCATCCCAGGTGTGGTGACCCCCAGGTCCACAGGCCCGGAACCGGTGGTAGCGCCCCCGGTGATCTATATTGCGAATAATGCGCCGCACGAGTACATCAGCCAGGCAGATATACACGAAGCGATAGATATGTCGGCCTTGGGGAATTGGCGGCGTGCTTCGGCGGCAGCGGCGGTGGCACGCGCGCAGGTAGAAATCGCGAAGCGCGGTTTGGTAGTTACCGTGGCGCAGAATTATTACAAGGTGGGAGCGGCGCAATACAAATTGGAAACCGCGAAATTGGCCGCTACGGCGGGCGATCAATTTTTCCAGCTTACGCAAAAGCTCGAGGGTGGCGGCGAGGTGGCGCATGCCGATGTCATTAAAGCTGAGCTGCAGATGCGGGACCGGCGGCGGCAGCTTCAAGAGGCACAGCTGGCGTTGCTAAATGCACGGCTGGATTTGGCCGTTTTGATCTTTCCAAATTTCAACGACAACTTTGAGGTTGCGGACGATATACATGCGTCGGCCGCATTGCCGAGTATTGAAGAGATACAGCAGCGCGGGACTAAAGATAATCCTGATTTACGCGCGGCGCTGGAAGCGGTGCGCCAGTCGAGATATGACGTTTTTGGCGCACGGATGGGTTACGTGCCGTCGCTGAGTTTCGACTATTTTTACGGAATTGATGCCACACGCTTTGCGGTGAACTCGGAGTTGGGGAACGCCCAAAAGTATTCGAACGTAGGTTATTCCTGGCTGGCCACGCTGAATATTCCGATCTGGAATTGGGGCACCACGCAAAGCAAAGTAAAGCAGGCGGAATTAAAGCGGGATCAGGCGAAACGGGAATTTTCGCTGGCGCAGAGAAAACTGATAGCAGAAATTCAATCGCTGTATGCGGAAGCCAGCACGGCGTTGAGCGAACTGGAAGATCTGAAGCGATCTGGCGAACTGGCCGCAGAAAGTCTCAAGCTGGTCACACTTCGTTATCAAAACGGCGAAGCCACCGTATTGGAAGTGGTGGATGCGCAGACGACGTTTACTACCGCAAATTCCGCTTATCAGGATGGGGCTTTGCGCTATCGCATAGCGCTGGCGAGCTTGCAAACTCTAACGGGTGTATTGACGAATCCATGAAAATTAAATCACTTTACGGCAGGCAAAAACATTTCAAACTTGCGGCGATGGCCGCGGGCATCGCTTTGGCGCTTGGTTTCGGCTGGGGCTGCGCCAAGGCGGAGAAAGAAAAAGAGCCGGAGGTAAGCGTGCAGGCGACGCCGGCGGAGAAAGAAGATATTTCTCAGATCGTGAACGCGGACGCGGTGATTTTCCCGCTGCAACAGGCCACCGTGGCGCCGAAGATTACGTCTACGGTCAAACAATTCCTGGTGCAACGCGGGGCCAAAGTGAAAAAAGGGCAATTGATGGCGGTGCTGGAAAATGCCGATCTGGCTGCGGCTGCGGAATCCAGCCGCGGGGATTTTGAACAGGCCGAAGCGGCGTACACGACGACGGTCGCGTCGAGCTTGCCACAGCAGCTACAGAAAGCCCAGCTGGATGCGGCGTCCGCGAAGTCCGCATTTGAAGCGGCTGAAAAGGTTTACAACAGCCGCAAAGATTTGTTTCAACAGGGGGCGCTTCCTCGTCGCGAGCTTGACGCCGCGGAAGTGGCGCTAGTAGCGGCGCGAAGCCAGAACGAGCAAGCGCAAAAGCAGCTCGCGGATTTGCAACGAGTAGGGAAGGAACAAGCGCTCAAGTCTGCTGAGGGACAAAAGCAGTCGTCGGAAGGTAAGTACCACGCCGCAGCGGCGCAGCTGAGCTATTCCGAGATCAAAAGCCCTATCAACGGAGTGGTGACCGACCGGCCGCTTTACGTTGGAGATGTGGCGACGGCGAACCAGCCGCTTTTGACGGTGATGGATCTTTCGAGGCTGATTGCCAAGGGACACATTCCGCAATCGGAGGCGGCGCAATTGAAGGCCGGGAATCCGGCGCAATTGAAGGTGCCGGGCATGGACGAACCCATTGAAGGCAAAGTGACTTTGGTGAGTCCGGCGTTGGATCCGGGGAGCACGACGATTGAAGTCTGGGTCGAAGCCAAAAAAGCGAATCCGAATTTGCGGCCGGGCATAACCGTGCATGTAGCAATGACGGCGAAGACGGTAAAAGAAACAGTGGTGGTGCCCGCGGCTGCGGTATACAAAAACCCAGAAGGGAATGGCAACTACGTTCTTGTGGCGGGAACGGATGACAAGGCGCATATGAAGCCCGTTCAACTGGGGATTCGCAATGGCGAAGACGCGCAGATTGTTAGCGGCATAAACCCGGGAGACCCGGTGATCACCGCGGGCGGTTACGCCCTGCCGGACGGGACGAAAATAAAAGTGGAAAAACCAGAGACGCCGGAAAAAGCAGGAGCGGATAAAGCAGATAAAAAGGATGCGGCCGACGCGGACGATAAAGACAAGAAAGACGGCGGCGACAAGCAGGCCGATAAAAAAGGCGGGGCAGCGGCAAAAACAGAGAAGGAAAAGGAGTAGCCTCGCATGGATCCCCGGATATCGTCACCGCGAGGCGAACAGCAGGCTGAGCAGGAACCCTGGTTTCACCGGCTATCTCGACCAATTCTTTTCTTAATTGTTAGCCTGGCACTGGTGGGCGTTTATTTCGCGTTCACTATTCCGGTATCCGTGTTTCCGGACACGGATTTTCCCCGCATTGTGATAGGTATCGACAACGGTGTAATGCCGATCGACCAGATGCTGGTCACCATCACGCGACCCATCGAGGAAGCCGTCAACAGCGTTCCCGGATTGCTCAAGGTGCGATCCATTACCAGCCGAGGATCGGCGGAAGTGGATCTATTTTTTGACTGGAATTCGGACATGATTCTTACACTGCAGCGCGTTGACGCGGTGGTGGCGAGGTTACAAGCGGAACTTCCGACGACAGCAAAGGTGGACACACACCGCATGACCTTTGCGAGCTTTCCGATCATTGGTTACAGCCTGACATCGGATACGGTGCCGCAGAATAAGCTCTGGGAAATCGCTACCTATGATTTAAAGCCGCGCATCAACCGGCTGGATGGAGTGGCATCAGTACTTGTGCAAGGCGGGAAAGTACCAGAGTTTCAAGTCATGCCTGATCCGGCGCGTTTGCTTGCGGCAACGGTGACCGTGCCGGAAATCCTGGATGCCCTTAAACGCAGCAACCTGGTTGATTCTCCGGGATTGCTGGAATACAACCACCAGCTGGTTTTGGGCCTGGTCAGCGGGCAAGTGCACACTCCTGAAGAAATTGGCCAGATCGTAATCAAGAATTCCGCTGCTGGAGTGCCAATCCGTATCGGGGACGTTGGTGCCGTCACGCCCTCTGAAGCGCCGGTCTATACGGTGGTGACCGCGAATGGTAAACCCGCGGTGCTGCTTAGCATAAACCGGCAACCCCAAAGCAATACAATGGACGTGGCGAACGAAGTCCACAAACAGATCACCGCTCTGTTGCCGTCACTGCCGCCGGGAGTACACGTCGAGCCGTTTTACGATCAGTCCACCATTGTGCATGACTCGATCGCCAGCGTACGCGATGCGGTAGTGCTGGGATTGGTGCTGTCGTCTATCATTTTGGTTCTGTTTTTGCGCGATTGGGGCACTTCGCTGGTCGCCGGGCTAGTTATCCCCGCCACGCTGCTGATTACTTTTATCGTATTAAAATTGACGGGCGAGAGCTTTAACCTCATGACCCTCGGCGGGCTTGCTGCAGCGGTAGGCCTGGTGATCGACGATGCGATCGTGGTGCTTGAGAACATCGTTCTGCATCGGGACGCGGGGCAATCACGCTTCCAGGCTATAAGTAGCGCACTTCGCGAATTGACGGTACCACTTATCGGCTCGACGATCACTCCTATCGTCGTATTTCTGCCGCTAATTTCGATTACCGGCGTCACTGGAAGCTTCTTTCGAGCGTTGGCGGTTACGATGACCGTGTCGTTATTTACCTCCCTGCTTCTCGCGCTGACCTGGACTCCCACGCTCAGCCAGTATTTGGTGAGGCGTAAAGACACCGCCGACGTGCTGCATGATTCTAACGACGGGGATAATGTTGCGTCGTTGCTGGCCGCGGAAGAGGCGCATCTTTCCGGTTTCTTTGGACGGATCGTAAATGCTTATGGACGGGTAATGGAATCGGTCCTGGCGCGACCTTTGGTCCTAGTGATCAGTGCTGTGTTGATCGTTGCTCTTTCCGCGGTTTGCTACAAGTTTTTGGGGAGCGATCTTCTGCCAGAGATGGATGAAGGCGGATTTAGCCTCGATTACTTCACTCCGCCAGGTAGTTCGCTGGCGGAATCAAACGTCATATTGCAGCGCATTGAGGCCATTCTGCGAGCCACGCCGGAGGTAGAGAACACTACGCGGCGCACCGGGCTTGAACTAGGGATCGCTGCAGTCACGGAAGCGAATCGCGGCGACTTCACTGTCAAACTCAAGAGTAAACGCAAACGGGCCATCGATGAAGTTATCTCCGATATTCGCGGGCAGGTGGAAGAAACCGAACCTGCGGCCAAGGTGGAATTCATCCAGAAGCTGCAGGACATGATTGGCGACTTGACCAGTCAACCGGAACCGGTGGTTATCAAACTGTTTTCCGAAGACGCCAAGCTTCTGGAGGAGACCGCGCCGAAAGTTGCCGATGCGATCGGCAAAATTCACGGCGTGGTAGATATTCTCAACGGGATTGAAAATACCATCAGCGGGCCGGCGGTCACGTATCAAGTGAACCCCACGGTCGCGGCGCGCGCGGGGTTTACGCCGGAAGAAGTGGCGCTGGATGCCGCCGCGATGCTGGGGGGCGAACCGGCCGCGCTGCCGGTCATTTTGAATGACCGGCCGTATACCATCCGCGTACGATTTCCCGAATCGAGCCGCTCTTCCTTAGAAAGCATGAGCAACACGTTGGTGGCGAGTTCCGCGGGGCACACCGCGACGCTGGGGTCACTGGCAACGGTAAAGGAGGAGGCCGGGCAGACGGAAATTCGGCGGGAAAACTTGCAGCGGCTGGTCGAGGTGACAGGACGTTTTGAAGGGATTGATTTGGGCAGCGGAATGGCCGCAGTGCAGAAGACGGTGGAAGGCATGCATCTGCCGAGTTCGATCAGAGTTGAATACGGGGGAATTTACCAGGAACAGCAAAAATCGTTTCATGATTTGTTGATGGTATTGTTTTTGGCGCTTTTGCTTTTGTTTGTGGTGTTGTTATTTGAGTTTCGAACTTTTTCGGCGCCCATCGCGATTCTTTCGTCCGCATTGCTGTCTACTTTTGGAGGTTTTCTTGCGCTGCTGGTTACGCGCACGACGTTCAATGTGGCTTCCTTCATGGGCATGATCATGGTGATTGGCATTGTGGCGAAAAACGGTATTTTGCTGCTCGACGCCGAGCACCATTTTCGGGAACTGGGATTTTCCGCGAAGGAAGCTATGATTCAGTCGGGGCGGCGGAGGTTGCGGCCCATTGTGATGACCGCGCTCGCGACGATTGCGGGCATGTTGCCGCTGGCTTTCGCCATTGGGGCGGGGTCGCAAATGTTGCAACCTTTAGCTATCGCGGTGGTGGGCGGTTTGTTGAGTTCGATGGTGCTATCGCTGGTGTTCACGCCGGCCATTAATTACTATTTGCAGCCGAAGACTGCTGACGAGCCAGCAAGGACGTCCATTCCGCAGCGCAATGCGCCGGGACTTTCTCTCCGTTAGGTCGGCCAGGTGGAGGGTTAGGTCTCCTCTTTTTTAGAACGTTGCCCTTCCTTATATAATGGTAGATAGTGCGCGAGGCTCGACTTGGGCTTGCTGGATATCATGAAAGCGAAAACTTTACGTTTTCGCATGATTATTTTGTTCTGCTCCGTGGTGGCGGGGCTCCTGGCGGTTTCCTATCTTGCTTTCTGGGCGTTGTTAGACGAGGAAGTAGGGGCTCAACTTAACCGCCAGCTGCTGGAGACCGCGCGTCCGATCATCTCGGATTTGATTGCCGAACCCAATGTTGAGGACGTGAGCAATCTCAACATTCCCGATGAATATTTTGAACTCTTGAATCCTGACGGCGTGGTTCTACAGCGTTCCAAAAATCTGTCGTCGCCCCTCAAAGGAATTAATCCTCAGGTTAGCGAACCGACCTTCGGCACCGGAAGCCTGGATAACGGCCATCACCTGCGGTTGGCGCTGATTCCATTTCAAATGGTCAAGGGGCCGCGGGTTCTGGCGGTGGCTGTTCGAACGTCGCGGTTTGGTAGCACACTTGAAAATTTTGGCAGCGTGGCTTTGCTGATATTTCCATTGAGCTTGTTATTGACCGCGGGTATTTCCACTTTTTATGTAGGGAAGAGTCTCGCACCAATTACCGCGCTTACGAATCATGCGGCGTTGATGGCTAAACGGGTCACTAACCGCGAGGGTTTCTGGACACCGCTGCCGGTATCTCCGCGCCACGACGAGTTGAGTTTACTGGCGCAGACTATTAATCAATTGCTCGAGCGCGTGGATTCCTCGGTTCGCCCGCTGCGCCAATTTGTTACCGATGCATCGCACGAATTGCGCACTCCTCTATCAGTACTTCACGGTGAAACGCAATTGCTGCTATCCAAGCCGCGTAGCGCGGAAGAGTATCGAAAAACGCTTTGCGAGTTTGATGAAGAGTTCAAGAAGCTCACCCATATCGTGGAGGGATTATTTACGCTTTCAGTGGCCGATGCAGGGCAGTTGCGGCCAGCGAAAGAACCGCTGTATCTGGACGAGGTATTGGAAGAGGCGTGCGCACTAGTCAAATCGCGCGCGGATGCAAAGAATATTGTGCTGGTTCGAGAACTTAGGCCAGACGTACCGTACGTGGGCGATGAAGCATTCATGCGCCAGCTTTTTTTGATTTTTCTGGATAACGCGATCAAGTATTCAGGCAGTGACACGTCCATCAGAGTGCGTTTGGAAAAGGATGATCGCGTAATCAAACTTCATTTCGAAGATAAAGGCATCGGGATTTCCACGAAAGACTTGCCATTTATTTTTGAGCGATTTTATCGCGCGAACTCATCGTCGAGTAATGGAGGTCCTCATCAGAGTGGAGGCTTGGGGCTGGCGATTGCCAGCGCCATCGTGGAAGTTTTAGGAGGCTCCATTGAATGTAAGAGCACGCCCGGGGTCGGATCAAATTTTACGATAATTCTGCCTTCAAGTAGCGCAAGTGTGCCTGTGGCGGTTTAATTAGGACGCCTCAGAGCACCGGGTTGTAGCAGGCATGTCGGCTTTTCCAAAAAGTCGCGCCTCAGTGGTTTTCGGGCTCAAAAACGGTGCCCAGCCCTACCGTGTTAGCTTAACTCCGAGGCGTCTCTACAGTGAATACCCTAGGCAACAGGCACGCAAGCCGTGTTAATTATTAGAGATAACTAAGGGCTTCCTTCGGAGTGAAATAAGCAATTTTTGTAGAAGCCGCGCGTGGCAGTTGTAAGAGCCAGGCACGCAGAGTTTACTGCGGTATCGGATTCGAACAAGGCTAGGAGAATCAGCATGAAGCGAACCACGCAAGATTTGGGTCCCACGAAAACGGAGACCCTGGAGCCAGGCACCGCCGCCGAAAAGGGTACGTCCAGCGCAGGTACTGGGACCGGCGCGACTAACGCGAAGACTCAAGGAGGCTTGAAGAGCGGCGCAAACGCCAAGGGTGGTGCGCTGCCGAATGCAAAAACGAATGCCGAAAATAGTAAGAGCAACGGTTCGCACACTAACGGGCCAGTGTCCGGAGAGTTGGCGGCAATACTTGCGAGTTTGCAAACGATGCGGGACGGTGATTTCAAGGTGAGGTTACCCGGGGCGTGGACGGGTCTGCCGGGGAAGATTGCGGACACGTTTAACGAAATCGTGGCGGCCAATCAACACATGGCCGATGAACTTAAGCGCGTGGGGCAAGTGGTCGGTAAGGAAGGACGAACCAGGGAGCGGACGCGCTTCCATGAATCGAAGGGCGCGTGGGGGGAGATGGAAGGGTCGGTTAACACACTGGTGGAAGACTTGCTGCGGCCAACGACGGAAGTGACGCGCGCGATCGCGGCAGTGGCGCAAGGTAATTTGACGCAGACCGTGCGATTGGACGTGGACGGGCGGCCACTGGAAGGCGAGTTTTTGCGGTCGGCAACGATCGTGAACACCATGATTCAACAGTTGGGAGTGTTCACCGCGGAAGTTACGCGCGTGGCGCGCGAAGTGGGAACGGACGGAAAGCTGGGAGGGCAGGCGCAGGTTCCGGGAGTGGCGGGAACGTGGAAAGATTTGACCGATTCGGTCAACTCCATGGCCAGCAACCTGACGGGCCAGGTGAGAAACATTGCGGAAGTGGCGACGGCGGTGGCCAGCGGCGACTTGTCGCGCAAGATTACGGTGGACGTACGCGGGGAAATTTTGCAGCTCAAAGAAGCCATCAACACGATGGTGGATCAGCTGCGGTCGTTCGCGTCGGAAGTTACGCGTGTGGCGCGCGAGGTCGGTACGGATGGAAAGTTGGGCGGGCAGGCGGTAGTGCCAGGCGTGGCCGGCACGTGGAAAGACTTGACGGACTCGGTAAACGCCATGGCCGGCAACTTAACGGCGCAGGTGCGTAACATTGCGGAAGTCACGACCGCCGAAGCGCGTGGCGACTTGTCGCGCAAGATTACCGTAGACGTGAAGGGTGAAATTCTGGAGTTGAAGAACACTATTAATACCATGGTGGACCAGTTGAACGCGTTCGCGGGGGAAGTAACGCGCGTGGCGCGCGAAGTTGGTACGGAAGGAAAACTTGGAGGACAGGCGCAAGTTCCTGGAGTCGGCGGCACGTGGAAGGATTTGACCGACAACGTGAACTTCATGGCCAGCAACCTGACCGGTCAGGTGCGCAACATCGCGGAAGTAGCGACGGCTATTGCGAGTGGCGACCTTTCGCGCAAGATCACTGTGGACGTGCGCGGCGAAATTTTGCAGCTGAAAGAAACACTCAACACCATGGTCGAGCAGTTGCGCTCGTTCGCCGCCGAAGTCACCCGCGTGGCTCGCGAAGTGGGTACCGAGGGGCGATTGGGCGGGCAGGCCAACGTGCCCGGCGTTGCCGGCACCTGGAAGGATCTCACCGACTCGGTGAACGCCATGGCTGGAAACCTCACCGCGCAAGTTAGAAACATCGCCGGCGTGACCACGGCCGTGGCGCGCGGCGACTTGTCGCGCAAGATTACGGTGGACGTAAAGGGTGAGATTCTCGAGTTAAAAAACACCATCAACACCATGGTGGACCAGCTCAATGCTTTCGCCGCCGAGGTTACCCGCGTGGCGCGCGAAGTCGGCACCGAGGGCAAGCTCGGCGGCCAGGCGCAGGTGCCAGGCGTGGGCGGCACCTGGAAAGACCTCACGGAGAACGTGAACTTCATGGCCAGCAATCTGACCGGTCAAGTTCGAAATATTTCCGAAGTGGCCACGGCCATCGCCACCGGCGACCTTTCGA
>DASYJM010000097.1:0-7216 GCA_035996445.1 Candidatus Acidiferrum sp. | reverse complement strand
TGTGGTTATCGACAGTCCTTGTACAAGGATAGTTCTCGTATCCCCACACTTCATTGAGTAGTTCGTCCCGTGAGATCACTCTCCGAGGGTTTCTGATCAGATACGCGAGCGTTTTGAATTCCTTACATGTGAGAATAACGGGCCGACCATTGCGATGAATTTCCATCGTTGAAAAACATCCTTTCACCCCCCCAAACTCAAACGTGTCTGTGGCGTTGGGATTTCTCAACCAGGCCTTCGCGGCATCCAGCGGTAAGCAGACATCGCTGGTATCGATGAGGCCAGTGACGGACTTATTGGGTCCCCCCTTTTTCTGGGTCGTCTTATCAGGAACAGCCGATTTCGGAACAAGCACGATCACCGGCAAGAATCGAGATAGCTTACGAAATTCTTCCAGAATGCCAGTAGCTGGCACCAAAGCCAGATCCTCATCGAGGAAGTGAATCGAGTTGGCATTGGGCTCCGTTTTAGGTTGCCTAAACGGAGAAATTGCGGTCTTCATTGTTGCTGCCATTGAGATGCCTCTTTATCTATCTGGCGCTCAGCCGATTGGACCTGGTCTGCAGCAGGGGCATTCGATGCAGGACAACTCTCGCGTGAAACATCCGCGCTTTTACTGCTGCGGTCGAGATCCCCAGAATCTGTGCGGTTTCTCTGAGTGAGTGTTCCTGCAATTGGTGGAGCTCCACAACTCTTCTAGCTCGTGGCCGTAGCCCCAAAATGGCTGTATTCAGAATCTCTATACGTTCACGAGCGGAGCAACTCTCTTCCGGATCGGGAGCGTCGTCCCGAAATTCTCGTTGCGCTACGGGTTCAAAGGACGGGTTTGGCTCGTCCATGGGAACTTCTCGCGCTCCGCGCTTTTTACGAAGTTTCATCAAAGCCGCATTAATCGCAATGCGGGTCAGCCAGGTTGCAAACCGGGACCTTCCGTCAAAATCCTTGAGATGGACAAAAGCATTCAGAAAGCAGTCTTGCACTGCGTCTTCGGCGTCTTCACGGTTTGGCATGATCCGGCGAGTCACACCGAAGACTTGTTTCATATGGCGTTCGCAAAGCTCTCCGAAGGGGGCTCTTTCCCCACCTTTGGCGGCTGAGATCAACTGCTTCTCGCTCCACGCTCGAAGATCGCTAACCGCTCCGGCATCGCTCTGCGCCGAAAAAAATGTACTCGTCACTACGGTGGACCTCCTCTCTGAAATCGGGGTTGCCAGTTCGTGGCTCCCTCAATCTTTTTCCCTTTCCATCCACTCGCGCACGTACGCCGGACAGTTCTCCAGCTTCATCCCGTCCCTCTCGCAACTCCTTAGGAACTTCACTGCGTCGCGATCTGCCAGCCTCACGTCTCGTAAGTCCAAAACGATGGGTCGGTAGTCTGTATCAAAGAGCGTCTTCAACTCCGCGACCTCCTCCGCCTTCATGTGCCCACTTAGCGTAAAAACCGTGATTCCCTGCCGCACCGATCGCTCGATCCTCAAGGTCATCGTTATCTTGTTTGGCCCAGACAGCCATGGCGTTGTTCCATTGTTGCCATAGCGGCTCTTGTTGACGAATATGCAACACGGAGGCCACATGCAAGGCGCTGAAACGAAAGGATTAGAGGGGAAATTGGATGACGAAAACTCGGGAAGTGCCGAATTTCCGGGAGTCAAAAAGGAATCGCGGCTACTGCTCCGCGATGAACTTGTGCTTTTGATGAGAAGCGCCCACACGTAAGCGTGTTTCAACGGGAAATTCCCCGCTTGACGCTGGACTCGAAAATCAAGCAGCTGAACACCTCTGAAGTTCTCCCGGGAGCAACTCGCTCATTCACCAATTTCTCTGCCGCTAATAAAGAAGCGACGCTGAGCAGAATTTTCGCCGGCGTCCATTTCCGTACTGACCTAACCAGCGCCCAGCGCATGGGCAGCGAGGTAGCCGACTTTGTCGTGGATAACTTCTCGACTCCCGTTCACGGGAGAGACGATTCCGAAGACGACAGATAGTTCAACTGAGTAAGGTCTATTTCTCTGTGGCAGGTGGCTTGTACCTACCAACAGACCAGGTCGCGCAGGCGCAGTACTCAATGCTGCGTCTGCGCCGCAACCGTTATGACCGACGACTTAGCTGCAGCGAATACGGCTAATCCTGAATCGATGTGGATCTGTGGCGGCAAGTTTGCGCGATATAACACTGGCATGCCTATACCTCGCCCGCAATCGCTGGCAAAAATTAAGGTATGCGAATCTTCTTCCCAGGCAGGTGAGGAATTGTTGCAGTTTCCACCCGCCACCAGTTGTAGTTTGCCACTCACCAGATCGCGCAGCCAAATCTGCCTAGGTCCAGCATCAGTCGACTCAACTGCCATCCATTTCCCATCCGGCGAGAGCACCGAGCCCTCGGCCGGGACTGTAGGCATTAAAGTAGTAGGCACTACGCTCCTGGTTGCCGGATCAAAAATCATGGATGTTGATGAACCGTTCTTCACCAGTTCAAGGTAAATTGGGCCGTCGAACGATGGCGCCACCGGATGAAAAACCTGGCCCGGGAAGGTGAGTTCTTCTATCTGTCCATCGTGCAGCCAGCGAAGAACGTATCCCTTTCGAACCATGGCCTGATAAAAAAGTCCGGCGCTCGAGACCGCCGGATATGTAGAAAGATAAGTGCCCCGGTCTAGATCGATGCGCTGGTGATTCCGGCCGGGTTCGAGCACATAGACCGCCATGTGTCTCCGTGCGTCCAGAGCGGCAATGAGAATTGCCGCCGCCAGTGCCGCAGCAACAAGTTTGGGACTAAACGACCGCCAGAATTCACGCCCTTCCACAAAGAAGAGTGCAGCCAATATCCACAATTTCGGAAAAAATCGCTGCCACTCAGGCAATACAAAAAAGTTCAGCGCGATATACGAAACAATTAGGAATATTTTCTCCTTGGGCGTCGCATGCTCAAGTAACAAAACGACTGGCAATAGCAACAGGATGTATGTATACGAAGCTGCATTCGACGAGAGCAGCACGATCGCTATCGTGAACCACGCAAATCCCCGGCGTTGAAATTCTTTGCCCTCCGATGCCAGGCCAAACAATGTGAACGCAAGAATGAGTACCGCTGTAAACGGCCGCAAAAAAAAGAAAGCAACCGGCGCATTCCAAAGCGGCTGCGGATTCAGATCCGCTTCCATGACCAGTGAGTGCCGCAGAAAAGTCGTAAGAGTTCCAATGCGACTGGAGTAAGGATCTATTACCTCGCCCTCAAGAGATCGTGGCAGGATTTGTGAAGCGTAGAAATGAACGTCTGCCCATCCGAAAAGTGCGATTGCGGTGGCCACCGCTATCGCGGTCGCGGCCAGCATTCCCGCAACCGCCTTCCAATTGCGTTTCCACGCGAAATACAGCAGAAAAGGCCCGCCGTACAGTTTGAGCCCGAACGCCACACCACAAAGAAAGCCGCTCGCCGTTGACTTGCCCTGGTCCAGGCAGTAAAACGCGAGCGTCAATAGAAATAACAAAAACACATAGTATTGACCAAGGCGGAAATTGGATTGTAGCGAGCCGTAACCCAGAAACATTAGTATCGCGATGTACTCAATCCGAATCCCAGTGGCTCTTGAGAGCATCCACAAGGTCGCCGCCAAAAATATCAGGTTGAGCACGAGCCATATCTGTTTGGCGGTGCGCACCGGAAATCCAGCGAACGGCACCATTGGCAGCATCGTCAGCGGCGTCTGCGGAACATACGTGCCTAGTTGGTGTTCGATGCCCGCGTAGTTCATCTGCCGTTGAAACCACGCCCAATCGTAGTAGTCGCGCAACGGTGTACCGTGATTCACCAGAACTGCCGCGGTGTAGTAGTTTGGAAAATCGGTTTCGTCTCGGGTCCAACCCTTGCGGAAAGAAGTTGCCAGAAAAAGAGCGAGCATCAGCAGCGCAAGGATGCCAGCTTTCGTCATATTGCTGTTGGTACCAACGGCTGGGTTCGCTCCAGCGCTGTTATCTCTTCATTGCTGATTTGCGGTCCCGCTTCCAGATAGTCCCGGTCGACGTTCAGGTTCCACAAGTCGAATCGTGCACCCGCAATGTTTCTAGCCGCCAGGATGGCAGTCAACATCGAGTGGTCCTGATTGTTGTAGCGATGCATTCCATTTCTTCCCACGAGCTGCAAATTGGGAACCGTCGCGAGGAATTCGCGCACCGTCGCGAGACCGCCCTGATAGCCGCGGTCGTAGACCGGATAGGCCTTTGGCATTCGCACCACTGCGCCGTCGACGACGTCCTGTTCCAGTACCAGGCCCAGCTGGACCATCTCCCGCGTTGCCAATGCGATCAGGTTCTCATCCGGCGCGCTCCAGATTGCGCCGGTACTGTTGCAAAAATATTCCACGCCCAAACAACTCAAATCAGGATCGGGCGCCATCTCCGGACTCCAGTTCCCATAGTTCTGCACCCGCCCCGCGCTGACCAGCGGATCGTGCACGTAAATCCAGTTGTCTGGAAAAAGGTTTCGACCTCGCACCATCAAAGCCACGGTGAGGAAGTCGCGATAGTGGAATTTTTTTGCTGCTGCCAGAAGCGCCGGTGGCGCGGCGGGATCCAGCTTGTTAATCAGCTCTCGTATGGGAATGCTGCTGATGAAATGCGTTCCATGATATGTCTTGCCCGCCGCTAGCACGGAAACTATTTTTCCTTCCTGCCGCTGAACGCTTTCTACCGGCGCATTCAAGACTACCGGCACCCCTCGTTGCTCCACAATTTCTTTCATCCGCGACCACAGCATTCCCGGCCCAAGCCGCGGGTACTGAAATTCCTTGATAAGGGTTTTAGTCTGATTATCAGATCGCTGCAGCACCGCATCGCGTAGCAAAGACCACACTGAAAGCCCTTGTATTCGTTGTGCCGCCCACTCCGCAGCGATCTTGCGGCATTCCATACCCCATACTTTTTCCGTGAAGCTTTCAAAAAACGTTTCGAACAAGCGTCGCCCGAACCTATTAGAAACCCAGGTGGCGAAATCGCGTTCAGGCAGAGTCGGAAACAACTGGCCTCGCACAAAGCTGAGCGCGCAACGAAGTGCTTCGATTACGCCCAGGCCGCGAATGGCATCGAGCGGTTCCAGCGGGTACTGGAAGAATCGCGATTTGTAGTAGATGCGTGAGAGACGCTTGCAGGTAAGGAGATCATCGCCGAGAACGTCACGCCAGATTTTTTGCACCAAGGAAACTTTGGTGTAAAAGCGGTGCCCGCCGATGTCGAAGCGGAATCCTTTATATTCAACGGTGCGCGCCAGTCCACCCACTACCGTATCTTGTTCCAGCACCACGCACGCCGTGCCCGAGTTAGACAGCTCATAAGCCGCCGTCAATCCTGCCGGACCGGCGCCGAGGATCACCACTCGGGTCTCGTTGTCACCTGTGCTCACGATTGTGTTTGCGGTTCGACGCGGCCTTAGCTCGCGCTCCGCCTCGAAACGCATCGGGCCTCTGAAAGGCAGCATCACCTTATCTATGCACGTCGGCTTTTTTGTCACGGCGATGTCAAGAACTGGTCATCAAATCTGTGGACTAAACTTGTGCGTTCAGTTGCAGGCCAATGTGACTAACCGCATGGGAGATTCGCCCGCATCACGAGGTAACAATAAGGTCGATCAGTGATTCTGAGCAGCGTGGCCAGCAACCATCTTGCTACTCACGAGGCAATATGAAAGATGTCCAGGAGGTTGCGCAGCAGAGGAGAGCTCCTGTTGAAAGCCGCTGTGATGATCGATGCTTTCTCCGAACAGCGACAATTGCCTTTCAATACGCGTTTTTGTCAGTGAAGCTGCGAATGAGAGTAAGCACAACGATAAACAGGTCGAATGTAATCGTCCAATGACGGACGTAATAAAGGTCATACTCAACACGCTTCGCGATGGAAGTGTCACCGCGCCAACCGTTGACCTGAGCCCAACCCGTTATGCCCACTTTCAAATAGTGGCGGCGATTGTAATTGCCCACCGACTGCATGAATTTCTGCACAAGAATAGGGCGCTCCGGTCTTGGACCGACAACGCTCATCTCCCCCTTGAGCACGTTGAAAAATTGCGGCAGTTCGTCCAGGCCTGTTTTTCGAAGCATCTTGCCAACTCGAGTACACCGTGGATCGTTTTGTACTGTCCAACGCGCATCACTCTCTGCGACTGATGACATCTTCATGGTTCTGAACTTGAACATGCGAAAGAGTTTGCCATTCAACCCGACACGCTCCTGCACAAAAATGATCGGGCCCGGCGAGCTGACCCGGATTGCGAGAGCAATTAGAAAAAATATAGGCGCTGCCAGAATCAGCACACACGCAGAGAATGCAAGGTCGAACGCACGCTTAAGAATGACGTATAAGGGAGAATCGGCGGGTGTTGCCTGCAAATCGAGCATAACAAGATTGCCCAAAGTAAAAAGCCGCTGCCGACTGTCGACCGGTTCTCCCACGTCCAGCACTAATCGCACGGGAGCGCACAACGGCGAGAGTTGTCTGCGGAGTTCGGGTAAAGCGCCGAGAAGTGTAGGTGCAATGGCGACAACAACGTCGTCAATTCCATTTCCTATCGCAAGCTCCTCGACATCGGACAGTTCATAAACCGGTATGTCCCTTACTATGCATTCCTGACCGGGAAGTCTTATGTGCCCTTTGATAGTGCACGCCGGAACCAGACCCGAGAGAAGCGACTCTGCAACTCGAACGGCGAATTCATCAGCGCCGGCAATCAGCACTGTAAAACCAGCTTTGTCGTGCGAGCCGTTTTTTCCCCACGCCCAATCAAATATTGCGAGCGCCACCAATGTGAGCAAGAAAAGGATTACGCCGCTCAACCAAATGAACACCCGAGAGAAAGTGAACTCCCTGTAGAAAAACGTAATCGAGAGGACTGCCAGGTAGGTGATCAGACAGGCACTCAGCGCGCTCCGGATTTTCCTGGCCGCGAAAAAAGGATATTCAATCGCTACAAGTTTCTGATGCTCCGCAACAATTCCCCATAGCACGGTAGTCAAGATAAGCAGGCCAAAATACGAAGAAGGGTCCGCGTCACTGGAATACCGCGGGAGCAGATGGGTCGCGAAACGAAGGTACGCCGCCAAGCCAAAGGCGGCCAGCGGCATGGAAAAAATCGTCAGCGTTAGCACAAACCGCACTTTGTTGAGACGTTGGCGGATCATAGTTCTAGTGTCTGTTGATGAAATTGGCGCCACTTCTGCTCGAGAACTTCC
>DASYJM010000096.1:0-2117 GCA_035996445.1 Candidatus Acidiferrum sp. | reverse complement strand
TCGGCACATTGGTAGTTACATCCTTAAAGCCATACCGTCAGCGCCATTCATTCCAATTCCGAATCTATTTCTTCGCTACCTTGGGTCAGCGGGCAGCCTTGGCTGCCCTTGCCTTCGCGAACGAAACTTCGCCTCGTGCCTCCGCTAGATTCATGCCTGCCGCGAGCCAGATTCGCTCCGACGATAGCGCAAGCCAGACCGGGAAGAGCCGTACAACACCTCACAGGTGTGATTACCCACTTCGATCCCGGCAAACTGGATCTCGAGTCCGCCGGCTGGCTTCTCCGCAACGAAGGGGATCGATTCTAGGGCGTAGGGAACAACGGTCGCTTCATTTCTTCCGGCGATGCTGTCTCTGGATGTTCTGCCTTCCAACGCATCGCCGCAGTGATTCGCGTGCGCCCACTGGGGTGATCGAAGAACACCAACTCCTCGATCGGTCCTGGGTCCATTTTGCGATATTCGCCTAACAGCAGGTCCACGTTGGCCTCGCCGTCGGGTTGCCGCGCAGCATTAAGCCCGTACATGTCAGCCTCAAGTTCCATGCTGCGTGTGATGGTGTTGTTGACCGGCGTTGTAACAAAGAAATAAATGGAAAGCACAATGACTGCGAGCGGCAGGACCGCGACATCGCCGACATCCCGGCTGCCCCAAGATTTTCCCCATCGTGACAGAGCGAAGTTTATCCCCCAGTTCAGGAATGCAAACCCAATCACGATCACCACGCCATTCATGACCAGCCCTTTGTATATATGGTTGAGAACGTAATGGCCCATCTCGTGCCCCATAGTGGTTTCAATCTCGGGCAGGGTGCAGCGCTTCAGAAGATTGTCGTTCAGCGAAATTTGCAAGGTCCCGGCGAACCCGCTCACGTTAGCGCTCACGCGATTGGATTGCCGTGAAGCATCGAACTCATACACGTCGGTCGCCGGAATTCCATTAGCCCGCGCCATGCCGAGGATTGGATCCTTAATGCTCGGGTCTTGCAGTTTGGTGTATTTGTTGAACAGCGGAGAAATGTAAACCGGAGCAATCAGGGCGAAGAACGCGATGAACACTACGCTGACGACGGCGCCCCACACCCACCAGTTTCTCCCCAGGCGCCGCACTAACCCGAATAGCGGCACGATGAAAATCGCTCCCAAAACGATGCCCACACCCAGCGCTACCACCTGATCACGCATCCACGGGCCAAAAGTTTGGTTCGACAGGCCGTACTTGTGCTCGCGAATGTAGCCTTCGTAAACGGTGAGCGGAAAGGTCGCCACGAACAGTGTGACGATAAACACCAGCCAGTAAATCGCGGTCTGCAGTGGGCGAAAGCGTGTGATGCGCTCCGCGAAATCGCGCATGCGCATGGATACGCGAAAGCGCAGCAGCAACCACATCACCACTACAGTCGACAGAAAATCCCAGAGCTGCAGCCAATACCCACCTTCAAAATAAGCGTTCGAACGCGCGCGTTCCGCCGGTGGCATCTTGGCGAGATAGGCTTCAACTGCGGCATTGACGTCGAAGGCGGGCGCACCCTGGCCGGCGACTGGTGCGTTGGATGTTTGAGTGTTACTGGAACTCTGGGCCCGCGCCGCGGTGGTGGCAGCCATGGCCACGGCGAACACAAAAAATAACCAAAGAAAACATTTTGTAACACGAACCATGGGTCCCCGCTTCGCTAAACATTTGTTGCGCGAGAAGTATAACTGCTAATTCCCACGAGAAGCGGAGCTGAGATAGGTGGGCTTGCCAGCGCATATCACTCGGGTGCTCCGACGCCGGGGGCCCTTCTTCGCGAGGACCATGATCCTACGATATCGTTTTTTGACGGCTCTATGGGGGGAAAGCTTGATCGTGCGGTATTCCATGATGGCATCACTTTGTCCGATAACGCGCAAAGTGGTGCCACCTACCTGTAAAACCTACCTGAGCGCAACAATTTTTATGGTGGTGCGGCGTTGTACCGTAGTTAAACACTCAGCTCGGATGTTCTGGACTTGACGTAGACCCGCTCATCGACGTATCTATAAGCAAATCAATTTCCTCGCGGCGTCCTCCTTTCATCGCGCTGATTCGATGATGGGTTTAAACTGGTGTTTGCCTCGGCGCCGTCCAGGGCTGCG
>DASYJM010000095.1:0-2988 GCA_035996445.1 Candidatus Acidiferrum sp. | reverse complement strand
ATTCCGGAAGGAAAGCAGCCTAGCCTGGTGCATCCGTACAAAGGGAATATGGACGTGCAGGCCCTTGAGTCTTTAATCGCGCGAGTGGGCCGCGAGCGAATTCCACTGGTGATGATGACGGTTACCAACAATTCTGGCGGCGGCCAGCCGGTCTCGATGGAAAATGTCCGGCAGGTGAGTGCGGTCTGCCGTCGTCACAAAATCCCGTTGTATTTCGACGCCGCCCGTTTCGCCGAAAATGCTTATTTCATTAAAATTCGGGAAAAGGGGTATGAAGCAAAAACTCCCAAGCAGATTGCGCAGGAAATGTTTTCCTATGGAGATGGTTGCACCATGTCGGCGAAAAAAGATGGCATGGCAAACATTGGTGGATTTTTATGTACCAACGACGATTTGCTGGCGCAGCAGCAAAAAGATCTTCTGATTTTGAGTGAAGGATATCCCACGTACGGAGGTCTCGCCGGACGCGATCTCGAAGCCATCGCTGTCGGTATTCAGGAAGCGCTGGAAGAGGACTATCTTCGCTACCGCATCGCATCCACGGGATATCTTGGCACTCACATTGCGGAACAGGGTGTGCCGATCGTCCAACCGCCCGGCGGGCACGCGATTTACATCGATGCGCGCGCCTTTCTTCCGCACATTCCACAACAGAGATTCCCAGGGGTTGCTTTGGGTGCGGAACTCTACCTCGAAGGTGGAATTCGCTCGGTTGAAATCGGTCCACTGATGTTCGGCGCCGCCGCCAATATGGACTTGGTGCGCCTGGCGATCCCGCGCCGCGTTTACACTCAGAGCCACATTGATTATGTAGTCGAGGTAATTCTGGAAGTCTGGAAAAATCGCGCGAAAATTAAGGGCCTGCAACTAACCTATGAAGCTCCATTTTTGCGTCACTTCACCGCCCGCCTGGAACCGGTTGCATAGGGCCGCGCTCGCACTGCCCATCAAGCCGCCTGTTCTCCGGTTTCGTTTCCTTCGACAGTTGCCACATCTCCCGTCCCCGGCTGCAAGACCTTCCGATAGATCTGTTCTATTTCCCTTGTAATTTGCGTCCACAAATATTTTTCGCGAATTCTCTGCTGGGCCGTTCTTTCGGCGGCTTTGCGCATCAACGGATCGGAAATCAGCATCGCCAGCATTCTTCGCAAGTCAGCCACATCTCCGCATTTGAATGTGAAACCGGCCCCTTCCACGACCTCCAGATTTTCCGGTATATCGCTCGCCAGCACGCACACACCCGCTCCCATCGCATCGAGTAGGGCAAGCGAAAGGCCTTCGATGTCCGAAGGCAACACGAAGAGCGCGGCGTTCGTCAGCAATTCGTCCAACTCTTCTCCGGAAACCCAATCCAGCATGGAAATACGAGCGTCTCCGTGGTGCCGTAACTTGGTCGCGAAGGCGTCGCTATAGCTCGAGCCTCCCGCCAAGACCAGCTTCACCGAGGTATTGAGTTTCTTGTAAGCCTCAATCAATAAATCGCAATTTTTTTCCGGTGAGAACCGTCCTAGAAATAAAATGTACCTGCGGGGGACAAGGCCCCACCGTTCCAGTTGCCATGGCGGATGTCGCTTTCGAATCGTAGTTCCGTTCGGAACGTAGGCGGTTTCAACCTCATGTCGCGAGCGATAGTGTTCTTGCAGAGTCCGCGATACGCTCATGGTCGCGTTCGGAAATTCTACCGCTGCCCGCTCGCCCAAACGAAGCACCGCAACAGCGAGACGCCCCCATTTCTTCCGCTTCCAATCCAAACCCTGCACTGTCACGACCGTCTTTTTTCCCACGAGCCGCGGCAGAAACGAAAACAACGCCGGCCCCAATGCGTGATAGTGAACGATGTCGCAATTGTTGAACATGGCATGGATGGTGCTCAACAGCGTGTGTATTGCGGTTTCAAGATGTTTTGAACGGACCGTAGGCAATCGCACCAGCCGCATGCCATGGTGTTTGTTCTGCGGCGCAGTAAAGTAAGACCGGCAGTAGACAGTGACTTGGTGTCCCATGGCCGCGAGGCGTCCACCCACTTCTTCGTAGTAAGTCTCAATTCCGCTGTACTTTGACATCACACCGCGGCCGCCAATGAAAGCAATGCGGAGAGGCATCTGTTTGACGGGAAACACCCGAGTGCTCGCGCCCGCGCCTCGTTGAGGCGTCAAGCTTTCGTAAAGTCGCATGAGATCCAGATAATGCTTTTCGGGGGTGTATTTTTCCAGTACGAGAGCGCGCCCGGCTTCTCCCATTTCCCTCGCAAGTCGAGGATGCCGGTCCAGGAAGGAAATCACTTCGACGAGATGATCGATGTCTCCGGTTCGGAACAGCATCCCAGTCTCACCATCCTGAATCAGTTCGCGCCTTGAACCTAGATCGGACGCTACGACTGCTCGTCCCCATGCATAGGATTCGAGAATGCTTTTGCCAAACGTTTCATACGCTCGAGATGGAAAAACGGTAAAGCGCGAGGCGGAAATCTCGTCGTCGAGAACTACCCGACCCACTCGACCAATGAATTCCACGTTGGCCAAACCCAGATTTTCGACCATTGCTACAAGTTCGGCGCGTTGCGGACCCTCCCCGGCAATCCGTAAGCGAATATGCGGAAGGCGCTGCATTGCATGCAAGAGATCGACCAGTCCCTTCTCCGGGGAGAGCCGTCCAAAATAGAGAATGGGTGCATCGGCAGCAACGCCTGGAGAATATTGCATTGGCACCTTTTGAAAATGCGGAAGTACTTCGATTTTGCCCGCATCCCATCCGTGTTCAACCAACTTGGTTTTGACGAAACGACTCGGTGCCAGGAATTGGTCCACGCAAGTTTGGTAAGTTTGCAACCACTTATGGATGTAGGCCTCGGCGGCCAGTAGTGCCGTTGCTCCGGGCCGGCCGGAATAGCAACCCACGCTCATGACATGCCGGAACTGTCCGCTACTGCATTGCTCACAGGGATTACCGTGAGCCACCAGGTTGTAGCTGGGGCAGAGCAGCTTGAAA
>DASYJM010000094.1:0-65271 GCA_035996445.1 Candidatus Acidiferrum sp. | reverse complement strand
CGGACGGCTGGGAGTACGAAGTTGGGGCGGTGTCTTTTTCAATGGTCATGCGAAATTCGTAGAAGGTGCAATTATTTTTTGCGTCCTTTGGCGTGATGCGCTCGGGAATGGGTTGCGTGCATTCGAACTGGACGCCCGAATCGAAGAAGCGGCACTGTTTGCAGGAGTGAAGTTCGAACTGGCATTTCGGGCATGTGCCATTGGGGTCGAAGCCGGGGGTCAGAACGGCGCCGCAATTTGCGCAACGGCCGCGGGTGACAGTGCCGACCATTCTGGGAGTGCGAGGGCCGAACTGGTCGGCGCCGCGTGGGCCACCGGAGGGTGGTTTGCGGTCATGATGAACTTTAGACTTTTTTTCGTCTTTTTCCGCGTCGCGATAACCGCGGTGGCTGTACTTTCGATCCACTGACGCCTCCGTCCGTCAATTCGACGGACTACTGCTAACGCAAACCTGCTATTGGCGCTAATTGCGCACAACAACTTGGTTAGAATCCACTCGGATTGCTACACTCGGCCGGCCTGCGCGATGTCCAAAGGTTTCGATGCAGAGTGCTAGGACCGGGGAGCAGAAGATGGGGCCTGTATGTTTTTAGCCCTCTGGGAGTTCGAAGTCAAGCCTGGTTGTGAGCAGCGCTTTCAATCGGTCTATGGGGCTGAGGGAGAATGGGCACGGCTCTTTCGGACGGATCCGAATTTTCTGGAGACGCGGTTGCTGCGGGATCCGGTGCAGGCTAATAAATTTGTGACGTTGGATTTCTGGGAGTCGCGGAGCGCGTATGAGTCGTTTAAGGAATTAAATCATGCTGCTTATATGGCGATGGATCGGAATTGTGAGAGTTTGACGACGTTTGAGCGGTGTCTGGGTTATTTTGATAATTGAATGATTTTCTGATGCTCGAACGCATGTTTAGATTCTTCTGCCGAAAGGATCGTATTTGAAGACTTCCTAATTCGGATGTGTCGGAACGGCTCCAAAAAGCGCGAAAAATGCAGCAATTAATAGTGCAATTCCCGAGATAGCTGCAGCCCACGTCAAGTAGACGGGCCACGCCGACCAACCTCGTTGTTTTCTCTCTTGGTGATACTTGCAATAGTCAAATGCACCTCCTTCAAGGGGTGCCATTTATATCCGAAGCGGGTCATCTGTGCGCGAAACACAGAATCCAAAATCGCAGCTAAAGCGACGGACCCGCAGCCGAAAATCCACATGATCATGACCAACTCCCCTCAGCGTTATTTTGGTTTTTGCTTCGGCACTATCAGGGAGATTAGGCCGCTGGGGGGTAGATCGGGTTGAAGGAATTGGTGGGCCGTGCCGAAGGCAGGCAGGCTGGCGGAGGCGTGGAGGACGGCTTCGGCAGCCAGGTAGCCGCTGCGGACCGCGCCTTCCATAGTGGCGGGCCAGCCGGTGGCGGTCCAATCGCCGGCGAAGAACAGGCTGGGGATTGTGGTTTGTTGTTGAGGGCGCCAGCGATCTACGCCGGGTTGCGGGGAGAAGGTTGCGGCGACTTCTTTGATCACTGTGGACTTCATGAGTTGGGCTGCTTGCGCGCGAGGCAAGGCCTGGCGAACTTCGCGCAGGCACAGGTCGATGATTTCCTGGCGCGATTTTTTCAGCAGTTCGTAGGAAGCGCTGACTACCATTTGCAAGTATTGTTCCCGGTTGTTGGCGGTTCCCGTTTGTTCCCCGTACAGCATGGTCTTATTGAAAATCCACTGCGTGTTGGTGTCGAGGAGGGTGACGAACGGTTCGTCCATGACGGGGCGGTCGAACCAGAAGTGCACGCCGGTGATTGGAGCGGTTTTAATTTTGCTTAAATTTGCGAGGGAGGGTTCGGCACGGCGAATACTTTCGGGCATTAGATCGAAGAGGGCGTCGTGGGCGACGGCGAAAACATAGGCGTCCGCCGATTCTTCTTTGCCGGCGTCGAACTGCACAGCTTTGATTGACGTGCCTTCGGCACGCAAACTTCTCACTGGGGAACGCAAGCTCACTTCCCCGCCGCGCGACTCGATGGCGGCTTTGCAGCCCACGTATAAGTCGGCCAACGGGACGGTTGGTACGCCCATGCGGTATCCGGTGCTATTCATGAGGAAGGCTTTCCAGAAAACATCGACGCCGTAGCGAGCATCGGTGCGCTCCAATTCTTCGTCGAGCGCGCTTACGAGCACGACGCGCCAAAATCTTTCTATGGCGCCTTTGGTCTGACGCCTGCGACACAGCCATTCGAGCATAGAGATTGGGCGCGGTTCAGCGAGGTCGGCGGTTTTTCCTTTGGCAACGACGATATCGAGCATGACACGGGCGATGGAAAATTTGTCGCGTATGGTAAGCGGGGCGAAGGTGAGGAACGATCCGGTCATGTGGAAGGGGGCTGGCAGGAAGCCGGCTTTCATGGTGCCGCGGCGACCTTGCGGATCGAGGAAGACGAGTTCGTCGAAGAATTTAATTTTGTCGGCGGAGCCGACGCGGCCATAGAAATCGGCGAGGTTGGTGCAGCAGCCGAGGGTTACGTGCTGGCAATTATCAACGTGTTCGCCATTGGGCAAAACATAGGAGGTGGCGCGGCCGCCGAGAAAAGGTTTCTGTTCGAACAGCCGAACGCGCCAGCCTGCTTCAGCTAACGCGACGCCGCACGCCAGTCCCGCCAGGCCGCCGCCGATCACGATCGCGCTTTTCAATAATATTCTCTTCCGTCAGGCGGCCGAAGCGCGCCTTGGCAATGAACACCATTTTTTCCGCGCGCGAAAGGCGCACGCGTTCACCGAACACGGCAAAATCCTGGGACTCGATGCGCGCAAGGAGCGCGCTGTAAGTGTGAGTGAGCAGCCATAACGTACCGCGACTGTCCTCGTCGATCAGGCTTAATAGCTCAGCACCTTGTTTGTACAGTAGCCAGGCCCGCTCGGCTTCGAAACGCAACAACTCGCGAACTCCGAGCGTGGCTTGGCCCAAACCGAAGTCAGCGGGTGATACGCCATAACGAGCCAAATCTTCCGCGGGGAGATATACGCGGCCCAATTTATAGTCTTCGTGCACGTCGCGGATAATGTTGGTGAGTTGAAAGGCCAATCCCAGTTTTTCGGCGAGATCCAGTGCGTGCGAATCGCGAAAACCGAAGACGTGAGTACAGGTCAAACCAACCGTGCCAGCAACGCGATAACAGTATTCCTTGAGCCGTTCGAAGGTGGGATAGGTGTGAACCGTTAGATCCATTTCCGCGCCAGAGATTAAATCGTGCAGGTAGCGGGAGGGCATGCTGTAGCGCTGCATGGTGTCGACGAGCGCAGGGAGAACGGAGACGCCGTTGGGCTCGTCACTTAGCGGCGCATCGGTTCGCTGCGTGAGAGCGCGGTCGAAAGCGGCGCGCCATCTGGCAAGTCCGCGCTGCTTATCGGCGACATTCTCGCCATCGTCGGCCACGTCATCGACCAGGCGCATGAAAGCGTAGAGAGCGGTGAGTGCGTCACGCTTGGGTTTCAGCAAGAGAAAAAACGCGTAGTAAAAATTGCTGTGCGCGGCTTTGACGATGCGCTGGCATTCCTGGTAGGACTCCGCCAGCGAATTGACCGCCATGGAATTTTGCAGGTCATCGGGTTTGCGATTGGTTGCGACGGCGCGTGTGACCAGTGCGCGGCCGAGCAAGCGCACCTGTTTAGTTTTACTGATGGATGGGCGGCGGTGCAGGGTGTCATAGCCCATTTCCTCGATGGCGTCGAGGACGGCGATTCCGCCTTTGCTGAAGAGCTCGAGGTCCACGCTTAACCGGGCGTCCACTATTTTTGCCAGCGGGGCGCCTTCGGCGAACAGTATGCGCGTCCTGGCAATTAATGATTTCATCAGCGCGACATAACGCTCGTCGAAGTTGCGTTCGAGAATATCTTTTTCAGTTATGCGGTGGGCGGCGGCGTCATCGAGTGGAATGTAGATGCGGCCTTTTTCCATATCGCACGAAACGTCCTGCCAGAAATTGGCGAGTTGCAACGCGGTGCAAGTGGCGTCAGAAAGGCGCTGGCGGTGCTCGTCGCGGTATCCACAAAGATAGAGGACCAGACGGCCGACGGGATTGGCCGAATATTCGCAGTAGTGGAGGAGCGTAGACCAGTTTGGATAGCGCTTGATTTTCTGGTCCTGGCGGAAGGCTTTTAATAGATCGGCGAATTCCTGTTCAGGAATATCCTTGGCGATGATGGTTTCACGGAGAGCCACGAAGACGGGATGGGCGGGACGGCCGTCGTAGCAGGCGTTTAATTCGTGTTCCCACCAATTCAGTAACTGCAGCGCACGGGTAGGCTCCGGTATTTCATCGCCCAAATCGTCGGCCCAGCGGCAATAGGCGTACAAATTGTAGAAATGTTGATGGAGCTCGGCGGGGAGCAGCCAGGAAGCTACATTGAAATTTTCGTAATGGTGATTGGCGAGCCAGCGCGTGTATTTTTGGGCTTCTTCGACGGAGCAACCGGATGCGGGTGCTCGATCGGCGATATGTAGTTCCCCAGGGCGCAGCATACAGCGAATAAACCTCACGATGACTGGAAAAGTCTACGAAAAAATTCCGGCGGTTCGATTTTCTTTGGACGCCGGAGCTAGTTACACCGGAAACAGAATAAACCGCACCTCGATGCAATTCCGGCGCGGTATTAATAATTATGGGCCGGACGAAATTATGGCCGGACGGCCAGTTTGATCTGTCCGCTGCGCGCCTGCATGCGTTCGAAGGCTTGCGGCAAATCCGCCAGGCGGATTTCCTCGGTCACGAAATCGTGGGCAGATATGTCACCGCGGCGAATGGCTTCGAGCGCATCGCGAATGAACCGCGGGGTATGGTGAAAGGGCGAAATCAATTTAATTTCAGAATAGTGAATTTCCGCGGGTTCGATTTCGACTTGCATGCCACTGGGCAGGCCACTGAAGAAATTCACCACGCCGCCGCGCCGGACCATGGCCAGAGCCTGCTTCCAGGTGACGGGATTACCGGCGGCTTCCACGACGGCATCGGGACCGCGCTGGTCTTCTGTTAAGGCTTTTACCGCGGCGACAATATCGGCGGTCTCGTTGACGTTAATTGTTGATATCGCGCCGAGTCGTTTTGCGACTTCCAGAGCCTGAGCACGCCGCGCCAGAGCGATGACACGCACACCGCGCCGCGAAAGCATGCGCACGAACTTCAAGCCGATGGGTCCGCAACCGATTACGGCGGTGGTGTCACCAGCGCGCAATTCCATTTCGTGAATGCCACGCAGCACACAGGCCAAAGGCTCGGACAGAGCAGCGCTGGCGTCATCAACCGAGTGGGGCACTTCCAACATGTTTTCGGTGGCGATGCGACCGGGGATGCGCATGTACTCCGCGTAGGCGCCATTGTTAAAGAGCAGGTCCTCGCAGAGATTTTCTTGTCCGCGGCGGCAATGGAAACAACGCAAGCAAGGCGCGGAATTGGCGGCCACCACGCGCATGCCGATCTGCCAGCGAGGATCTACACGCTTGCCGACGGCGGCAATCTCACCGACCACTTCGTGGCCGAAGACCGCGGGGGGCTGAATCATTTTGGCGTGATAACCGCGCTTCCAGACTTTTAGGTCAGTGCCATCGGTCAGCGCGAGAAGCACGCGGATGAGGACTTCATCGGCGGCCAGCGCGGGCACTTCAATTTTTTCGACACGCAGATCTTCGCTGCCGTACAGAACGGCTGCGTTCATCTTGGCGGGGACGGCCATCCAGGGCGCAGCGGTCTTCAGGGCTGCACCGATCTCCGCTTTTCTTGTAGTTGTCGATCTCATTGATGGGTGATCAATATCTTAAGGGATTCTACTGTCGGACGCGCTGCCAGTTCCAATCCTTCTTGGATTCTGGCCAGCGGAAAACGATGCGTCACGATGTTCATAACGGGTAGCTGTTTTTTTAGTATTAAGTCCGCCGCGGTGTCTTGAATGTCTGCAGCGGCGCTATAGCTTCCCAGAATTTCCTTTTCGTCGATGCCTACTTCGGCAGCCGGGAATTCGATTCGGGTCACCGGGTCGTTGGCCGCGAAGAGCAGGACTCTGCCGCCGGGCCTGGCTGCTGCCAGAGCGTCTGCGACAACCGCGGGGTGCGCGACGGCTACCAGCACTACATCAGCGCCGCGGCCCTCGGTGCGGTCCTTTATTTCCTGTACCAGCTTACCACCACTGTTAGCGTCGAAGGACTCAAGAGCGCCGAGGGCCAGGCTCTTGGCGCGTCTGACGGCCATGGGATCACTCGTGAAGATGCGAGCACCCTCGAGATTGGCGACCATAAGTAATTGCAAGCCGATGGGGCCGCAGCCCAACACGAGCACGGTTTCGCCCTTGGTGACGCGAGCTTTTTGTACGGCTTTGAAGATGGTGTTGATGGGCTCGATGAAGGTGGCTTCTTCAAAGGTGACGTCGTCGGGCAACGCGATGATGCCGCGATCCGCGACCCAGGGCATGGCTTTCACGTATTCGCCGAAGCCGCCGCCGTTGGGAGTGAAGCCTCCGGTGAGGCCGGTGGACTTGTATTGTTTGCATTGAGAAAACAGGCGGCGCTGGCAATAAAAACAATTTCCGCAGGGGACGTGATGAAAACTCATGACGCGGTCGCCTAATTTCCATTTGTTGACGCCGGAGCCTACGGAGACAACGGTGCCGGCGAGCTCGTGGCCTAGAATCTGTGGGGGATTTACGTAGGCTTGGAAGATTTTTTTGATGTCGGTGCCGCAAATGCCGCAGGCTGCGACTTTGATCAGGACTTCGCCGTCGCCAACATCTGGGACGGGAACTTCTTCCACGTATACGCGACCCTTTTCGCGATAGACGCCCGCGTGCATGGTTTTGGGAACTGGGCCTAGTGTTGCGGGCGCGTGAAGCATGGTTCCCGTGTCGCTCATGAGGCGGTCACTTCCTGCAATGCGGGCGGACCACCGTGCGTGGCGGAAGATAATTTAATGATGTAGGACTCGAGAAAATGCGCCAATGCTTCGGCGGCGGATTTGCTGTCGCGCCCGAGACGCACCAGGGCGGGAACCATCAAGGGATGTTTGGCGACATAGCGAACCACGCCGGTGATTTTCACGTGGCCCTGGGGATCGACGATGGTGTCGAGTTCTGCGGGCATATCGCGATCAAAGGAATCGGAAATTACACGCAGGACGACGCTGGGCACGCTTTTTTTGTTTGCGGCATGAAGGATTGTGAAGCTTTCCATATCGACTGCTTCAGCAAATGTCGATAGGCGATTTTTTTCTGCTGCGGTATCTACGACGTGATCGGTGGTCAGTAACGTTGCGATACGACTGGCGCCATTTTCGGAAGCGTGTGTTAGCAGATCGCAGTCGCAGATTGTGGTTTGGCGACTGGCGTGATCCTGAACTCTTTCGGGGGCAACGATGTCTCCCAGTTTGACAGGAGATTTCAAGGCACCGGCCAACCCCGAGATGATGCAAGCCGAATATGTTTTGGAAATAATCGCGTCCGCGATGCGCTCTGCGTTTGCCGCTCCCATGCCAGTGATGACGAAATCGACGGTGGCTCGTCCGATGTGGGCGCGTTGCAAGGTAACGTTGCCGATGGTCACTTTTTCCATGTTCAGTGCGCGCCAAGGTGCGAATTCCGCTTCAACCGCGTAAGTGATGAGAAGGTTCATCGTAATATCGATTAACTACGCTGGTACGGCGTGTGCCATGCGTTTGATGCGCCGCTCGCTTACATAGCCGTTTTTTTCGTACCAGCGGACGGCGCGTTCGAATGCTGCCGATACGGGTTCGGCGCGAAAGCCCAACTCCCTTTGCGCGCGGGTGCAATCCACAAACATTAGATGCTGGGCGATCTTTACGCCTTCGACCGGAATTTGTGGCTCACGGCGAATGAGTCGCGAAAACGCAGTGTCCGCATAGGCTACACCTAAGGCCAGACTATGCGGAATTTTGAACTTGGGAGCAGGCAGGCCGGTGAGTTGCGCGAGAGAGTCCAAGACCTGCTTGAGGGTGAGGTTCTCCGCGCCCAATAGATAGCGCTCGCCGATTTTGCCTTTTTCGGCCACGAGCAAATGCCCTGCTGCGCAATCTTCCACGCCGACAAAGTTCAAGCCCGTTTCCACGTATCCGGGCATTTTCCCGTTCAGGAAATCCACGATGATTTTCCCCGTGGGGGTGGGTTTCCAATCCCACGGACCCACCGGGGTGGTGGGCATAGCTACGACGACGGGGAGGCTCTCTTTGCCGGCCTTCAAAACTTCTTGCTCAGCCATCCACTTGGAGCGTTTGTAATGGCCGACCATTTCTTCGAGCTTGGAATCTGTAAATTCGTTTGGCAATGCCGGCCGGTCCACCGCGATAGTGGCTACCGTGCTGGTGTAAATGAGCTTTTGTATGCCGGCTTGGTGGGCGGCGGCCAACAAATTTTTTGTGCCGCCGACGTTCGAATCGTAAATGTCCTGGGGATTTTTGGCCCATAGACGGTAGTCGGCGGCCACGTGAAAAACGCGCTGGACGCCGTCCATGGCGCGCGCGAGTGAAGATTGATCGCGCAGATCACCGGTGACGTATTCGAGCGACAAATCGGCGATGGCACGATTGGAACTGGAGGCACGAACCAGGACGCGGACATCTTCTCCTCGGGCTACGAGTTGACGCGCTACATGGCTGCCCAGAAATCCTGCCGCGCCGGTAACGAGAGTAGTCATAGGGCGCGCAATCCTTCGTCACTGGCCGCAGGGGCCTCGCGGGCGGACATTTTTTCGACTTTTTCAACCACTCGGTCAGCGGTGCACTTTTTTTCAAAGCCTGGCTGGCCGGAGGCGCGTGGCAAATCGAGAAGCGCTGAAAAGTCTCTCCAATAGCGACTCGGAATCAAGTTGCGCGCGTACTGCAACGCCTCGCCACTGGTTTCGTCGTTTGCGGACGCCCTGGCGCGTAGTTGAATCCAGCCATCGACATCCAGGGTCGAAATGAATTTTGCTAACTTTTGGATCTCGCTCCTGTCGGAGCGGGGGAAAATCATGGTCTCAACACAAATGTGAAAACCAGAAAGCTTGGCAGTGCGGATGGCCTCCATGGTGGCGCGAAAGTTTACGCTGTTTTGAGTGCGCGAGTCGCGGGCGTTTTCCAAACCATTGAGCGGCAAAACCAAGTAAAGCCGCGAGACTGGACGGAATTCGTGGATGCGGCGGCGCAAGAGGGTTTCATCCATTTCGACGAATACCGTTCGGCCGCAATTGACGATTTCGCGTGCCAAGTGGCCGATGCGCGGATGTTGCAGCGGGCTATCGCCACCGATCCACACCACGGGCGCGGAGCTTGCGCGTACCTGCGAAAGAGCTTGCGCATCTCTTGAAGACACTCCCGAGAATGAATTGACGCCGTTCGGCGGAGTGGCCTCGGTACGAGAGCGCAATTGCGCTAAATCAAGGCGCAAGGCCAAGGGATAACGCGAAGTTCCAAACAACTTTTGTGTGATGCGAATCCTGGCCAGGTCCCAGAGGAGTCGCGGGGGCAAGCGCATCATGCGCGCTAGATTCCGGAACGCAGCCGGAACTCGTTGGGCTGGAACTTCAAGGCGCAGAATTCGTCGGCTCTGCGAGCCTGGTTGTGGTAGCGCGATAACGCGTATACCGGAAATGAATTGCGATAAAGATGATATTTCAGATAAAAGACGCACGGGAAGCCGGTGCCAGTGAAATCCTGCTCGCTCCAGGAACCGTCTTCGTTTTGATTGCCAACCAAATAGGAAACCGCACGGGTGATAGCCGGGTCGCTGGTATTGGATCCGGCGAGCAAACCGATCAAGCCCCAAGCGGTTTGCGAAGGAGTGCTTGCGCCCTGGCCCTTGGAGGACACGTCGGAATAAGTTTTCAGTGATTCGCCAAAACTGCCATCGTCCTGTTGGACAGACTTGAGCCATGCTACGGCGCGCTGGCAATATTCCTGCGCTGTTAAAGAAACAGTTTCCAGCGCTCGGAGGACGCCGCTGGTGCCATAGACGTAGTTAACGCCCCAGCGACCGAACCAGGACCCGTCGCCGCACTGATCTTTGAGTAAAAATTTGACGGCTCTTTGTATGGCGGGATGATCCGCGGGCCAGCCGAAACGTCCGAGACATTCGAGGACGCGAGCAGTGACGTCGGCCGTGGACGGATCGATCATGGCATTGTGATCGGCGAAAGGAATATTGCACAGAAAGCGGCGATCATTGTCGCGGTCGAAGGCGCCCCAGCCGCCATCGCGATTCTGCATGCTCAGGAGCCATTGAACGCCGCGACGAGTTGCGGCTTCCATGCGCTTGGCGTCGGGGAATTTCACGCGTTGCAAGGCCATGAGCACGAACGCGGTGTCGTCCACGTCGGGATAAAAATCGTTGCGAAATTCGAAAGCCCAGCCGCCGGGTTCCGCGTCTTTGTTTTTCACTTGCCAATCGCCAGGGCCGAGAATCTGTTTGGACAAAATCCAGTCAGCAGCCTGCACTAGCGCGGGATCGTCAGGAGCTACGCCGGCTTCTTCCAGGGCGACCATGGCGATGGCAGTATCCCAGACTGGGGAAACGCAAGGCTGCAGACGAATGGTTTCGTCATCTTCAATCTCAAAACGGGCAAATTCCCTAGTTTCGCGGCAGGTCAAAGGATCGTCGGGTCCATAACCCATGGCCACCAGCGAGAAGATACAATTCATCATCGCGGGATAGATGGTACCCAAGCCTTCGGAGCGTTCCATGTGTTCGAGAACCCACGATTTTGCTTCGCGCAGGGCACGTTGGCGCAGAGGTTTCCAGGGCAAACGCTCGTAAAATTTCAGGCCACGGTCGAGGGCGAGGAAAAAATTTCGCCAGGAAATAAGCTGCTTGCTCCAGTCGAAAGCGGCTCTTTTGCGAGTGGGGTCTTTGAAAAGTTCGTCGACCTGGGCGCGCTCAGGGAGCTTCCAGTTCGGTCGCAGCGCAGAGAGAATCATCATGGGGATGACGATGGCGCGGGTCCAGGAAGAAAATTCGTAAATATTGATGTAGAACCAGTTCGGCAGAAGCATTAGCTCGGGCGGAATGGCGGGGACTAATTCCCAGCCGACCGCGCCGACAAGTGCTAAATAGAAGCGGGTATAAGAGTTGGTTAATTCAAGGCCGCCCAAGGCATGCACTGACGCGCGCGCGCGGGTCATGTGCAGCGAGTCTACAGAGTCGCCGGCCAATTTCAGAGCGAAATAGGCTTTGCAGGTAGCGTTCAGTTCAGAAGGGCCGCCGGGATAAATGCTCCAGCCACCGTCAGCGAGTTGGCGGCGGCGGACGTAAGTGGCTAGCTTGGCGATCCGGTCTGGATCAGCTTTGCCCAGTACGAAGAGGTAATAGATGTAGTCGGATTCGAGGGTGGTGTCGGCTTCGAGTTCGCCGAGCCAGTAGCCTTCCTCGGTCTGCAGGGACAAGAGGTGGTTGGCACCCCGCTCGATGGAGCTTTCGAGGTGTTCAGCCCAGTTCTGCGGGCGCCAAGGTAGCGGCGCTGCAGCAACAGCCGATTCATCTTCCATCCGGACAGAAGACGCCATCAGGTGCTAGTCCTCCCCTATCAGCCCATCGCGAGAACGATGAGTAACTTGGATACTTCTTTGAAAAGCGGAACTTCTTTACCGGTTGCCCGAACACCCTAGGGACTTCGACCTAGATGTCGCCCCCGACAGGGCCTACACGAGTACTAGTAGATTATCGCTGGGATGCGCTCCAGCGGTCAACGACATTGTCTCATTTGGAGATGAGATTGGACACGAGAAGGTTACAACTTGACGTCCGCGGGAGCTTCCAAGGTGCGCCTGATCAGCACCTGGAGTGGGAGGGGCAAAGGCTCGCCTTCCCTTTGACGAACTGAGGGGGCCTGATTTAGGAGCTGGCGTGGGAGTTTCATCCAGGGGGCTTCGCTGACTGGAGCGTCGTCATCGCCGTCACCACGAAGCACCAGGGCGTCGGCGCGGTCCAGAACCATACGAGCGGAGTCTTTGAAATCGTCGCGGCTGGGGTCTATGACGGCGAAATATAGACTGGGTTGGACGAATTGCAGGACGGAGTTGCTCTCCAGAATGAGTATGGGCGACTCTGTGCTATTTGTGGGGGGCAGCTGGGCCAATGCTTCACGCAAGAGCGGGAGTCCCTCGGCGAGAAAGCCTTGCTTGGTTCTTAGCCAGAAAGAGCGTTGTGCGCCTGCCGCCAGGAAACGGGAGCTGTCGGTGCCGGTTTGGGCGTCTTTTTCCCAACTGATCGCGTAACTGTGATCGTCGGGGGCACAGTCGCAATTCTCGCCATTTTTTGCGCATACGCCGTGGCCGTATTGGGTGATCTTGCCAGCGATCCAGTTTTCTTCCGGAAACGCGTGGATCACGTCGCAGACTAACTGGGTCTTGCCGATGCTGCGGGTGTGTCCACCGACGACGATGAGGCGCCAATTTCGTTTTCGTGGTGCCGCTGATGTTTGCAACTTTGGCCTGCCTTCTGCGGACTTCTACACCGGACGTTCTCTGCAATTCTTATTGCGGCTTCTTATTTTCTCACATTGCGCTCGAGGTTTTTGATCCTTGCTGCCAATTCAGGGAGGCGGGCTTGCCATGCGAACTGTTCCTTGAATTTTTCAAGGGAACGGGCCGGCGTGCCCCACACGGTTTCGCCGCTGTGAATGGTTTTGCCGCCGAGGACTCCAGACTGGCCGCCAATTATGGCGCCGTCTTCCAGTTTGCAGCGTTCGCCGAAGCCAGCCTGGCCGCCAACGACAACGTTTTTGCCAAAGGCGCAGGAACCGGAAAGGCCGACTTGGGCGGCAATTACGGAGTGCTCGCCGATTTCGCAGTTGTGGCCAACGTGAACGAGATTATCCAACTTTACGCCGGTGGCAATCCTGGTGTCTGCGAGAGAGCCGCGATCGATGGTGGTATTGGCGCCGATTTCCACGTCATCGCCAATCTCAACAATTCCGGCTTGCGGGAATTTCCAATGCCGGCCTTCGCCGAAGGCGTATCCAAAACCGTCGGCACCGATTACGGCGCCGGAGTGGACTTCCACGCGGTCGCCCAGGCGCACACCACTGTAGAAGGTGACGCGCGGATGGATTCTGCAAGTTTTGCCGATCCAGCATCCGGCCCCGATTACGGCGTGCGGGCCGATTTGTGTGTCTTCGCCAATATGAACGTCTTCACCGATCACGGCGTAGGGGCCGATGCCTACGTTCGGCGAGATTTGGGCGAGGGCCGCGATAATCGCTGTGGGATGTACACCTGTAGCTATGGGGGGTCGTTCCTTGAGCAACGTGGCAGCTTTGGCGAAGGCTAGCTTTGGTGTGGCGCTGCGCAGAACCGTTTTTCCTGGTAGCTCGACGTCCGGCGCTGCGATCACGCAAGTGGCCGCGGACGACTGAGCTCGCGGGGCTTCTTTTGGCGAGTCAGCAAAAATTAAATCGCGGGGGCCGGCGCGTTCTGGCGAGGCGACGGCGCGCAACTCCAGATCACCATTTCCTTCGACTGTAGCTCCGACCGCGGCTGCTAATTCTTTGGCGGTTTTCTTCATGATGCGCCCTCGCTAACGCTTTTGCATTTTCGTCTTCAGACGTGCAACAAATTAATTAAATGTGTACAACGGCGATTTCGCCTGGCGGCCTGGTATTCCAGCGGCCATGCAGCCATACCCACTGGTCGGGATACTTTCTGATAATTTCTTCGAGGACTTCAGTAAATTTTGGGGTGTTCTCAAGAATATCGCGGTCTATGTTTCCAGTGCCTGATAACTCTACCGGGGGCTCGAATCTGAGGCGGTACTTTTTGATTTGAGAGTCCCAATATACATAGCCGGGGACTACTGCGGCGCCGGCGTGCAAGGCCACGCATGTGAGGCCCGTTGTGGTGCACGCCGGGGTACCGAAAAAATTTACGAAGCCCCCTTCTTCGGGCATGGTGTTTTGATCGGCAAGGATTCCCACTGTGCCGGCATCTTTCAAAACTTTCAGCATTGTGCGCGCCGATTCGTTTTGAAGATGGGACGATTGCCGCTTAAAGAAGGATAGCGATTGACCAGTTGATCGAGCCTGCGGTTATCCAACGGGCGGGCCATGTAATGCGGGGGGTAGCCATACAAAGCGTGCGCGAAAGAAGGAAGCTCCCAGGCGCCGATGTGTCCGGTCAAATACAGGACTCCCTTTCCTTGTTGATGGCCCCGCAAAAAAATTTTATGACCATCGAGAATCACTACATCTTCGATATTTTGTTTTGCATATTTGGGGAGGCAGGTGAACTCGGCGGCCATCCAGCCAAGATTGCGGGTCATTTTTCGGATGACTTTAGCGCGCTGCATTTCGGTCCAGTCCGGAAATGCCAGGCGCAGATTAAATCCAGCGGTTTCGCGCAACCTGAGAGACAGGAGGAAGAGGACATGCGCGGCGGAAGCGGCCAGCGGCCGGGCTGTCTGGCGCGGCAAAACCTTAATAATTTTTAACAACACGCGTACGACTGCGTACTCTGCCCATTCCTTCATCGCTGGTCTGAGCGGCTGCCCTCCGCTGCCTTGACAGTATGCCTGCCGGCGCGGCTACATTGCCATGGACATTGCGCACGATGTTAGACTCACGTCCGTAGTTTCCTTTTTCTAATGAACGATACCGGCCCACCTTTGGCGAAAAAATCCGGCGACGATCCCTATGGCGATGTTTCTCTTCGCGACCTGTCCATGCGCGAGATCAGCTGGGCTGTGTTAATTCTTTTGACGCTGTACGTTTGCTACTTCAGTCATCTGGGGGCTTTTGGGTTTATCGGGCCTGACGAGCCCCGTTACGCGTGGATCGCTCGAGATATGGCGGAGTCGGGCGACTGGGTCACGCCGCGACTCTACGGCAAACCGTGGTTTGAAAAGCCGGTTCTTTATTATTGGGCCGCCGGGGTGTGTTTTAAATTGTTCGGTGTGAACGAGGCCAACGCGCGATTGCCTAGCGCGGTATGCGCACTGCTCGCCACGCTGTCCTTGGCGTGGCTGGCAGTGCGCATTGGCGGGTGGAACGCCGCACGCTGGGTGCTGTTGCTTTTGCCGTCCACGGTGGGAATGATCGGCTTTTCACACGCGGCTTCGACGGACATGCCGTTCAGCGCCATGCTGAGCATTGCCATGGTTTGTGCGGCTGTTGTGCTGGGTCTCGTGCCGGCGAATTATTTAGAAGAACCGGTCTTTCGTCAGACGAAAAAGGCTATTTATCTCAGTTTGGCACTTTTTGGATTTTTCCTTGGTCTCGCGGTTCTAGCAAAGGGTCCCGCGGCATTGATTCTGGCCGGGGGCGCAATGCTTTTGTGGGCGGCGTCCACCAGACGCTGGCACGATGCGCTGCGGTTGTTTCATCCGATCGGTGTCGGTACATTTTTCCTGACGTGCCTTCCCTGGTATGTGTTATGCGCTCGCCGCAATCCCGAGTTCTTTCGCGTTTTTATCATCGAACACAATTTCAGGCGTTACTTAACGCCAGAATTTCAGCACATTCAACCATTTTGGTATTACCTGCCGATTACGATTCTGGCGCTCTTACCGTGGGTATTCTGGCTGGCATGGTTCATCACTGGCGACGGAAGGAAGGAACGCGGGCAGCATCGAGCGCAAATATTGTTACTGGCGGGATGGGGCGTCTACCCTGTTCTGTTTTTTTCGTTATCGAAATCCAAACTCCCCGGCTACATCCTTCCAGCAGTACTTCCGCTGGGCTTTCTAATTTCACTCGCGGTCAGGCGAACACTGAAATCCACGCATGTGTTTGGGTGTTACGTTCTCGGGCTAATAGGCGCGCTGTTGTTGGCGTCGCCGGGTTGGATATTTTTTTCGAAGGTCCATGTTCGAGGACCGCTGGTGTCGCTATACATTATTGTCGCCACGGTGGGCGGTTTGATTGTGATTGGGGCGGCGTTGCTTCGGCAGACGCGTGCGGGTTTAACGTTTTCAGTTGTGCTGGTACTTTTCTTGCTCAATCTGGTCTATGTGTCACTCAGTAAGTTGGATCCTCAGCTTTCCGCGCGGAGTTGCGCCAGGCAGATTGGCGTGGAACGTGCGGCTAATACTTATTCCTTTAAGCTGCAGCGCTCATGGCAGTACCAGCTTAGTTTTTATCTGCACCGGGAAATTGCGGAGTGGAGTCCCAATGTTGCCGTGGAGGCCACAGTGGTAACCAGCGAGAGGAGTCTCGAGGAGCTCGAGAGAAGCGCGCAAATCGTGGCGGTAATTTCCAAGCAGTCGCCGCAGGCGGAGGTTGTGGTGGTCAGGCCGCTTTTGACGAATCCGCTGCTTTAACGTCGCATGGTGGCGGGCAGATGGGTTAGAAAAAAAGATACGACGCGATTCTCGTAGGCGCGTTTGTCGTCATCATTCATGGCCACAAAATTCCCATGCCCGATAATGGTTTGTTCGCGAGGTTCGGGAGCTTTTAGAAACATATTGCGCGCGATGGCGGCGAGTTCGGGGTCATCCGCAGCCTGAATAAAAAGTATAGGAACGTTTACCAAGGCGTTCAGGCGCGTGGACAACGGCGGCTCTTTGCGATACGAGAGATTTAGCAGGTCGAAACTAAACTCTGCGGAACGGATCATGAGGGGGAATCCGGCGAGGCCGGTGCGCTCCACGCCAATCTTCACCATTTGCGACGGAGTGTCGTAAACGGAGTCCAGAACCAGGGCGCGAATGCGCGGATCTCGTTCGGCCTCTCGCAGCGCCGCGTAGGCGCCTAGGTTGTAGCCCCACACGCCGAAATTATGGGGATCCACGTCGTTGCGCGTGGCCAGGGCATCGAGGGCGGAACGTAGTTCGTCGGCTTCGCGATAGCCGAAGGTAGTGGCGCCGGAATTGCCCCCATGCGCGGCGAAATCAAACAGGAAGACGTTGTACTGATGGTCCTGCAGGGTGGAAACGAGGGTGAGCAACTCCGCGCGGCTGGAGCCGTAACCATGGCAAAGCACGATGGTGGGCGCACCGCGGAGGCCCGGAAAAAACCAGCCTTCGCGGGCCTGGTTAGTCAAGACGGTGAATTGCACGGCATCCGGGCGGCCGGGGAAACTTTGCAGATTAATTTCGGAGCTGGTGCGTACTGGTTTGACGATGCGATATACGAGGAAGCCGGCGACACCCGCGGTGGCCAGGACGGCAAAAAAAAGGAGCGCCAAAATTGCGGTGAGAAGTTTGGTGTACCAGCGTGTGGGATAACGTAGTTCAGAGAGGATGGACATGCGTGATCTGCGCAAGGTGGACGTTAAGAGCGCCGTTTTTTCTGTTCCTCATAGTAAAAGGGGTGGTACGAATGCTGACAATTTGCATGCTAGCACACCCTTGCGCCGCGCACTTTCCCGAGCAGCGGGTATGTGTCGCATTTATATCGCGAAACAATGGGCAGGCAGGCGTTCCCGCGCCATTGGGCGAATCGGCTATCATAGGAATGCGGGCGGCAGGGTCGCTCGCCCTCCTATTCGCCCATGAACATTGTCGATTTGCGACAGACCACAGTCAGGCAACTAGAGTCCCTTCTTGAAGAAGAATCTCGCCACTGGCGCAAGGAATTGCACTGGGATTATCGCGGAGCGCTGGAACTGATCAAACGTTTTCTGGAGGCGCGCGCTTTAGCGGGGAGCGTGGCGTTTGAAAATGGAAATGCCGCGGGATATTCGTTTTATGTGATGGAAGAACAAAAAGGGTTGATTGGCGGGCTGTATGTTTCGGCGCAATTTCCGCAGTCCGCTATTGCGCAGCGGTTGCTGGAGGAGACGCTCTTTTCCATGCGGGCGATTCCACACCTGGAGCGCATCGAGGCGCAGCTGATGCCGTTCAGCGGACCGATCGATACGCCGCTTCGCGACCAAGGATTTAGTTTATACACGAGGCAATTCATGCTGCTCGATCTGCAGAAAGCGGGGAAGGCAAATTCCAACAATTCCGCTGGGCTGCGGATCGATCGGTGGAATGATCGATACTTCGAACCGTGCGCCAAGCTAATTTATTTGTCGTACGCCGATCATGTGGATGGGGAGATTAACGACCAGTATCGCAGCGTGACGGGCGCGCTGCGCTTTCTTAAAAATATTATTTTGCTGCCCGGGTGCGGCCAGTTTGTGCCAGCGGCCTCGTTCGTTTTGCGGCAACCGGGCAGCGACGAGTTGGTAGCCGCGGTGCTGACGAGCGAAGTGTCGCCAGGAGTTGGGCACACCACGCAAATTTGCGTGGTTCCAGGATTTCAGGGGCACGGGCTGGGGCGCATGCTGATGCAAAAATCCAGCGACGCGCTGCGGGCTTTAAAGTTTAAGGAATTGACGCTGACGGTCACATCGGAGAACCGCACTGCTGTGCAGCTTTATGACCGGCTGGGGTTTCACACCATTAAGTCGTTTACGGCGGGGGTCTGGCCGCGTTAAAGGTTGTTTGGTGAGTCGGGCTTGAGAGCGCTGTTATAGTCGCGGTGCCATGAAACGTTCCATCCCTGTCACAATCCTGGGTTGCTTATTTATCGTTGCGGGCGTAGTAGGTTTGGCTTACCACCTGGCGCAGCGGCCGCTGGATCCCTGGTTCGCGCTCATTGCATTCATTCGGGTCATTGCGGTCGTGGGTGGAGTGTTCCTGCTCAAGGGACGCAACTGGGCTCGCTGGCTGGTGATTGGGTGGCTTGGCTTTCACGTTGGCGTGAGCGCATTCCACTCGCTGTCAGAATGTTTAGCGCATGCTGGGCTGTTTGTAGTTGTGGCTTATTTCCTACTCACACCGCCTGACTCCAAATATTTTCAGACTTCGCCGTCAGAGTGAGCGGCTCCAGCCTAAGCACGCAATTAATTGGGCTCGGAAGGGTTGCATCACTGCATCACAGCGGCTTACCTAATTTTTTCTCTTTGATCGCAAGTCGAGTTGTTCTTCACGCATTCCGCGGCGCGTTCCCGTTTTGAAAACGGCATAATTTGCGGTGGGGTTCGACTGCGCGGGACCAGCTATTGGGCGCTGCATGATAGTAAAGTGGTGCGGGCATGCCGCCTAGACTCACCTCCGACGAGCACCTGGATTATATTGCGGCGCTGCTGGACGATATATTTCAAATCCCCGGGACCAAGATTCGATTTGGACTTGATGCGCTGATCGGCTGGATACCCGGGATCGGCGACGCGATGGCCGGGACGGCATCGTTTTTGATTGTGTTTGCTTCCTGGCGTCGGGGCGCGCGAGCCATCACTTTAACGCGCATGATCGCGAATGTGCTTCTGGAAACTGTCGTGGGAGCAATACCGGTCGCGGGCGATATTTTTCACGTGGTTTGGAAGGCGAATCGGCGGAACTACCGATTGCTGATGCGGGAGAGGGAGCAACCGGGATATCACACCGGGCGGGATTGGATGTTTCTGGTGCTCATCTTAGTTATCGCGATCGCTGCGGTAGGAGTTCCGATTGGGGTTTTGATTTGGATATTGCGCTTGCAGCCGGTTGTTCGGACTTGAGTCCATTTGCGTGGTGACCATTGTAATCATCGCGAGAGCTGCGCGGGTCATTCTTCAAACTTCAATACACCGCAATTCCAGAGAACTTCGAGACGCCTCGATTCGAGGAAACTGCAAGACCCACCCGCCACGGCGGGTAACCCTGAAAATTGGGGTGGGGCACCCTTTGCGCTTTGTTAATTTTGCAATGTGAGGCGAGCTAGCAGTTACGGCGATTTTGCTGAATAAACGAAAAACTTCGGCCAACGGAGTAGTTATTGGCCGGCTTTTTTTCGCGCGGATTCGAATTCGTCGCCTGCTTGCCACTGGATCAGGGCGGGTTGCGATGCGGCTTGCAGACCCAGATCGTAGCCGAACTGCGCGACTTTGGCCAGACCGGTAAAGTCCATTTCGGAGCGATATTCGTCGTTGGGCTGATGATAGTGATGCTCCACATAGTCTTTGGCTTGCGCTTTGCCCCAGGCTTCATCGTGGCCTTTGAATTTCATTCCCTCGCTGATTGAAAACGAAGGAATGCCCACGCGGGCCAGGCTGAAATGATCGGAGCGATAGTAGTGGCCGGCTTCCGGCAGGGGGTCGGGGCGAATGGCCAAGCCATATTTCTGAGCGGTTTTTTCTACTTGCGGGTAAAAGGTGGTTCGCTCGGCGCCGCTGACTTCTATTTCTTCGGGGTCGCCAATGGGTGCGACGGCGTCGTAATTCAAATCCAAGGTAACTTTTCCAACCGGAGTTGCGGAATGCTTGCCCAGGAATTCTGAGCCTAGCAAGCCTTGTTCTTCGCCGGTTACCGCGGCGAATAAAATGGATCGCGGCGGGGGCTGCGACCAGGCTCGCGCCAGTTCGAGCAAAATGCCGCAGCCGGTGGCGTTATCTACCGCGCCATTGTAAATGTTGTCGCCTTTCGCGCTGGCGTCGATGCCCAGGTGATCGTAGTGCGCGGTGTACATCACGGTTTCGTCTCGACGATTCGGGTCATCGCCTGGAAGCATGGCGAGAACGTTTCTGGAATTAAACGGACGGACGGTGCTGACGACGTGGGCTTTGAGGCGCACTGGTAATTCCACGGGTTTGAAATCGCGCGATTGGGCCTGGTGAAAGATCTGGTCGACGTCCATCTGCGACATGGCCGCCAATTTTTTGGCGACTTCCAGTTGAATCCAGGATGCGCCTTGCAACATTGGAGTGCCATCGAGGCGGAGGTAGGATTTGTCTTTGCCGTTCGAATTGCGCACTACTTCCCATCCGTAGCTGGCCAAGTCACGGCGATGAATAATCATCGTAGCCACAGCACCGTGGCGCGCCGTTTCTTCAAATTTGTAAGTCCACCGGCCATAGTAGGTAAGTGCTTTGCCTTTGAAAAACTTGGGATCGTCGGAGGTGGGCTCATTTACGAAAAGGAGCGCGACTTTACCTTTCAGATCTACTCCTTTGTAGTCGTCCCATTTGTATTCGGGCGCGGTGATTCCATAACCGACGAAAACGATTGGGGCGTCAATGTCCGCGACTTCTTTTTGAGTTTCATTATGGATGACAAAATCGTCCAGGTTTTTTAGTTGTAGCGGTTCACCGTTTTTTGGTACGAGGGACAAAGTTGTGTCCGGCAGGGTGGTGACACTGACCATGGGGACTTCCTGGAAATAGGTGCCTTGATCACCGGCGGGCTTCAGGCCGTCTAACGCGAATTGCGTGGCGATGTATTCCGCGGCGATATCGCTGCCTCGTTGGCCCATGCCGCGGCCTTCGAGAAGGTCGCTCGAGAGAAACTTAACGTGCGCGCGAATTTTTTCCGCATCGATGCCTGCTGACGGGGCCGCTGCGGGCGCTGGTTTATCCTGACGCTGAGACTGGGCGAGGAGGTAAGCGCCGCTGACCGCCAGTAACATCACAACCGCAATGATCGATTTCCGCATGAGTCCCCTTGGCTAATGTTATTTCTCTTCCCTGCTATTACTTTTTGGTGCGCTCTTTCAGCAAGCCTTTCAACTCCGACATGAATTCCTGCACATCCTTAAAATCCATGTACACGGAAGCAAACCGCACGTAGGCCACCTTGTCGAGTTTCTTCAGGCCGCGCATGATCATCTCGCCAATTTCCGAGGTGGTCAGTTCGCGCTCGGTGGCCTCGTGCACAACGCCTTCGATCTCGTCCACGATGGCTTCCAGTTTCGGGGTAGCCACCGGGCGTTTCTCGCAAGCTTTCAGCAGGCCCTGCAAAATTTTTTGGCGCTCGAAGCGCTCTCTGCGGCCGTCTTTCTTGGCGACCATGTAGGGAATTTCGTCGATGCGTTCGTAGGTGGTGAATCTGCGTGCGCATTTCAGGCATTCGCGGCGGCGGCGGATGGTATCGCCGGCGCGGCCTTCGCGTGAATCGATCACCTTGTCGTCAACGTGGGCGCAGAAAGGGCACTTCACTCGGGGTTATCTCCTGTCAGCCGGGGAGCTGACAAAATTAATTAACATTTCTGAGTTCGCAAAAATTGCTCATTTCAGTGCAACAGCCACTTCCTTTTTTTCTTCGGCGGCCATGCGTTTCAGCTCGCGCAAACCCCAGCCTTCGTGAATCAGCATGGGGACACCTAGTATGCTGCAACCCGCAAAGGTGATGGCCCACAGCACCATGGCGGCAGCCACCGCGGGTTCTCTTTCTACTCCAAAAATCGTTGTGTATGCAATGATGGCGCCCGCTTGCGAACCGCCGCCAATGCCCGGCAACTGAATCGTCGAGCCTACCAAAGTGAATGCCAGAACTAGCAACGAGTCCGCGAGGCCCAGGGTGTGGAGCGTTCCTGTGAAACTATGGGACACCCAATAATAGACGAGCGCGACCACCGACCAATGCAAAGCGGAATAAACGGTGGCTAGAACCAAATCTTTCCAAGTGCGAACGGTTTGCACGCCGCGCACAAAACCCAGCACGATGCGCGCGAAGGAACCGCGCCATCCGCCTCTCTGAATTGCCATGTGCAGGCGGCGCTCCAGAAGAGCGGTGCCGTGGACGCGCAAATAGATTAGCGCGATTGTGGCGGTAAGAACTCCCGCGAATAAAATTGTGCCGGTGGTTTTGGCGGCAGTCTCCAGTTCGCCGGCCATATCACCGGCACGCGGGCGCATGCCAAACAGGATCAGGCCTACGGCGGCGATGACAGCGACGCTAGCCATATCGAAAATACGCTCGAGAACGTAAATGCCGAAGGTGTCTGCAACCGGTAGGTGCGCTTTTTTTGCCAGCAGCAAGGGCCTGACCGGCTCGCCTGCCCGGCCCAGCAGAAAAATGGCGGCGAAGCCAGCCAGCGTGAGCTTATAAATTTGCCAAAAATTTGTGTCGCCGATGTTGCGCTGGAAGACTTGCCAGCGCAGCGAGCGGATGCCGTAACACGAATAAATCGCCACCAAGGCAAGAATGATGTAATAAGTGTCGGCACTGCGCACAGCGAACAGCAATTTAGATCCGCTGAAGCTGGCCAGATGAAGGAAGCTGCTGACCTGGTACGCAATGATGCCCAATGCCAGCAATCCAAGCACGACCAATATGGTTTTCCTGGATAGCGAGCGCATGTGCCATGAGCCTACTGGCCGCATGTAGAGTCGTCAAGTTTGAGCGGCGCTATTGTCATAATGCTTTGTTGGAAAAAAAAACGCCTGATTGAAATTACCGTGGTGCACGGAAGGAGGAATCATGCAGGAAGCTATTTTGAAGCGATTCGAAAGTCCGGATGAGGTGCGCGTTTTCGCCAAAGGACGATTCGAGATTGTTCATATCGGTGGACTGACTATTGGACGGGCGAGTTATGAACCTGGATGGAAGTGGTCGCAGGACGTTGCTCCTCTGGCGGGTACGCCGCTGTGTGAAGTGGAACACGTCGGGCTGGTTGTTTCAGGACGAGCGGTGGCGGCGTTTGCTGATGGAAGGCAGACGGAATTGACGCCGGGAAATTTGTTTTACATTCCGCCGGTGGCGCATGACAGTTGGGTGGTTGGGGATGAGCCTTACGTGTCGCTACATTTTATGGGCGCTGCGCACTATGCGAAATAATTTCGCTGCGGGCTATTGGGCGCGCTGTTCATTCTAACGTTTGCGTTTGCGTTTGCGTTGGCGTTGGGCGTTTGGAGCGGGACGGGCAAGCCGTTTGAAATGTTGTAGACATTGCTGTGGTACGTGGGACCAATGCATGCCATTGCGGAACTGGATTTTATGGGCTCGGTTCCGGACACGGCTGCGACACATTTCCCTTCCGTGTATCTGGCCCTGACGGCGTGCTGGCCGTTGCGGCGGTGGCCGGCCGCAATCGACAGCTCCACTCCTGACATCCCGCCAGCGGCCTAGCAAACTCAATTATCATGATATACGGCTTAAGTCGATTTGACATAACGATAGGAACCGTATTGAATTGCAAGCACTCGTTTTGTTCTTTTCTTTTGGGGGATTCAATGCGTTTCAGCAAGCGTCCAGCATTTGAATGGGAACTTCGGCGGGCTAGTTCTCGACTCGCACGGGTAGCACTCTTCTTGACGATGTGTTGTTTGCAGCCGGCGCGCGGGCAAGTCGCTGCGAGTATCAAAGGGATGGTCACCGATTCTTCGGACGCCCCTGTAGGTTCGGCAACGGTAACCGCGAAAAACACCGAAACAGGTGCGGTGCGTACAACGGTCACCGATGATGCGGGCCGCTACCAGATTGTTTCACTCGCGATTGGTCGGTATAAGGTTTCGGCAAGCAAGAGCGGTTTTGGGGATGCTATCAGGACCGGCATCCGGCTGGTGGTGGGACAGGAAGCGAATGTAGATCTCATGCTACAGGTCAGCGCTGTGACCTCCGAAGTACGCGTATCGGAAGATGCCCCGCTCGTGACCGTTACCACGCAAGACATTTCCGGCCTAGTTGGCGAGCAGCAGGTGAAGGACCTTCCTCTCAATGGACGCAGCTATGACTTGTTGCTGCCGCTAAATCCGGGCATTGTGAATTTCACGTCGTTAAAGACTGGTGGAACCGGGATCTCGAATTCCACTACTGCAAATAACTTCGCCGTTTCGGGAAATCGCCCACAGCAAAATCTTTTTCTGTTGAATGGAGTGGAATATACCGGCGCCGCCGAGAACAACATGCAGCCGGGCGGAACGAGCGGCATGCTTCTGGGAGTGGACGCGGTGCGCGAATTCAATGTGCAACGCGACTCTTACGGGGCCGAATTTGGCAAACGCCCGGGCGGGCAAGTGGTGATCCTGACGCAGTCGGGATCGAATGAGTGGCATGGGACAGCGTTTGAGTTTCTGCGCAACAATGCCCTGGATGCGCCAAATTTCTTCGATCAGGGAGAAGCTCCGCTATTCCAGCGTAACCAGTTTGGTGGTTCCATGGGCGGCCCGCTCCAGAGGGATAAGACATTTCTATTCGCTAACTACGAGGGATTTCGCCAACACCTCCACCAGACTTCAGCGACCTTTGTGCCCGACGCGGCCTCCCGCGCCGCCGCGGTACCAAGCGTCGAGCCGCTGCTGAATTTGTGGCCTACACCGCCCGCAGGCGCTCCGGATTTCGGCGGTATTGCCGAAGTGTTTGGCAGCCCGCTGCAAACGATCCGCGAGGATTTCGGCACGGTGCGAGTGGATCACACGTTCTCCTCGCGCGATACTTCTTCTGGAATTTACACCATTGATGACGGCGACGATTTCACGGCTACGCCGCTTGATCCATTCAGCAGTGACGTGGTCACCCTGCGGGAACAGGTCCTGTCACTCGAGGAAACGCATGTCTTCTCCCCGTCGTTGGTCAACACCGCCAGAGTTGGGTTCTCGCGCGCAGGTTACTTTTTTACGGGGGAGCCGACTCCGGGGACGCCGGCGGCGAGCGTGCCGGGATTTCTGGTCGGGCTTCCCGTTGGAGCAGTGGTAGTGGGAGGAAGCGCGGCGTCCAATCCGCAAGCGCAGCTCGGACTGGCGGGGAGTAACAACGGCAGCAACTTGAGGATCGCGCGAAATTTATATACGTACGAGAATCATCTGACCATGACGCGCGGGCGTCACCAGCTGGAATTTGGCGCGTGGTTCCAGCAATTTCAATCCAACGAAACGATTGCGCTAAGCCAGTATGGTCAGGCGACTTTCACTAGCTTGCAAACTTTTTTGAAGGGCACGATTTCCAGCTTCTTGTTCGACCCGGCACCCACGGAAATGAATTGGCGGTCGCTGTTTGGCGCCTGGTTCGTGCAAGACACATTCCGAATTCGTCCGAGGATGACCGTGACACTGGGTTTTCGAGATGAGTTTACGACTGGCTGGAACGAAGCGCACGGTCGCGCTTCGAACTACACATTCTCAAATGGAATTATCTCCACGCAACCGCGCCTCGCGACTTCTCTTTTCACCGTTAACAACGCAAGATTTTTGCCGCAGCCGCGCGTGGCCTTGGCGTGGAGTCCGTTCAGCGATCACACTGTAATTCGCGCGGGATTCGGGATGTATAACGATCTGCAGGATGCTTTGGGGTATCGCGCCGATCAGAACGCTCCTTTCAATCCCACGTACACTACGCCGTTAACGGTATCGCAACTTCCCATCAATCCAGCAGGACCATTTCCCGCAACGGTGAAGCTCATCCCCGGGGGAGTTCAGCCGGACATGAAGACGCCGACACTGATTTCTTATTCATTGAGAATTCAGCAGCAGCTTTCGCCGAATACTTCGGTGACGGTGAGCTATGTTGGCAATCACGGGTACCACGAAATTATCGGTATAGATGCGAACGAGCCTTTTCCGGTGATCTGTCCGGCAGCGCCTTGCCCCGCGACATACCCAACAACTTTTCCCGCAGGCATCGTGGGGACTCCAGTGCCGGCAGGCACGTACTTCGTGCCTACAACAACGAGGGCCAATCCCGCTATCGCGAATACCTGGACGTACTTTTCGGAAGGAGTTAGTTCGTACAACGCGCTGCAGGTGGATTTGAACCGGCGATTCAGCGGAGGGTTATCGCTGCGCGGCGTTTACACTTTCTCTAAAGTTCTGGACGACGGCGATTCCGTTAACGCGACGACATCCGGAGGCGGGCCAGCGCTGGCGTCGAATCCCTTCAATCTGCGATCCGATTGGGGTCCCGGAACGTTTGACGTAAGGCACATCGGCGTAGCTAACGTAACGTATGCACTGCCGATTGGGCGTGGAGGGCGTTTTTTCAGCGATGGAGAGGGTTTTGCGAGCAGGCTGATCAGCGGTTGGACGGTTAACTCGATCGTAACCCTGCAAACCGGATTCCCGTTTTCTCCGCAGCTCAGCTACAACCCTTCGAACAACGGGGACACGCGAAATCCGGTGCGACCTTTCGCGAATCCAGCTTTCAGCGGGCCGGTAATCATAGGAAGTCCAAATAAATGGTTTGACCCCAATGCGTTTGTGGCTCCCAGCAATATCCCCGCCAACGGTGGATTTTATGGGAACGTCGGCAGAGACACGTTGGTCGGCCCGGGCTTGGCCACTTGGGATTTTTCCGCGTTGAAAGATACGCGAATCAGCGAGCGCCTGAATATTGAATTCCGTGCGGAGATTTTCAACCTTTTGAACCGAGCAAATTTCAATCTGCCCAATGCAGTAGTGTTCACACCGTCGGGCGTTTCGCCGACGGCTGGAGCGATCACCAGCACATCTACTACTTCACGCCAAGTGCAGTTCGGTTTGAAGCTACTTTGGTAATGCTGCAATTGAAAATTCGACAGAGCAGGAATTTAGCCGCCGCCTACGAAGTGGACGATTTCGTAACGGTCACCGGGTTGAATGGCGGTATTGGGCCACTGCGGGCGCGGGAGAATTTCGAGGTTGCGTTCGACTGCGACACGACCGGCGAGAAGATTCAGATCACGCAGTAAATCGGCTACTGTGGCGCCTTGCGGCGCATCGCGGCGCTCTCCATTGACGGTGATTGCGAGGGACGTCTCCATCCCTTCAATTCTACCTTACGGACTTTATTCCTGACGAAGTTTGCTGCTGGTACCGGTGGCTAAGCTACGGGAATGCGTTGGCGGGCACGCAATTGGAAACGTAGGTGAGCTTTGGCCGGGCCGCGTGTGGCTTCGATCAGCAGAGTAGCGTTGGGATCGGTGAGACGCGGCATGTCGAAGGCGAGGTGGGCTTCGCCGGTGGCGGCTGATTCGCTAAAGAAATTGGCGGGTTCCGTGGCGCCTGAAACGGACGTGGTGATTTTTGCGCCTGCGACTGGATGGCCATGCCCGTCGGTGACACGCAATTGCAAGGTGACGCGCTTCCCGGCGAGCCAGGTCTTGGGATTCAGCAATTCGACGGACAGAGATTCTGACTGAGCTTTTTGTGCTGCATGCGAAGAAATGGAGGTAGTTGGAGTTGGCGGGGCCGGCGTGGGTGGAGGGAGACAGAGCGCACCGGTGCGAATTTCTTCCAGCACCTGACGGTGTTGTTCATCGAGACGCAGCTTGAGCGCTTTTTCGGTGTCGGCGTTGAGGGGCAAGAGGTCGAGATAATTATTGGTGCGGCGATGCAAGACGCGGCCACCAGCATAAACGGTGGTGTCGATGAGCGCGCTAGAGGGGCCGGCATCTTCGGTTTGCACGTGATACTTGTGAGCGCCGACGTTAACATTTGTGTTATGACCGAAAATCATGGCGATGGGCCCCGATGAATGCTTGCCAGACGCGAACGCGAATAAGAACTATTATAAAGGTCCTTGGCGAGCATTTGACCGAGTGGTAGTCGAGTCGTTATTATAACGTTTCGCTTATGGGCGGTTCCGACCTACATAGTTACGCTCCGCTACTTATACACCTGCTAATCGCAGTGGCCCTCGCTGGCATGTTGACGGCTGTTTCGGTGTTAATTGGCTGGCGACGGCCAAGCCGTGTTAAACAAGAACCTTACGAATGCGGCGTCGAACCGACCGGCGATGCGCGTGAACCTTTTTCCGTACGATTTTACCTGGTGGCCATGGTTTTTATTTTGTTCGACGTGGAAGCAATTTTTCTGTACCCGTGGGCTTACGTTTTTCGCAGCTTGCGATGGTATGGCTTCGCAGAGATGATGATTTATATCGCCATCCTGCTGGTGGGTTACCTGTATCTGTGGAAAAAAGGCGCGTTGGACTGGCAAAAATAACCGGCGCACGGGATTAAAAGTTTGACGGAGAATTCCAACCAAAACGCTACTGTTGTAGGCGAACGCTTGTCGTCGGTTGAACACTTGCGTGCGTGGGATAAGAACGCCGTTGAGGCGGTGGTGGAGTATCGCGGCGAAACGACCATAATTGTGCCGCGTGAACTACTACGGGCTACTGCGGCGCGCTGCCGCGATGCCGCTTCGATGCAATTTAATTTGCTAACCGATGCGACCTGCCTGGATCGCCATCCTTACGAGCCGCGATTCGAAGTGGTTTATCAGCTGGTATGTATTTCACGACGGGAAAAATTGCGATTGAAAGTGCTGCTGTCTGGAAAAGATCCGGTTATGGATTCGCTGGTGCCGGTGTGGCCGGGCGCGAACTGGCTGGAGCGCGAAATTTTCGACTTATTTGGAATTCGTTTTAACGAGCACCCGGATTTGCGACGCATTGTGCTTCCGGAAGACTGGGAAGGTTATCCGCTTCGGCGGGATTATCCGGTGGAAGGCTACCGGGATATACCGGTTCTGCCCCTGGGCTTCACGAAGGCCTCCATATGACCACGGTAGAGACACCAGTCGGCCAAGCGAAAACGATGGTCCTTAATATGGGGCCGCAGCATCCTTCCACACACGGGGTCTTGCGCATTGTGCTGGAGCTGGACGGCGAAACGGTGGTGAAGGCCGTTCCCGATTGCGGATATCTGCATACCGGCATTGAGAAATCGTGCGAAGACAAAACGTATTCGCAGGTGATTACGTTGACCGACCGGATGGATTATTTGAATCCGCTGGGAAACAACCTGGTTTATTGCATGGCGGTGGAAAAGCTGCTTGATCTGGAAGTGCCCAAGCGCGCGCAATATATCCGCGTGATGATGGTGGAACTGCAGAGAATTTCTTCGCACCTGGTGTGGCTGGGGACGCATGCGATCGATTTAGGAGCGATGTCGGTGTTTCTGTATTGCTTCCGCGAGCGCGAAGAGATTTTGAAGATTTTTGAAATGTTCGCCGGGCAGCGAATGATGACCAGCTACATTCGCATTGGCGGCGTGGCGTTGCAGCCGCCTGCGGGATGGCGGCAAGCGATTGAGCGATTTCTGAAATACATGCCCAGCCGCGTGGACGAATACGAAACACTGCTGACGGAAAACCGCATCTGGATGGGTCGCACGAAAAACATTGGGTATATCACCGCGGAAGACGCCATTGCGCTGAGCATGACCGGGCCGACGATTCGCGCGGCGGGCGTGGCTTACGATAATCGCAAACTGTTTCCCTATTCTAGTTATGACGAATTCGAGTTTGATGTGCCCACGCGCACGGATTCGGATTGTTTCGGGCGATACATGATCCGGGTTGCGGAGATGCGCGAGAGCCTGAAGATCGTGCGGCAGGCGCTAGACAAGATTACGGATGATGGCGAGATCAAGAGCGATGCTCCCGGAATCGTGCCGCCACCTCGCGAGAAAATGAAGACGGAGATGGAAGCGCTGATTTATCACTTCAAAATTTTTACGGAAGGGTTTTCGCCGCCGGCTGGAGAGGCGTTTGTAACTGTTGAATCGCCACGCGGGGAGCTGGGTTGCTTTATTGCCAGCGATGGATCGCCGAAGCCTCTGCGGGTGCATTTCCGTTCTCCGTCATTCATAAATTTGCAGGCCTTGCCGAAATTGGTGGAAGGGCAATTGATTTCAGATGTGATTGCGTGCATCGGGACGATTGATATCGTGCTGGGCGAGGTGGATCGCTAGATGGCATTCCAAATGTCCCCGCAACTGACGGCCCGATTCGAACGGCTGCAGAATGCGTATCCGGTAAGGCGCAGTGCGCTGATTCCCATGCTGATGTACGCGCAGGATGAGTTTGGCTATATCAGTGATGAAGTAATTGCGGAAATTGCGGCACGGCTGGAGCTGCGCACCGTGCAAGTGCAGGAGACGCTCGAGTATTACTCGATGCTGCATCGCAAGCCGATGGGGAAATATCACGTACAGGTGTGCACCAATGTGGCGTGCATGCTGCGCGGCGGCAATGAATTGCTGGATCGCGCGAAGAAGCGGCTGGAGATCGGGCACAAGGAAGTTACCAAAGACGGGGTGTTCTCGCTGGAAGAAGTGGAATGCATCGGGGCTTGCACCGGAGCTCCGGCGATGCAGATTAATTATGATTTTTACGAGAATCTGACGCCTGCTAGTTTCGATGGCCTGATTCAGGAATTGGACTTCGGCCGGCGGGCTGAGCCGGTTACGGTTATTTCCGGGGCGCTCCACGCGCGAGAAGCGGGCGAGATTCCGGTTATCAGCAAGCGCTGGGGCATCGAGAATTCGACCAACATTGATGTGTTTTTGCAGAACGACGGTTATCAAGCGCTGGAAAAAGCGCTGAAGCAGATGACGCCGGAGTCGATCATCGATGAGCTGAAGAAATCGAATCTGCGCGGTCGTGGCGGCGCGGGATTTCCCACGGGGATGAAATGGTCGTTCGTACCCAAGGATTCTCCGAAAGCGAAATACGTGATCTGCAACGCGGACGAATCCGAGCCGGGAACTTGCAAGGATCGGCCATTGATGGAAATGGATCCGCACCAGCTGATTGAAGGCATGGTGATTGCTGGGCGCGCGATTGGGTCGCACCAGGGATTTATTTATATTCGCGGCGAATATCGTTATGTGCTGGACATTGTGCAGGGAGCGATCACCGAAGCATATGAGCGCGGGTACCTGGGCAAGAATGTTCTTGGATCGGGATTTGATTATGATTTGTTGATTCATACCGGCGCGGGCGCGTATGAGTGTGGCGAAGAATCGGCGCTGATGGAATCGCTGGAGGGCAAGAGAGGCTATCCGCGAATCAAACCGCCCTTCCCTGCCGTGGTTGGGCTCTATGGCTGCCCGACGATTATCAATAATGTGGAGACTCTAAGCGCAGTGCCTGCAATTATTCTGGGCGGCGGCGAAGCGTACGCAAATCTCGGCACACCAAAAAATGGCGGCACGCGACTTCTGTGTGTGGCCGGACATGTGAACAAGCCCGGGATTTATGAAATTCCGCTAGGCATGAACATGAAGGAATTTATTTATGGTATGGCCGGCGGGATCACTGCCGGCAAGAAATTGAAAGCGGTGATTCCGGGCGGCAGTTCGTGTCCGCTATTGACCGCCGATGAGATCGATATTCCGATGGATTACGATTCCGTGGCCAAAGCTGGTTCGATGCTGGGGTCCGGCGGCATGGTGGTAATGGACGAAGATACCTGCATGGTGGATATGGCGCGGCGCATCATGCATTTTTACGCGCACGAATCATGCGGTTGGTGCATTCCGTGCCGCGAAGGTACGACGTGGCTGCGGAAGATGCTGGAGCGATTCCATGCGGGGTACGGGCGTGAGGAAGACATCGACATGCTCAGTGAGCTCTCGAAGAATATTTTGGGGCGAAGCTTCTGCCCGCTTGGTGATGCCGCGGCGATGCCAACGATTAGCATCGTGCAAAAGTGGCGGAATGAATTTGAAGATCATCTGCATGGCCGCTGCGCATATAAATCCGCTGAAGCGGCGCTGGCTGGCACTCGATAGACGAATGACCTTATTCAATGACTGACCAAAAACTTATCACGCTGAAGATTAATGACCAGGACGTGCGAGTGTCGCCCGGTACGCTGGTGATTGAAGCGACGCGGCGCATCGGCACGGAGGTGCCGTCGTTCTGCTACTACCCGGGGTTGTCGTTGCAGGCGGCTTGCCGCATGTGCCTGGTGGAAGTGGAGAAGATGCCGAAGTTGCAGACGGCCTGCACTCTGGTGGCGACGGAAGGCATGATCGTGCGCACCAATACCGAGCCGGTGCGCAACGCGCGGAAGTACATGCTGGAATTTTTGCTGACCAATCACCCGCTCGATTGCCCGGTGTGCGACAAGGGCGGCGAGTGCGAGCTGCAGGACATGGTTTTCCGTTACGGCGCGGACAGCAGCAGGTTCATCGAGGAAAAGATTCACCGGCCGGAAGAAAAGTGGTCGGAGCTGGTCTATTACGATGCGCCGCGTTGCATTTTGTGTTTCCGCTGTGTGCGCGTCTGTGACGAAGGCATGGACGTTAAGGCGCTGGGCGTGGGCATGCGCGGCGCAAACAGCGTGATTATTCCGAACCGCGGGGATCACCTGGAGTGCGAAGAATGCGGTATGTGTATTGATATTTGCCCGGTGGGAGCGCTGACCAGCGGCACTTACCGCTATAAAACGCGGCCGTGGGAGATGAAATACGAGTCGACGATTTGCACGCATTGCTCGAATGGCTGCAAGACCACGTTGAGCGTCAGGAATCACGAGATCATGCGTTCGAATAACCGGGATCTTTCCGGGATTAACAAAGACTTTCTGTGCGTGAAGGGGCGATTCGGTTTTGATTTCACAAAACACCCCGAACGCGTGAAGCAGCCGCTGCTGCGCCGCGGCAGCGAGCTTTATCCCGTTTCGTGGGAAGAGGCGGCGCAGGCGGCGGCGACGAAGCTCAAGCACGTTTTTGATAAGGGCGGGAAAAACGCGATCGGATTTATCGGTTCGAACCGCACGTCGAACGAAGAGAATTATTTGTTCCAGCGCCTAGCGCGGCAGACCTTTGGGACCAACAACGTGGATCATCACCGCACCGTGGACTATACCGGCCTGCTGACCGCGCTGGGCGATCGCGCGCACGATTCGATGCTGACGATGGAACAACTGTACGAATCGAAAGCGGTGCTGTTGATTGGAAACGATCCGACGAATCAGAATCCGCTGGTGGCGTGGCAGATTCGTTCGGGGATTCGGCACTTTGGGACCAAGCTTTTCATTATTAATGCGCAGGAGATCAAGCTGAAGCGCAAGGCCACGCAGTTTGTGAAGGTGCCGGCCGGACACGAAGGCGCGGCGCTCGCATACCTCGCGCATGAGAAAGGAAATCTGGCCCCGGAGTTGGTGGAACAGCTAGTGCAGCTAAAGGCGGCGCTCGAAGCGGAGTCGGATATCGCGATTGTTTTTGGCGAAGAAGTTTCTGGCGCAGCGATTGGGCTGCTGGAGCATTTTGGTTCGAAGCTGCCGGGCAAGACGCGCTACATGGCGCTTGGCGATTATGCGAATTCGCGTGGCGCGGCAGACATGGGCGTACTACCTGACCGATTGCCGGGATATGCATACACCGATAACGCAGCGGCTCGAGAGAAGCTGGAGCAAATCTGGGGCGGGGTGATTCCGTCAGCGGCGGGGATGACCGCGCCGCAAATGGTAGAGGCCGGGCAATCAGGAAAATTGAAAGCGCTGTATGTGATGGGCGCGAATCCGCTGGCGCATTTTGGGGCGCTTGGCGCCGGGCGCGGGCAATTGGAATTGCTGATCGTTCACGAAATGTTTTTGACGGAGACCGCGAAACAGGCGGACATTGTTTTTCCCGCAGCGTCGGCGTACGAGAAGGACGGCACGGTAACGAACACGGCGGGCGAGATACAAATGCTGCGCAAGGGCGTGGAGATCATGGGCACGCGCTCGGATTTTGATTTGCTGCGCATCGTGTCGCACCAGATGGAACGACTGGGACTGGGCAAAGCGTTTCACTATAAATCCCCGGCCGCGGTTTTTGAGGAAATTCGCAAGACAGTGCCGGGTTATAGCGTGAAGCCGGGCGCGTTATTGGAGGGTGCAGCGGAGCCCACGCACTTGGGCTTTAGCCGGAACGGCCACGCTCCTTATGACGTGCCGGTGGGATTGATTCACTCGGCGCACGACACGCTGTTTACCAGCGGAACCTTGGGAAGATTTTGCACCATGATGGAATCTCTGCCGGAAGCGGCCGAGACGGAAGTCACCTCGTGAACGCTTTCCTGTACGCCAACGCGTGGCTGATCATCACGGTTGTGAAAGTGGCGCTGTTGCTTTTTATTGTGCTGACCGTGAATGCATATCTGACATGGTTTGAGCGCAAAGTGGTGGCGCACATTCAGTCACGCTGGGGACCGCACCGCGTGGGGCCGCATGGGTTGCTGCAGCCAATGGCGGACGGGCTGAAATTTTTATTCAAGGAAGATCCGACCCCCGCTGGGGTGGATAAATTTGTTTATTTTCTTGCGCCACTTCTGGCGCTGGCGCTGGCGCTGACTTCCATTGCGATCATTCCGTTCGGACCAGATCCTTTGCCCTGGAAAATACTTGGACAAACTATCTATCTGGGAATTTTGCCGCCCAATGTGAACATCGGGATTCTGGCTTTATTCGCGATTACGGCGCTGGGCGTTTATGGAGTCGCGCTGGCGGGGTGGTCTTCGAACAGCAAGTACCCGTTGCTGGGGGGCTTGCGCAGCTCGGCGCAGATGATCAGCTATGAACTGGCATTGACGCTTTCGGTGGTGGGCGTGCTGCTGATCGCCGGAACTTTTAATTTGACGGAAATTATTAACGATCAGACCAGCCGGTATGGAATTCTGGGCTGGAATATTTTTCCGCAATTTCTGGGTTTTATTTGCTTTTTTATCGCCGCAGTAGCGGAAACCAACCGCGTGCCATTCGATTTGCCGGAAGCGGAATCGGAACTGGTGGCGGGATTTCACACCGAGTATGCCAGCTTTAAGTTCGCGATGTTTTTCATCGCGGAATATACCAGCATGATTACGGTGTCTTGTTTGTGCGCGATTTTGTTTTTTGGCGGGTGGCTGTCTCCCTTCCCTGCCACTTGGACGTGGACCTTTTATTTGCCTACGGTATTGCTGCTGCCGGCGGGTTTGTGGGTTATCTGGGACGGGCTGCGCTACGAAACAATTTTTGGCAAAGTGATTTTGCCTGGTATTGGGGCGCTAATGTGCATCCTGGCGATCGCGCTGGTGATTTTTCCGGGTGTAAACAATTACATTCAGGCGCCGTTCTGGCTGCTGTCGAAGATTTTCGTGTTTTTGTTTGTGTACGTGTGGATGCGCGGGACTTTGCCACGATTGCGTTATGACCAATTGATGGCCTTCGGGTGGAAGATGCTGCTGCCGGTCTCCATCGCTAACGTGGTGATCACCAGCTTCGCGATTTTAAAGTGGGGCGCAATGAAATGACGGCAACGCTGATCATTTTCTTTGTGCTGGCGGCGCTGGCGGTGGGCGGCGCGCTGAGCTTGATATTTCAGAAGCATCCGATTCACAGCGCGTTGTCGCTAATCGTGGTGATGGTGGCGCTGGCGGGCTTGTATCTGTTGATGGGCGCGGAGTTCGTGGCGGCGGTGCAGATCATTGTGTATGGCGGCGCAATCATGGTGCTGTTTGTGTTCGTGATCATGCTTCTGAACGCCGGAATCGAGGAGCACACGAACTTTTCGAAGCTTGCCGGATTTCCCGGGCTGCTGTTGGCGTTCGCGCTGACCGGATTTATCGCGGCGACGATTGCTCGTGCGACGGACACGGTGCAGGCGGCATCGCAACCAGGGAATATCGCCTCGACACGGGATTTATCGAACATGATTTTTCGAGATTTCGTGTACCCCTTTGAGCTGACCTCGTTTCTAATTCTCGTGGCGGTGCTGGGTGCGATTGTTCTGGCGCAGCGGGAGACCAGGCCATGATTCCCACCAATTATTACGTCGTGCTGAGCGCCATTTTGTTTGGGCTGGGCGTGCTGGCCTTTATTTTTAAGCGCAACATCATCTCGATTTTTATGTCTATCGAGTTGATGCTCAATGCGGTGAACCTGGCGTTTGTGGCCTTCAGCCAGGCGATGCATAAGGTGGATGGTCAGGTGTTTGTGTTGTTCGTGATTGTGGTGGCTGCGGCGGAAGCTGCGGTGGGACTGGCGATTATTATCCTTACGGCAAGAAACCGGCAATCGCTTAACGTAGAGCGTGTGGACTTACTGAAACTCTAAATGCCCATACTTGAGCATCTTTGGATCATTCCACTGTTGCCGCTCCTTGGCGCGACGGTGAATGGGCTGTTGGGCAGAACGTGGCCGAACAAGATTATAAATAGCGTGGCGATTGGCGCGACCGGGCTGTCTTTTCTGGCTGCGCTGGAAGCAGTGCGTGAGTTTTTCCTCCTTTCGTCGGAACAGATTCCCTGGGTAAAACAATATTTTTCTTGGATTGAGGCGGGCAATTTCCGCGCGGGCTTCGATCTGCAAGTGGATCAACTTACGCTGGTGATGCTGCTGGTGGTTACCGGCGTGGGTTGGCTGATCCATATTTATTCAACGGGTTATATGGCGCACGAGGGCGGGTATTACCGTTTTTTTGCATATCTCAACTTGTTCATGTTTTTCATGCTGATTCTGGTGCTGGCCGCGAATTATGTTTTGTTATTCGTGGGCTGGGAAGGCGTGGGGCTAGCGAGTTATTTGCTGATCGGGTTTTATTTTTTGCGGAAGTCGGCGGCGGACGCGGGGAAAAAAGCATTTATCGTAAATCGCATTGGTGACTTTGGATTCATGCTGGGGATGTTTTTGTTATTCCGCACGTTTGGCACGCTGGACTTTGTGAAGCTGTTTGATAAGGCTACACCGTTGTCTGCGGAGGCCCTGGGGCATCTCGGGACGCTGACGGTGGCGTGTTTGCTGCTCTTTATGGGCGCGGCAGGAAAATCGGCGCAGATACCTCTTTATGTGTGGCTGCCTGACGCGATGGAGGGGCCAACGCCAGTCAGCGCGTTGATTCACGCGGCGACCATGGTTACGGCGGGCGTTTACGTGGTGGCACGGTCGCATGTGCTCTTTATGCACGCGCCGACGGCCATGCTGGTGGTCGCGGTAGTGGGCTGCGCTACGGCGCTATTTGCGGCGACGATTGGGTTGGTGCAGACAGACATCAAGAAGGTGTTGGCGTATTCCACGGTAAGCCAGCTTGGCTACATGTTCCTGGCTTGCGGCGTTGGTGCGTTTTCGGCGGGAGTTTTTCATCTGATGACGCATGCGTTTTTTAAGGCATTACTATTTTTGGCGGCGGGCAGCGTGATCCATGCGATGGGCGGCGAGCAAGACATGCTGCGCATGGGCGGATTGAGCAAGAAAATTAAGTGGACGTACGTGACCATGCTGACGGGCACGCTGGCGATTGCGGGAATTCCACCCCTGGCGGGATTCTTCAGCAAAGATTCGATTTTGTTGAATGCCTATCTAAGCGAGAATAGCGGGCCGAATGTCGGGCACATTCTTTATGCCGCGGGATTGTTTACCGCGCTGTTGACATCGTTCTACATGTTCCGGCTGATTTTCCTGATATTTTTTGGCAAAGAGCGCTACGACGAGCATCACGTGCACGTGCATGAATCGCCGAAAAGCATGCTAATCCCGCTGGCTATACTCGCCGTGCTCTCGATTGTCGGAGGATGGCTGGCCGCACCGGCGTTCTGGGGCAAGTCTGATTACTTCGCAAAATTTTTGGAGCCGGTCTTTGCGGCGCCAGGAGGCAGTGAGGCGGGGACAGCGGAAGCAGTGGCGCACGCTTTGGAGACGCCCTTGGCCATCATAGCCGTGCTTACGGCTCTGGCAGGATTATTGGCGGCGTACTGGCTTTATGTGAAGCAGCCGAGCAAGTCCGACAGCTTGGCGAAATCGTTTCGCGGGGTGTATCAGACGTTGCTGCACAAATATTATGTCGATGAATTTTATAGCGCAGTCGTAGTGCGGCCGCTGTTGTGGCTTTCGACGAACGTTTTTTGGAAGACCGTGGATGTTTCGATCATTGATGGCGCCGTGAATGGGATCGCAGAAGGCATCACCGTGGTTGGCGACGGCACGCGGCGGGCCCAATCGGGGAACACACGCAGCTATGCGGTGTGGGTGGTGGTCGGGGCGATTGTGATTGTGGCGGTGATTTTCTGGCCACATGTGCGACCGGTGCTGGGAGTGGCGCGCTGATGAGCTCACTTTTCCAGGGCGGGCATTTGCTTTCGATTTTGATCTTCTTCCCTGCCGTAGGTTCGCTGGCATTGTTGCTGTTGCGCAGCGATGACCATGTTTTTATTCGCCGCATCGCGTTGATTGTATCGGTCGCGGAATTTTTGTTTTCGCTGCTGTTGTTGCGAGGGGCGGCTCTAACATCCGGGGATTACCGGCTGGGGGAGTACGGGCGGTGGATCACGACTCCGCCGATTCATTATCACCTGGGCGTGGATGGCATCAGCTTATTCCTGGTGATTCTGACGACATTTCTGACGCCTATTTCGGTGCTAGCGTCGTGGAGCAGCATTAGTCACCGCGTGAAAGAATTTTTTGTGATGCTGTTGATGCTGGAAGTCGGCGTCATCGGCGTGTTTTTGTCGCTGGATTTGTTTTTGTTCTTCTTGTTCTGGGAAGTGATGCTGATTCCCATGGCCATGTTGATTGGCATCTGGGGGCATGAACGGCGGATTTATGCCGCGGTGAAATTCGTACTGTACACCATGGCCGGGTCCATCCTGATGCTGGTGGGTATTATCTGGCTGTATAACGCCACCGGCACGTTTGATCTGCCGACAATTCAGCAGATGATCCAGACGGGCACGCTCGTGCTGGAGCCACGCGCGGAAATGCTGTTGTTCCTAGCATTTTTTGTGGCCTTTGCGGTGAAGGTGCCGCTCTTCCCACTGCACACGTGGTTGCCCGACGCACACGTGGAAGCGCCCACCGCTGGATCGGTGATGCTGGCGGGCGTGCTGTTGAAGATGGGCACCTACGGAATGATTCGTTTTTGTTTGCCGCTCTTCCCGGATGCGGCGCGCCGGGCGGCTCCCTGGGTGGCGGCACTGGCGATTATCGGAATTATTTATGGCGCGCTGGTGGCACTGGTGCAGCCAAATTTAAAGAAATTGGTGGCGTACTCGTCGGTGAGCCATCTGGGTTTTGTGGTTTTGGGGATTTTTGCCTTCCGCAACATTTCTATGCAAGGTGCGGTGTTCCAGATGTTGGCGCACGGAATTTCGACCGGCGCGCTATTTTTGCTGGTGGGCATGTTGTACGACCGGCGGCATACGTTTGAAATCAGCGAGTATGGCGGGCTAGCTACGCCGATGCCGAAGCTCGCGGCGTTTTTTCTTGTTGCGGCGCTGGCCTCGATGGGGCTGCCGATGCTGAATGGGTTTGTGGGGGAATTTTTGGTTTTGTTGGGGACTTATCAGTCGCATTGGCAGTGGGCTTCGTGGGCGGCGCTGGGAGTCATTTTCTCGGCGTGTTATTTGCTGTGGTCCTACCAGCGCGTATTTTTTGGCGAAGTAGCGAACGATAAAAATAAAACACTGCCTGACGCCTCAGTGCGCGAGAGATTTATTTTGGTCACCATGTCGATCGTGATGTTGTGGATGGGCATTGGCTCCACGTATTTCACGCGGCGAACGGCGGCGGCTTCGCAGACTGTGATTGATCAGGTGGAACCGCAGCGTCCTTATGAAGCGCGTGTGGCCGCTGGTGTCGCGGCCGTGGTTAAAGCACTTGTGGGCAACACAAATAATTTGCGGGATGCCGTGGAGATTCCGGCCGCAGAGGGCGCGAAGCGCTAATGTTTCCACGCACTGATGACTTGCTGCGGGCGCTACCGGAACTGCTCTGGTGCGGCTTTGGCATGTTCGCAATGCTGCTGCAGCCTTTTGTTCGCAGCCGGCACTTTTTTACAGTGCTCGCGCTGGTGGGAGCTGTTGCTGGAACCGGCGCCGCGTTTGTGGCCGGAGCTACGCCGGGCGAGGGATTTTACGGGCTGATTGAATCCGATGTTTTTAGTTTTTTCTTCCGGTTGCTGATCGGGATGGTGGCCGTCCTAGTGGTGCTGGCGGCAGATTCCTATCTACATCGTGAGAACCTGCCATTTGCGGAGTTTTATGCGCTGCTGCTGTTTGCGACGGCGGGCATGGGAGTTTTGGCTTCCGCGCGTGAACTGTTGACGGCTTTCATCGGACTGGAGTTGAGTTCTATTTCCAGTTACATACTGGCGGGTTTCCGGCGCGATTCGATGAAATCAAGCGAAGCGTCACTAAAATATTTCCTGCTGGGATCATTTGCCACGGCGTTTTTTCTTTACGGAATCGCGCTGGTTTATGGGGCGACGGGCACGACGAACCTGAGCAGGATGGACGATGCCGATCCTGGCAGCAGCTTATTGAAGTTGGGCTTGTCACTGATTCTGATTGGCATCGGATTTAAAGTGGCGGCGGCGCCGTTTCAGATCTGGACTCCGGATGTGTACGAAGGCGCACCGACTCCGGTGACCGCGCTGTTTTCCGCGGGGCCCAAGGCGGCGGCGTTCGCACTGTTGTTGCGAATATTTGCGAGCGTGCCGGCAGCGACGCATTTCTGGTTTTGGGCATTCTGGGTGCTGGCGGCGCTCACTATGTTCGCGGGAAATCTTGGGGCGCTGCTGCAGACCAATGTGAAGCGCTTGCTGGCCTATAGCTCGATCGCGCACGCGGGCTATATTTTAGTGGCGTTCGCGGCGGTGACGTTCATGGCCAATGATTTGAAAGGCGGGGCGGCGCCTGCTTACGCGGCGGTGCTGTTTTATTTGTTGAGTTATGCGCTGGTGAAGATTGGGGCATTCACCATCGTTTCGGAAATTGGCGGCTGGGGCGAGAAGAATTTGACGCTGGATGATTACGCTGGTCTAGCGCAGCGTCAGCCTGTAGCTGCAGCGTTATTGAGTCTTTATCTTCTGTCGCTGCTGGGATTGCCGGTAACCGCGGGATTTTTTGGAAAATTTTATATTTTTAAAGCGGCGGTAAACTCACATTTGATCTGGCTCGCGGTACTGATGGCCATCAACAGCATTATTGGCGCGTACTACTATTTGCGGGTAATTGTGGTGATGTACATGCGCGAAGGCAGCGCGGAGGCGATGGCGGCAGCGCCTGTGCGATTTCCTGTGGCGGTGAATGTGGTGCTGGCCATTACCGGGATTGGGACGGTGTATTTTGGGCTGTTCCCTAATCAGGTGCTGAATTTAATTTTGCAGCCTAATTTGATTGCGCGTTAGTTTTTCGTTCGAGAATTCAAAAGGCCCGGAATTTTCTGGGTCTTTTTTATTGCCCGTAGTGATGGATGTTCCTTGACCGTTCGGCACTGAAGACTCAATCGTGGCGGGCGCCGTGGAGGACGTGGACGGCGTGAGGCAGGAGATGGGCAATGGATTCGAGGGATTCGACGGCGCCTTTGGGGCTGCCGGGAAGATTTACGATGATGGTGTGAGCGCGCACGGCGGTGACCGCGCGGGATAAGACCGCTGTGGGAGTTTTTTCCATTCCTTTGCGGCGCATTTCTTCGGAAACACCCGGGATGAGGCGCTCGGCGATGGCCACGGTTGCTTCCGGGGTGTTATCGCGGGGGCCGATGCCGGTGCCGCCGGTGGTGAAGATGATATCTGCGCGACTCGCATCGGCGATGGCACTGAGTTGTTCGCGAATGGCGGCAGGATCGTCGCGTAGGAGCAATGTGTCGGTGATTTCCCAGCCGAGGCCGCGGCAGAACGCCACGACTGCGGGACCGGAAGCGTCCTGGCGGTCGCCCTTGGCGGCGGAGTCGCTGATAGTGAGAATGGCCACGCGCATGCCAGTAAGTTTCAGCGATTTAACTTTGATTGGTGCCGACTTCGTCGCGGCTGGCTTCGTCCATCAGGCGCATGGCTTCCATCAGAAGCCCGGTAGTGTTGCGCGTGGTGGTGGTGCGATTGGAAGCGTTGGCGGCACCGAAGTCGATTTCGAATTCGCCCTCGGTCCACAGAAGTACACGATAAACGGCATCATCGCCTTCCACTCCCGCACTCTTGGCGTCCCGGCATTGGCCGCCCGAGAAATAAAGTTCGCCAGTCTCGGAGCCTTTTTTCACGACCAGCCGGCAGGATTTCTGGCCCATTTCGAGGGATTGCATCAGGTCGATCATGCTCATTTCCTCGAGTCGGCCCTGGATGACGCCGGGGCGCGAGCCTTTGCTTTGGAGCTTTTCGAGATGCAGGCGATCGACGACTCTCTTGGTGATGCGCACGAGGTCTTTGACAAGAAAAGGCTTGGTGATGAAATCTTCGACGCCGTCGACCAGCGGGCGCAAGCGTTCTTCTATGTCGGCGCGGCTGGCCATGAAAAGAAATGGGATGTGGCGAGTGGTCTGGCGTCCGCGAAGCTTTTCAAAAAGCTGGCGGCCGTCGAGACCGGGCATTTTGTAATCGCAAAGAATGGCGTCGGGAGGCTCGTCAATGACTTTGAGGAGGGCGTCGGCGCCGTCGTCGGCCAGGACAACTTCGCAAATGGGTTCAAGGGCTTTGCAGACGAGATCGCGGATTAATGGATTATCGTCCGCCAATAGTAGCTTGATGCTTTTTCCGGCGGCGCTCATCGAGATCGAACCTTTGAGCGGGTTGGTCCTGCGGCAACGGCAGAGCGGCGGAAATGGCCGCTTTTGCCGCCTGTTTTCTCAACCAGCACGATGTCGGTAATCTCGATGGTCTTATCCAGGGCTTTGCACATGTCGTAAACCGTGAGGGCGGCGACAGTAACGGCGACCAGCGCTTCCATCTCCACACCGGTTTGCGCGGTCGTGGTTACGGTAGATTGCAATTCAACGCCATTCTGGCATAGCGAAGCAGTCACATCAATGTTAGTAAGCATGAGTGGATGACAAAGAGGTATCCACTCAGAAGTGCGTTTGGCGGCCGCAATACCAGCGATGCGGGCTATTTCGAGGGGGTTACCCTTGGGATTTCGCAGGCGCTTCACGGAGCGGACGACGGCTGGGGACATTTTTACGAGGCCGCGGGCCACGGCAGTGCGCGTGGTCACGGCTTTGGCGGAGACGTCCACCATTTTAACGTTTCCGGATGGGTCGTAATGGGAGAGCTTTTTCATGCGCTTTTCGACGGATTCAAGAAACATCTTTCCGCATCAGCACGTTAACATTTTCGCCGGCTGCGAGTGATTGAATATCGGAACCTACCACCAGAAAGCAATTCGCTTTTGCCATGGCCACGGTGTCGCCAGAACCTTTCCATGGCAACGGTTTGACATGAGCCTCGCCAGAGTCAAATTGAACGCGTGCGGGAAGGAAATGTGTCATGCCGGGTTTTTCCTTCATAGCCTCGGCGAGGGCAGCTTTGAGAAAAGGCAGAGGGCGCGCGGGGGCACCGCTGAGCAGGTCGATGGCGGGCACGACGAATAATTCGAAAGTGACCATGGTGGAAATGGGATTGCCTGGGAGGCCGAAGACAGGTTTTTCGTTACACATCGCGAAGACCGCCGGCTTGCCCGGACGGATAGCCACAGCGTCAAAATAAAAGGTGGCGCCGAGACTCTTCAGTACGTCTTCGACCAAATCGTATTTGCCCATGGAGACACCTCCGGACAATACCAGGAGGTCTTCCTGCAGGCCCTGTTGAATTTTATCGCCAAGACTTTCGATGCGATCCAAAGCGTTGCCGAGGATAACCGGTTCTCCGCCGGCTTCGCGAACCTGGGCGGCTAAGGAAACGCTGTTGCTGTTGCGGATCTGGAATGGGCCGGGGGATACCTCGATGGGGACGATCTCATCTCCGGTGGACAAGATGGCCACGCGAGGTTTCTTTGCGCAGCAGAGTTGCGTGGCGCCGATCTGGGAGGCGAGTCCCAACTCGGCATAGCCAAGACGCGTGCCGACGCTGAGCAAGGGTTGGTCTTTTGCGGTTTCGCTGCCGGCAGGGACGATGTTCTGGCCTGTTGTCGCGGACTGCTGAAAATGGATGAATGCTTTGTCGCGGCTGGCGTATTCGATCATCACCACGGCGTCAGCTTCTGGTGGAACCGGCGCGCCAGTCATAATTTGGACGCAAGTTCCTTTCGCAAGCGGCTGGGTTAACGCATTGCCGGCTTTGATTTCGCCGATGCAGGGTAACGTGGCGCCTGCGGTGGATTCGGCGGCGCGAACGGCGTAACCGTCTCGTGTGGCGCGATCGAAAGGCGGGTAGTGGCGGTCGGCGATTAGATCTTGCGCGAGGATGTAACCCAAGGCGTCCCACACGCTGAGATTGACGGTCGCGCTGGGGCGCTTGATTTTTGAGATTTGGGAAATTACTTCCTGGCGCGCTTGTTCGAAAGTCAGCATGAAGTGTCTATTTTACTCCGAGAAGGTCGACATGCGGCGAGACGTGCGAAGGTCATCGTCAGCGGAGAAATCAGGAGCTTCGTGGTTACCGGACACGGTGTTTCCACGTTAAAAGACCCACCCTCCAAAAACCCGAGGGTGGGCCACCCTTCGTGCCTTTACAGTTTCTGTCGAACATTATTTGAGCTTGCGGAAGGTTACGAAAAATCTCTTTGCTCGCCAAACGCTAAAGCCAGGTGGACAGGAGTGAGCCGGGCTGGATGATGGTGGCGTCGCGCTCTGGGCCGGTGGAAATCATGCCGATTTCAACGTGGAGGAAGTCGGAAATGAATTTCAGGTAATCGATAGCAAGTTTTGGCAATTTTGTGCCGTCTTTCAGGCCGTAGGTGGTTTCGTTCCAGCCCGGCAAAGTTTTGTATTCGGGTGTAACGTGCTCATATTCTTCGGCGAGGGCGGGCATTTCGTGCAAAGGCTTGCCTTTATATTTGTAGCCGACGCAAACCTGGATTTCGCGTTGCGTGTCGAAGACGTCCAGCTTGGTAATTACCAGCGAGTCGATACCGTTGATCATTTTCGCGTAGCGCAATACCTGCAAATCGAGCCAGCCACAGCGACGGGGGCGCCCTGTAACAGCGCCGAACTCTTTGCCGCGCTTGCGGACTTCCTGCGCGTCGAGGTCGGGCATTTCGGTGGGAAATGGGCCGGAACCAACGCGTGTGGTATAGGCTTTGGAAATACCGAGGATGTGTTTGAGCCTGGTGGGCGGAACGCCTACACCCGTTGCGGCTCCTCCGGAGATGGCGCTGGAGGAAGTTACGTAGGGATAGGTGCCGTGGTCAATGTCCAGCATGGTGCCTTGGGCGCCTTCGAAGAGCACAGATTTGCCATCGTCCATGGCATGGTTGACGAGCTCCGCGGTGTCACAGATGTAGCCGCGAATTTTTTCACCCAATGCCAGCGTGTCTTCCACTTCGTGGGAGAAATCGACGTTTGCGCCGTAAGCGCCTTTCGCGAGGCGATTTTTTTCGGCGACTACGTGGGCGGCTTTTTTGCGAAACGAATCGGGATCCAGCAAATCGCACATGCGTAAACCGCGGCGTGCCATTTTGTCTTCGTAGGCAGGACCGATGCCGCGGGAAGTAGTGCCGATTTTGTCGGCGCCGCGCGCGCCTTCGGCGGCTTTATCCAGTTCGCGGTGATAGGGAAAAATTAAATGGGCGCGATTGCTGACGTGCAGGCGGCCCTTCACGTCAACACCCGCTTTGGCGAGAGTCTCGATTTCGTTGACGAGCGCCGCGGGATCGACGACTACTCCGGTACCGATGACGGCGTGACGGCCGGGGCGCAAAATTCCGCAAGGGATGAGTTGCAGAACGTAGCGATCGGTTCCGATGATGACGGTGTGGCCGGCGTTGTGGCCTCCGGCTACGCGCGCGATATATTCAAAGGAGCCAGCAAGGTAGTCAACTACTTTGCCTTTGCCTTCATCGCCCCATTGCGCGCCTACCACCACGACAGAGTTCATTTCTGACCTTTCTTTTACGCGGTTGATCCGTTGCAGCTAATGCATCTAGGCCAGCCGCCTGGAACATTGGCGGATGGCGCTTCCCTCTCCGTCATGGAGGGAAGCATGGTGGGAAGTGAACAGCGAACGGCAAAACAAATCGTACCTGTGCCTTGGTAAAGGCGCAAGCGATGGAGATGGTAAACGAAGAACGCAGACGGTTCTATTCACTGAGTTGACGATAACGGAAACAGGTAGTGGCGTGGTCATTGACCATGCCGACGGCTTGCATGAAGGCGTAGCAGATGGTGCTGCCGACGAATCGAAAGCCGCGTTTTTTCAGGTCTTTGCTCATGGCGTTGGAGACTGGGGTGGCGGCTGGGAGGCCGACATGAGTTTTCCACGCGTTTTGGATGGCCTTGCCGCTAACGAACGTCCAAATGTATTTGTCGAAGGAGCCGAATTCTTTCTGGACTTGCAGCAAGGCCTTTGCGTTGCTGACGGTGGACTCGATTTTCAGGCGATTGCGAATGATTCCGGGATCTTTCAATAAGGCGCGTACTTTCTTGCGGTCGTAACGGGCCACCTTTTCTGGATCGAAGCCGACGAATAGTTGGCGGTAGCGATCGCGTTTTTTTAGCACGGTGTCCCAGCTCAGGCCTGCTTGCGCGCCCTCGAGGGTTAAAAATTCAAAGAGGGTGCAGTCGTCGTGGACAGGGACGCCCCATTCTTTGTCGTGGTAGGCGATGCTGAGATCGTTGCTGGGCCATTGGCAACGAACGAGAGGCGCGGAGTTTTTCATTTGTTCTGTGTGACATACTTAGCAGACTGGCGTGGAAAATAAAAGACGCGCTGCAGAAAACGTGCGACGCGTCTTAAAAATGACATAGATGAAGAGAGGCTTCGGGCCCAATCGAATTTGAATTACGCCAAGTGCTTGGCCAAGGCCTTAGTGATTTGGTCCTTGGGAACGGCGCCAACGATCTGTTCGACCACCTGGCCGTTCTTGAATACCAGCAAAGTGGGAATGCCGCGAACATTGTAACGGCCCGCCGAATTTATCGCTTCGTCGACGTTTAGTTTCATGACTTTGAGTTTACCTGCATAATCATGAGCGATCTCTGCCACTGTGGGGGCTAGCATGTGGCACGGGCGGCACCAATCGGCCCAAAAATCTACCATTACTGGTTGCGCGTTGCTGGCGCTCAGCACCTCTGCTTCAAAATTGCCATCGGTTACGGATTGAATGTTATCAGCCATGTTGTTTGTCCTCAGCGGATTGGCCGGGAAGGGCCGCCGCTATCTCTCCTTGAGTCGTTTTAATTAGATGTTGCAACGAAGATTTGGTTTCGTGCCAAACGCGCCGCCTTGTAGAGCTTCGCATATTCCGTCGCGGGACGCTTCCACGAAAAGTCCTTGGACATGCCGTTAAGTTGGATGCGCTTCCAGATGCGCTCGTCGGCGAAGTGATGCAAAGCCAGGCGAACGGCGTCGAGCAAAGCGGCCCCAGTATAGGGCTCAAACTTAAAGCCCGTGCCGGTGCCGTGCTCCACGTCGAAAAATTCGACAGTGTCATCGAGACCGCCGGTGGCGCGCACGATGGGGACCGCACCATACCTCAAACTGTAAATCTGATTTAAGCCGCAGGGTTCGTAGCGCGAAGGCATGAGAAACATGTCGGCGCCCGCCTCGATTTTGTGGGCGAGCTCGTTGTCGTAGGCGATGCGTACGCCGACGCGGCCCGGGAATTCGTTCGCGAGAGTCTCGAATAATTCTTCGTAGCGGCGCTCTCCGGTACCCAGAACGGTGAGGACGATATCTTCCTGCATTAATTCGTTGGCGATATCGGCGATGAGATCAAAACCTTTTTGATCGGCAAATCTGGAGACGATGCCGATAACAGGACGGGTTTCATGTTCGGGATAGAGACCAAAGATTTCAAGAAGCTCTTTTTTACAAACATGCTTGCCACTCAGATCTTTCGCGGAATACCTGGCGGCGATTAATTTATCTGTTTCGGGATTCCAGACGGAATAGTCGACGCCATTGAGGATGCCTACCAGGTGATCGCGGCGGCTGCGGATCACGCCGTCGAGACCGTATCCGAATTCCGGAGTCTGAATTTCTTCAGCGTATTTTTTGCTGACGGTGGTGAGGTAGTCGGAAAAGACCAGCCCGCCCTTCAGGAAATTTACGTCGCCGTAATATTCAAGAGCGGCGGGGTGGTAAACCTCCGGCGGAATGCCGGCGCGATCGAGTACCGCTGCAGGAAATTGGCCCTGATAGCCTAAATTGTGGATGGTGAAAATTACCGGAAGATCTTTCACGAGCGGGTCGGTGGCGTACGAGGAGCGCAATAGCGCGGGAACAAGTCCGGTTTGCCAGTCGTGGCAATGGATTACGTCGGCGGGCCAAACGTGTTTGGCGATTTCGATCGTGGCGCGGCAGAATTCGCCGTAACGCTCGGCGTTGTCGGGATACTCTCCCGCGCTGCCGCCGTAGATTCCGTCGCGGTCGAAGTAGCCGGGATCGTCGACGAAAAAGTAGCGCACACCATTGAGCATGGTGCCGTCGGCAATGGACGGGAAGCGCAAACGAGTACCTAAAGGAATGGTGACGCTGGGCATAACTACCATGCTCGTTCTTATTCCCCGGTAACGAGGCAGCACCACGGCCAGTTCATGGCCCTGCGCGACAAGGGCTTTAGGCAGCGCTTCGATTACGTCGGCGAGGCCGCCGGTCTTTGAGAAAGGAAGGCCTTCGGATGCCGCAAAAAGTATTCTCAAAACAAACTCACTGGGAGTGCCCCTCCGTGTTGTGGATGAAGATGACAACGGGTCATTACGCTATCCGATTTCATAAGCGCGGTCAAAGCCCAGCGCCGCGTGGGTAGTTGTTACACTGAGGAGCGATGAGTCGTCAACCTCTGGGCCAACATTTTCTTGCGGACGCTTATTGGCGGGAAGAAATCGCGCGCGCCATTGGTATGTCGCCGCGGTCGGAAATGGCAGCCGCGGCGGCCGCGCAGCACGCGGATTTTTGCTGGGTCGAAATTGGTCCCGGACACGGGGAGATGACGGAATATCTGTTGAACAGTGGCATGCCGGTGCATGTGATTGAGGTGGACCAGTTCTTGATTGGAAATCTCAACCGGTTGAAGAAGAGAAATCCGAATCTCGATGTCATTTGTGGGGACATTCTCGAGACGGACCTGGCAGCGATTGCCAACGGAAAACGAATGCGAATTTATGGAAGTCTTCCGTACTACATCACCTCACCTATCCTCCATCATTTGTTTCGGTTTGCGGAGTTGATCGAAGAGATTCATGTCGTGGTGCAGACGGAAGTGGCGGAGCGCATGGCGGCGCAGCCTGGCAGTAAAGCTTACGGATATTTTTCTGTCGTGACGCAATTGAATTCGCGGCCGGAACTGGTATTGGAAATTGCGCGAGCGGCGTTTACGCCACCGCCTGAAGTTGGGTCGACTTTGGTGACGCTGCGGTTGCCAGGTGGGTGGGAGGAGTTGCGACGCAGCGGCTTGTTACCGGGAGAAGATAAATCCGCGCAGCAAAAGATGGACAGTGAGGAAGAGTTTCTGGAATTTGTTAAGTCGTGCTTTTCAAAGAAGAGAAAAACAGTGGTGAATAATTTGCGCGAGTTGGCCGAGCCGGGAGAGGTGCGCAACGCGCTGGGCGCTGTTGGTTTGCGGCCGGATGCGCGAGCCGAGCAGGTTTCCATTTCTAATTTTGCGGTGTTGTATAGGGCGTTGAGAAGGAAAGGCGTTTGAGGAAACGCTGGAGAAAATTAAGCAACCACGCTGCTGCTAGGAATGTTTTAGTTTGGCCTTTTTTGCGGTGGCAGCCAGACGGTCGGGGTAATCGCTCATGATGCCGTCCACACCGGCGGCCATGAGCAGACGCATGTGCGCGGAGTGATTGATGGTCCAGCATACGACCTGCAAATCTTTTTCTCGCGCGGCGGTCAGCAGCTTGGGACTTACCAGGTCGCCGCGGATGGCCAATTGGCGTGCGCCGACCTCGAGCGCTTGGTCGAGGGGTTTTTCAATGTGGCCGTCGTAGAGCAGAGCGGTCATCACGGTAGGTTCAATTTTTCGGACGTTGGCCAAAATTGCGGCGTCGAAGGAAATAACGATGGTTCGCGCGATTTCCCCAGACTGCCGCAAGGCGCCGATGAGTGCGTGTTCGCCGCCCCAGGAGCCGCCGGGCTTCATTTCCAGGTAAAAGATCACGTCGTATTTTTTGGCGAAGTCGAGGACTTCATCGAGGGTGGGGATGCGTTCGCCGGCGAATTCGCTGCCGAACCAGGAACCGGCGTCCAGGCGACGCAAATCGGCGAGGGTCATGTCGTGAACGGCGCCCTTCCCATTGGTGGTGCGATTCACGGTGTCATCGTGGATGGCCACTAGGCGCGCGTCGCGAGTCAATTGCAGATCGGTTTCGATAAAGGTAGCGCCTAAGGTTACCGCTTTCTTGAAAGCGGCCAGGGTATTTTCTGGTGCATGACCGGAGGCCCCGCGATGAGCGATTAGTAGCATGGCACGATACCTGTAGACAGAGCGAAGAGCCGGCGCCGGGCAGGAAAGCGAAGAAAAGGAGCGTCCACAGGCTCTATCGTAACATTGCCACCTATCATCACGGCCGCGCACCCACTTAGCGTGCCGCTGGAATCTAACTATTGTGTTAGAACAGTTCTGGTGATAGAAGACGCGCAGTCTCGGAAGGACCGGAGGGTCATCATGAAAAAAGGGATCTTTTTAATGACGGCGCTGCTGCTCGGAACGGCATTCAGCGGCACGCCGGTAATTTTGCATGCGCAAGGCAAGCAACAGAATGAACCAAGATCGCGACAGAACTTGATCCAGGAAGTGCGGCACCAACTGGTACTGCTACCCTACTATTCGGTCTTCGACAACCTGTCGTTCAAAGTGGAGGGCGACACAGTGATACTCGAGGGGCAAGCGGTTCGGCCAACACTGAAATCGGACGCTGAAAATGTAGTAAAGAAAATTGAAGGCGTCGGGCGGGTGGTGAATAACATCGAAGTGTTGCCGCCATCTCCGATGGACGACCAGTTGCGCAGAGCGGTATACCGGGCGATTTTCGGCGATCCGGCACTGTCAAGGTACGCAGAATCGGCTGTTCCGTCGATTCACATCATCGTGAAAAACGGAAATGTTACTTTGGTAGGCGTGGTGGACAGCGAGGCAGACAAGAATCTAGCCAATTTGCGGGCGAGCGGCGTACCTAACGTTTTCTCCGTAAAAAATGAGCTGGTAGTGGCGCCCTCCAAGTAAGACGGGACCGGTTACATCCTCAGCACGAATCACGGCTCGCGCAAGCGAGCCTTTTTTTTTGGGATGTCGCCTGCCATACGATACATCTGTAACGTTGGGCCACGGAATATCTCACGTTATACTTTGTTATGGACTTTCGTACCCTGGCAGCAGCCGTCGGGTTGGTGTTGTTTTTGAATATGGTCAGCAGTAATTCGCGAGGAACAAAGTCAAATTCCGGGCACCCGCATTCTCGGCAGCCCAATTCGGGTGATAAAGATTCGTGGCAGAAAGATCTTCTCGAATGGCGCGCTAAACATGCCACCGACCTGCAGAAGCCCGATGGCTGGCTTTCTTTAGCGGGCCTCGAGTGGTTGCAGCCAGGCGATAGTTCGTTTGGCGGTGCGCCCGACAACAAAATTCATCTGGCGGATACGACAGCGGCGCACCTGGGCGTGTTGCAATTAGATGGTCAGACGGTTCGCTTGGTCGAGCCTGCCGGAGGATTCCCGCCGGAATTTCTGGTGGCTGGGACCGCGGCGAAATCGCAAGTATTGCCCACGGACCCCGACAAGGATACCAATGCGCCGCATCTGATTATTGGAACACTGAACATGTATGTAATCCGGCGAGGTGACAGGTTCGCGCTGCGCGTGAAGGACTCGAAATCGCAGGCCTTGGTAGGGTTTCATGGACTGAAATGGTATGCGCCCGATCCGGCCTACCGCGTTATGGCAAAATGGATACCTTACAATCCGCCAAAAACAGTGGCGCTGGACACGCTGGCGGGGACGCACTATTCGCAGCCCGTTCCGGGCGCGGCGGAATTTAGACTGGCGGGCGAAACCTACCGGCTCGAACCGCTGCTTGAGGATTCGGCTCCCACCAAACTTTTTTTCATATTGCGAGATACTACCAGCACTTCGACGACGTATGGAGCTTGCAGGTTTCTGTATACCGCGCTGCCAACCGAGGGAGTAGCGAAGGCCGGCGAGTTAGTGCTGGATTTCAACCATTTGGAGAACCCCCCTTGCGCGTACACGCCGTTCGCGACCTGTCCCCTGCCGCCGCCGGGAAACCGGCTGCGTATCGCGTTGCCGGTGGGCGAGCAGCGGTATCACGACTAATGTGGACGGACGATGACATCGAACTCACCTTCTGAAAGCGGCGCGGACGCCGTGGATCGTGCAAAACTGACGGAGTTGCGCACGGTATTGCTGAAGCTGCACAAGACCTTGCTGGATATGGAGCGGCGGGACTACGAGCGTGACCACGGGCACGTGTCCACCGGCGAATTATTCCGCCTGGTGCTGGATCACCAGCAATTTGGTTGGCTTCACAATATTTCGGAATTTGTGGTGCGGCTAGATGAAACGCTTGCAGGTGAAGTGCCGATTACCTCTGAGGACACCCGCAGCGCCATCGGCATGGCGCGGAAGTTGTTTGTACCTTCAGAGTCGGGGGACGCGTTTCAGAAGCGTTACTTCGATGCCATTCAGCGCGATCCTGCGGTGGTGATGGAGCATGCCGAATTGGCGCGGCTGTTTAATAGCGAGCCTGTCGAGCCCAGTGCGACGTGAGTTTTGGATGTTAGAGGTGCGAATAAGCGCACTACAACAATTTCTCCTCGAATAAATTATTCCGTGGGAACTCCAAAACATTTAACGAAAACAACCGTCATCCGGCGATTGCGGCGATCGGAATTGCCCAGCGATACGATCGAGCTAGCGCGCTTTCTGATTGGGAAAGTGGTGGTGCACGATCTGCCGGCGGGTCGGGTTAGCGGACGCATTGTGGAAACGGAAGCGTATCCGCCGGGCGATCCGGCCGGGCATCATTTTCGCGGGCCGACCCCGCGTATCCGCTCGATGTATCTGGAACCCGGACATGCGTATGTATTTTTTAATTATGGCGCGCATTTCATGTTGAATGTGAGCGGCGAGCCGGCGGGTACCGCGGGCGGGATTTTGATCCGGGCGGTCGAGCCGCTGGAAGGCGTTGCGTTGATGAAGAAACATCGCGATTGCAGCGACCTGCTGGGCTTGACGCGCGGACCGGGGCGGCTGGCTGCGGCCTTTCAGATCAATCGCATTCATGATGGGGTTGATTTGTGCGGCGAGAGTGCGTTGTGGTTGGGCGCGATCAGCAGTGAAGGCACGAAGAGCGGTGTGCAAACAGTGATCGGGGAAACCGTGCGGATTGGAATTACTCGCGCGGCCGATCAAGTGTTGCGGTTCTATGAAGCGGGGAGTCCGTATGTGAGCGGTCCTAAACGGTTGCTGGGAGGCGGAACGATTGCAAGGGCCAAAAAATTGAGCCCAGCTCGCCGAAAAAAGTGAAAGCGAAGTCCCACGGCAGACCGAAGACAGATTCCGCCGCTACACGTGCCGCTGCGTTTGCAGGAACGACGACGGCGAAAAAGATTGGCCCAGCGCGGTCGAAGTGATCGCCGGTCGGTTACCTCTTGAACCGTAGACGCAATTAGCATTCGGCATCGGATGCGGTGACGCTGCCAACTTGCAATCGCGCGCGTGAGCAACTACTCTTCCGCGATGCCCGATATAACGCCTGAGTTTCTGTTGTATGGATTCATCTGGTATGTGGCGTTTCTTTTTTCGACTACCTGCCATGAAGCGGCGCACGCCTTTGTCGCGAAACGGGGCGGTGACAAGACTGCATCCGAGGGCGGGCAAGTCTCGCTGAATCCCATACCGCACATCCGGCGAGAGCCATTCGGGATGGTGCTCGTTCCACTGCTGTCCTACTTCATAAACCAATCCATGATTGGCTGGGCCAGCGCGCCGTTCGATCCGGCCTGGGAGCGGCGCTACCCGCAAAGAGCGGGGTGGATGGCGCTGGCGGGTCCTGCGGCGAATTTTACGCTGATGATTCTGGCGGCGATCGGATTACGAGTGGGTATGTCCACCGGCTTGCTGGGAAGGGACCCGGCGACCGGGCGTCCAGGAATTACCTTCGTGGTACTGATTGTTTTCTTTTCGTTGAATCTTTTATTGGGCACGTTCAACCTTTTGCCGGTGCCGCCCTTGGATGGGAGCACCGGGATCATGATCTTCATGAGCGAGAGCACCGCGCAAAAATATCTGAACTGGCTGCGCGGGAATAGCTACGCGATGCTGGGATTGCTGGTGGCCTTATTGTTTTTTAACAAGGTGTATCGATATATAGAAGCGTTTGCCACCAACGTTTTGCTTCGTGGTCATTTTTAGATTCATTTCAACAATTTCACTCGAGACGAATTGCACGAGAGTTGCTAACGGCAGGGACATGGTGTGTGCGGATGGGAAAGTGTCGAAACGGACAGGGTTCAAAAGAGGATGCGGCGGTGAACTGAATTGGAACAGTGGTGATGGCGGTGGTGGAACGGAGGCCGCTTGCGGGCCGCGGAAGTGTTAGGCATCGGGCGCACCAGTTTGTACCGTTACTTGAAAACGGGATCAGCTCGAGCCGGGATTGCAGGTAAAAGTTGCGCGGAGCTGCTACGGCAGGATCTGTGCGGGTTGAGTTTATGTGCTATCGAAGCGAGAGCTGGATACGTTAAATTGCTCAAAACACTGTATTGTTCCCGATGTTGCTACACACTCCCTCCTCGCCCCGTTCAAGAAGCATCTCTCTAATCGTAACTACCTTCCATCATCGCGGTAGTTTCCAAACATCCTAACCCTTGCTTGTACGAGCGTTTGACACGGCGCGAGGTAGACCAGGCCAGGCAATCGCTGATACAGTACTCGCGCTCGGAACGTGTCGCGTCGCATAAGCGATTAGTAAGATCGACTGCAAACGTGTTTAACAACCTGTCTGGTCAATTCTAAATTTTTAAGGAGAGAAGAATTTATGAGCAAATGCTTGGCAGGAATTGGCGTCCTTGTTTTGGCATTGCTCAGTGCCACTGTCGCGCGCGCCCAGGAGTTAACCCCAGCAGACAAAGAGCGCGCCATGCAGTATCTCGAAAGCACCAAGAAAGGTATCGAGGAAGCAACGCGAGGATTGTCCACGGCACAGTGGAACTTCAAAGCGGGGCCGGACCGCTGGTCAGTCGCGGAAGTTATGGAACATATCGCTGCCGCGGAAGATCTGATACGTGGAATGATTATTGAAAAGGCTATGAAGGGCGGCCCGCCGGAACTGGGACGCGACGTCAAGAAGATTGACGATGGGGTGGTAGCCATGATTCCGGACCGCTCCCACAAGGCGCAAGCTCCGGAGGCGCTGAAACCCACGAACCGCTTTGCTTCGCCGGAAGGTTCGCTAAAACATTTTCTCGAAAGCCGCGCGCAGACGCAGGAATTTCTTAACAACACTCCGGACTTGCGCCAACACGTTATCGACAGCCCGTTGGGCATGAAGCTGGATGCTTACGAATGGGTGCTATTTCTGACCGCGCACAGTGAACGGCATTTGAAGCAGATCCAGGAAGTGAAATCCGACCCTAACTTCCCGAAGACTTAGGGAAACGAGCGTTGCCCGAGTTTCAAGCGTCTATGAGTGTAAACGTAGCACGCCGCTGCGCGAAAATGTTTACTCGCTGCGGCGTGCTTGTCATCATGAAGCAGGTTCAGGTATCGCTATTTTCCGGCCGGCGTCTCCGGCGTTGGCGTCATGGTGCCTGGCAAAGTTACGGCGTTATCGATGCTCACGAGCATGCCGGTTCCGGCCGGGAGATTCACTTCCTTGCCTTTGCGCGCCACGATGTAAACAGCGCTGCCCGCCAGACCGATGCCGAACCCTCTGGCAACATTGCTAAAAATTAAACCAACGAGGGCGCCGCCGCCCGCGCCGATAGAACCTCCTAAGACATCGCCTCTGTAGTCGTGCTTTTGTTCGATGATCTGGCCTTCATCGATTCTTAGGTCATGGCGGCGCGGGGCTTCGCGGTCGCCGCCGGGCCGTACGACATCGAGGATGCTCATGTGCACCGGTATCAGGCGGCTATCGATTTCGAGGCTGCGGAAGGTCAGGTCCATGTAAGCCTGGCCACGAAAAATCGAAAAGCGGCGGGCTGGCTCAACGGTGCCGATGGTGCCGTGGACGCGTGTACCAGCGGGGATCAGCAAAGTGTTACCGGCGAAGACCGGCTCGGAAACCACGGCAACAAAGGCATCGCCGTTGCGGGAAGCGGCTGTACCCATTTCGTTAATGATGTGCAGACGCACTTCCGTTCCGGCAGCGACCTTTTGCGGCTCGGGATATGAAGCGGGTGCGGCGGTAAAAAGCAGCGCGCCAGCCAGGACTGCGGACAACAATCGTTTCATGAATTTCCTCCTGCCCACACCATGCGCGTGGGCTGACCCCGTGTCGTGGGGCGATCCCGGCTCTGCCGGAAAGTTTCCGCTGGCGCCGCGGACCCAGGTTCGCGAAAGCAAACGCGGGCGGATGGGGAGGAACTCCATCCGGGGGTAGTGTACTGCGCGCGCCGGGCACGAAAATACGATGTTCTACTGATGTGTTGCACAACTAGACACAATTTGTGCTGCGCGATGACGGGGATTCGCAAGCGGTAAAGTTTCGGCTGGCCGAAATATTTTACGCGAACCGATGGGTGTGATATCGTGCCGCCAAATTGCGTCTTCGACGGAGGGTCCATGTTCAATCATTTTTCAAAAGTTTTTACCATGGTGCTGTGCGCAGTCTTGTCTATTGCTTTAGCAAGGGCTCAGGAAACCGCCAAAAAGTCCGCGCAGAAAAAACCGGCGGAGAACAAAGCGGAAACACCGGCAACCGCGAAGTCTAAGGCACCGGAACCGTTTATCGGCACGCCGGACAAAATCAAATGGGTGCAATTCGCGCCGGGCATCGAGTACGGACCTGTGCATGGCAATTGCGAGAAACCCGGAGCTCCGTGTGTTTTTCAATTGCGCTTCGCTGCCGGAGGGAAAATTCCTCCTCACTGGCATCCTGTCGATGAAAATGTAACGGTGATATCGGGGACGTTCATGGCGGGCATGGGCGATTCGTATGATGAGGCAAAGATGATGTCTCTCCCGCCGGGAACCTACGTGTTAATGCCCAGGCGCATGCATCACTTCGCGGGGACGAAGGACGGCGCGCTCGTAGAGGTTCACGGCGTGGGCCCCTTCAAAATAAATTATGTGAATCCGGCCGACGATCCGAGCAAGGCTGCCAAAGCTTCCGATTAATTTTCGTGTGGAAAAAAATCGTAGCGAGCGCAGGCAATCTGGCTGCGCTCACCGTGCTGTGCTAAACTTTTGTTCAGCAGACGCAAGAATTTTGCGACTGTTGAAACGTGGAACTTCGGGCTCTGTGCAACGAGGTCCCGCGAACCCCGCCAGGCCCGGAAGGGAGCAACGGTACCGGGAACGCCTCTTGTGCCGCAGATCACCCGAAGTTCCTCTTTTCAAGATTTTGCAAGGGAAGTGACGCGTGCCGTTCGCGCAACCGGAGTGCATCCCGCAAATGAGCTACCAGGTTATAGCCCGCAAGTGGCGCCCACAGAAATTTAGCGATCTAGTTGGACAAGAACACGTCACGAAAACGCTGGCGAATGCGATCAAGAACGATCGCGTAGCGCATGCGTATATTTTTTCGGGCGCGCGCGGAGTGGGGAAAACTACCGCTGCGCGCATTCTTGCCAAAGCGCTGAATTGTGTGCACGGCCCAACGGCCACGCCTTGTGGGGAATGCGATTCGTGCCGCGAGATCACCGCGGGAACTTCCCTGGACGTGATTGAGATCGATGCGGCCTCCAACCGGGGCATCGATCAGATTCGCGAATTGCGGGAAATGGTGCGCTATGCGCCGGCGTCTTCGCGAAGCAAAGTGGTGATTCTGGACGAGGCGCACATGCTCACAGGAGAGGCCTCGAACGCGCTGCTGAAAACTCTGGAAGAGCCGCCGGATCGCGTGATATTTGTGATGGCTACCACGCAGCCGGAAGATCTGGTGGACACCATCCGGTCGCGTTCGCAACATTTTCACTTTCGCGCGCTTACGTTTGGTGAAATCACCGCGCGCCTCGAAGAAATCGCGCAGAAGGAAAATCTGAAGATCGATGCGGGAGCGCTGGCGGTCATCTCGCGCATGGCGGAAGGCAGCATGCGCGATGCGCTGTCACTACTGGAGCAGGCGCGCGCGTACTGCGGTGAGGTAATTACTAATGATGCGGTTCGGGAGCTTCTGGGCGTGGTTCCCGACGACGCATTGGCCACGCTGGTGAGTGCCATTGCGGAAGGCTCGGCCGACCGGGCTCTGGGGCTGATCCACACATTTCAAAAAGAAGGCCGCAACCTGCAACACTTTTGCCGTGAAGCGATTCGACACATGCGGAATCTGCTGATTGCAAAAGTTTGCGGGGCGGATTCGGATCTGATTGCGACGACTGCGGATCAGCGCCCGGCGCTGGCGGAAGCTGCGGCGCTCTTTAGCGAAGAGGACCTTACACGGTTTTTTCAGATTTTGTTGCAGACCGATGATGACCTGCGGCGCAAGCCAGACCCGCGCGTGCATTTGGAGATGGGTTTGTTGCGGTTGATCAATGCGGCGAGACTGGCGCCGCTGGAAGAATTGCTGACAGAAATAAAAAGTGGAACCGGCGGCGGAGTTGGAACCGGATCACCCGTTCCTGCCCGACGCGCGACCAGCGCGTCCGCAGCGGCTGGAACGAGCGCGACATCTTCCGCGAAGACGACGTCTACGATGCCGGCTACAACTTCGATGAGCGCGGCTTTGCCGGCGCCATTTAAGACAGCTGAGAATGAGCTCGGTCCTTTCGCGGCGACAGACGTTGCGGTCGCAACAAATGCTTCGGCTGTAACGGGCGGGCGTGATTTAAGCGCGCCCGCGCCGCCTCTTGCAGGTTTTAGAAATCTGACTCCCTCGACTTCCGCTTCCGCCGCCGCGCACACGGCAGCGGCTGGCGTCCCGCGTTCGAACGGGACTCTTAGCCCGGACCAGCCCGAAGCAGAGAATGCGGATAGCGGAAATGGCGGGGTTGCAGACGCAGCGGTTGAAAACGGATTGCAGTACGAGGGAATTTCGGCCGAACAAGTTTCGCAAATAAAGGCCGCAGTGCAAAAACAACAAAAATTTCTCGGCGAACTGCTGGAACATGCCACCACATGGGAAGTTGCGGGCGCGGAACTAAAACTTTATTTTCCGGCGGGGAAAAAATCTTTCGCCGAAATGCTGGAGGGGCGCGACTCTTTGGAAAAGCTTCGTGGCACTTCGAGCAACGTACTGGGTCGCGCGATGCGCGTGTGTGCTAAACTTGCAGCCAGTACGAGTCCGCAGCCGGCAACACGCGCGGGTTCGGAGCAGCAGGAATTGCGGGCCAAGTTTGAACGCGATCCGATGGTGCGTTCGATACTGCAGCGCTTCGGCGGCAAGATCTCCGAAGTGCGACGGGCGCAAGAGGAATGAAGCTGATGGAAGTCAACGCACTCCAACAGATGCTTTCGAAATTCCGGCAGTTGCAGGACGATCTGCAGCGGCAGGTTAATTCCGTAAACGTAGAAGCCTCCGCAGGGGGAGGCATGGTCAACGTAAAAATGAACGGCCAGAAGCAGATTGTGGAGATTCGCATTGAGCCGGAAGTTTTTGCGGGCAAGGACCAGGAAATGTTGCAGGATCTGGTGCGCGCGGCGGTGAATGAAGCGTCACGGCGAGTTGACGAGGAACTGGCCAGCCAGATGAAGAATATTGCGGGCAACGTTCCGGGGCTCTCCGGACTGAAAATCCCAGGCCTGTTTTAACTCTTCCACGAAGTTCTTTCAAATCAGATTTCCTTTTCATAAATTGAAAGCATTCGGTAGCTCGATTTGAGTTACTCATAGCCACTTTCATGTCACTTTCATTGACTTGTTTTCAGCACCGCAACATAAGATGGCCGACAAATGGCTGACCCTGGGTCTCTTCTAGGCCAAAAACATTTCTCACTACCATGTCCTCGAAAAATAGGGCGGGGGTGGAATGGGCGTGGTGTATAAGGCGGAAGACCTGCGCCTGCACCGCTTTGTAGCGCTGAAATTTCTCCCGGATGACGTTGCCAAAGATCCGTTAGCTCTGGCCCGTTTTCAACGCGAAGCTCAATCGGCGTCTGCGCTGAACCACCTCAACATCTGAACCATCCACGACGTTGGTGATGAGAATGGCAAAGCTTTTCTTGCAATGGAATATCTTGAAGGCTCGGCGCTCAAACACGTCACTCTTTCACGTGGTTAATTACTTGCTTATAGCGCGGAATTCTTAAAAGTACGATCAAGCATTGCCCTCTAAATACGCAAGAATCAGAATCAACAAAACGCTGAGTTCGGTTTGCTCCTAATCGCGGCGTGTGCTACACATCAGAGATGCCTGATTTTGCCGCGCCAGTGGAACGACTGATCGATCAATTAAAGCACCTTCCGGGAATTGGCCAGAAAACAGCCCAAAGATTGGCTTTTCACCTGTTGCGAAGTTCGCCGGAGAACGCTTTGGCTTTGGCGGACGCCATTCGGGAGGCCAGGGAAAAAATCCGCGAGTGTTCGACGTGCCACAACATTACGGATATCGATCCGTGTCTTTATTGCGTGGGGCCAACCAGGAATCACCGCACCATCTGCGTGGTGGAAGAAGCGCACAACATCATGGCCATCGAGAAAACGCGGATGTACTCCGGGATGTATCACGTTTTGGGAGGAGCGTTGTCGCCACTATCGGGCCGCGGGCCGGAACAATTGAAGATCAAATCGCTCATCGAACGATTGAAGGGCGGGGGCATCGAAGAGATTATCGTGGCCACAAATCCTACCGCCGAGGGCGAGGCCACTGCTGTGTATATGTCTAAATTGCTGAAGCCTCTTGGAGTCAAGGTCACTCGAATAGGAGTGGGCATCCCGGTCGGAGCTGATTTGGAATACGCGGACGAAGTAACGATGTTGAAAGCGATGGAAGGCAGACGCGAGCTTTAGTGCAACGAAAAAGGTGAAAGTTAGTTGGCCGCAAATATAGTACTTGTAGGACTTTACGGCCAAAAATTAGTACTGGTGGGACTGTCTAGGCAAAGAACAAATTTGAGTATAGAGTTTGGATTCTGCGAAGTCCCCCGGCGAGGAGGTGCGCTATCCCGACCCCGGCGCACTACACGTGATTTTTGGTCCGACTTGCAAACTTGTGCGATACGATTCGGGCGATAGAATCGTCGCGAATCCACGAAATATGTGTTTTATTTTGATGGCCTTGTGCGCTGAGCCGCATCTCTAGATTGATGAGCTTGCCGCATGGCAAGAATCGAAAACGAGAGGAAACAGCCGCAACCCGAAATTCAGCAAAGACCAGTGCAAGTGGAAGCGTAAGGCGCGAAATGGACGAAATGAGCAGTAGTAGTAGCAATACAACTGAAGGAACTACAGAAATGGCGGCAGGTGAAGTGGGGCAGGCGCATACGAGCTCGGATCTGCGAAAGCGCCGCAGCACGCGCATCGTGCAGGCTGTGCCCGTGGCGGTCACCGGAGTGGATGCCATCGGACGCCCTTTTACCGAGAACACTTCGACTCTCATCATTAATTGCCACGGATGCCGCTATCAATCGAAACATTATGTCCTGAAAAATATGTGGGTGAAGCTGGAGATTCCCCATCCGGAGTCTGGGCAAGCGCCGCGGGTGGTGCGAGGGCGTGTAGCTTGGATTCAGCGGCCGCGAACGGTACGGCAACTTTTCCAAGTGGCGCTCGAATTGGAGACTCCCGGCAACGTGTGGGGCATCGCTTTTCCTCCCGAAGATTGGTTTGCATTCCCCGACGTGGAAACGCAGCAGCATAATTTGGCTCCGACAACGGATCCGCTAGCAAACGAGATCGAACATGAAGCCCCGGCTCACACTGATTACGAGATTCCGGCGACGCACACGAGCGATCATTTGCGAGCCTTCCCTTCCCCAGCAAGCACTACCGACGCGTCACTGCAACTTGCGCGGCAACTGGCACGACTAGTGGCAGATGCCAAGCAGCAGATTCAGGCAGCAGCGCGAGAAGCCGCCAGCCAAGCGGTGGGCCAGGAAGCCTCGCAGGTAGTGGAAAAAATTCAGCAAGAAACCGATAAACACGCGCAGGCCGCTGCTGCTGCGGCTGCGGAAGCGGCCCGCCGCGAATTGACGAATTGGCTCACCCCGCAATTGGAACAGACCAAGAGGGAGCTGACTTCGCAACTTGAGCGAGAAGGCCGGGTGCATCGCGAGCAGCATGTGGAGCAGTTAAAAAGCAGTGGCGAGACTTTGGTGACTTTATTCAAGGAAGCGGAAGAGGTTGCCACCCGATTGAAGTCGCAAGCCGCCGAGGTAGAGGCGCGATTGCAAGCGGAAGCTGAGACGGTCGGACGAGCGCAACAAGAAGCGGCACAGTTGCGTGAGGAAACCAGCGTAAACCTCGCAATTCAAGCGGAAGAAACCGAAGCCCATATTATGGAACGCGCCGACGCCGCGGCTCGCACCATGGAAGAGGCCGCACGCGTCCGTGAGGAAGCGCTGGTGCGGCTGAAGGCGCAAGCGGCCAATACAGAAGCGCAAATCGCGGCGGCAGCGGCTCGCACGGCGGAAGAGTCGGAGCGATTGCGACAAGAAACCCTGGAGCTGCACTCGCAGACTTTGCGTTTGGCGGCCGAGGAGGTTCAGCGGCAGGTGGCAGTGAACGTTTCCACAGCGCGGATTGATTGCGAAGCACATGTAGCGCGAGAAATGGAAATGGCCAAGGCGCTGTGGCAGGCGAATTTAGAGACTTCCCTGCACTCGGCGCAGAATCGCATCGTTGGCGACGTGGAACAGCGGCTGACCGGGCTGCGTGATTCCCTGCAGGAATCCGCGGAACGGCTGGAATTCGGAATGGCGCGAGCCAACGAAGCTAATACCACGCTTGAGAATTTTTCGAACCGGCTGGGAGTTTTGCACGAACAAGCGCTGGTGGGATTCCACACGCAATTGGATGACGTGCTGAGCTTGCACAGAAATGAATTGCACCGTAGGTCAGAGTCGCTGTTCGAAGACATAACTTCCCGGTTGCGAACAGCCTTTGAGGAAGCCAGCAATCGCGCGGCGGGAGAATTCGAGGCACACATTTCAGGAATGGTCGCGCCGCACGTGCAAAGCACGGAACAATCACTGCAGCGCCTGGCCGGCGGACGAGCGTTGCTGGATGCGGCAATTTCCATGCAGCAGGAGCGCATCAGAACCGCGGCGGACGAAGCCTTCGCGGAATCGCTTTCCAGATTCAAGGATAACCTGGGGGGTGCGGAACAATTGCTGGATGAAACGGCGCGCTCGGTCACCGGCAGAAACATTGCCGAGATGGAAGAAAAGCTCAGCGACATCAAGCATCAAGCCATCCAGGATGTTTTCAAATCCGCGGAATGGTATGAGAAGAAAGCGCAAACGCATATCCAGAACGTGACGGAAAAAGCGGTGGAGCAAGCCGGCTCGCAACTACGAGATAAGGCGGGCGAGATTTCCAGCTCGTTCACCAGCGAGTTGGATAATTCGAGCCGCAATTTTGTGGGACACACGCAGTCACAGTTGGAAGATACCGTGCGAGACGCTTTTGAGCGTGCGCGAACGCTGTTTGCCGAGGCATCGGACACCACGGCGGCGGCATTTACCGACGAAGTTCAACGCACCGGAAGGCATGAGCTCCAGGGATTCGGCGAGCAATTGCACAAGAACGTAGAGGAAGCTCGCGCGGAACTCGACACGTCGCAAAGGGAGCTGTCGCAGAAAATTACCTCGGAACAGGCGGAGTTTTTGCGGCGTTTCCAGGAGGCCATGGACAAGGCCTTGGAATCCGGGGTGAAGGATGCCAATGAGAAAGTTGAAGCCAGCTTCTCGCCGCTCATTGATTCCTGGAAAATGATGACTGACCGGCACCAAGCCGACCTTCGCAATGTGTACGCCAAGATCAGCGAGCAGGCTACGGAACAGCATCGCACGCGTCTCGAAAATGTTTCCAATCAGTGGATGCTGGCCACCGTCACCGCACTGGACCATCAATCGCGCGAGATCGTGGCTAGTATTTCGGCGAGCGCGGAAGAAAAGTTGCGCGAAACGTGCACACAGGTTTTTGAGGGCATCGGGGAAACTCTGCAGGAACGGTTGCAGCAGATCGCGCGGAATTTGACCTTACCTACCGACCCTAACAGCCGTACGCGTTCGGCGACGACCAGTAGCTAGCCGTCTACTCCAGTTTCAGTTTGATTCGAACCGGTGAGCCAAGCATTGCAGGGCAACCGTCCATCCGCCTCACCTTAACGCCCATTCGCATGCTTTAGGCGTCCCCGGTATAATGAAGAAGTTCCTCCACCATGGCCAATCGTGCATATCTGCGCGTCTGGACGCGCGATTTCTCCGAAGAACTGATGATTGCTGAGTTCGCGCGCTTTCTGGCCAGCGCCCCGCTTTCGGCGTCCATGAATACTTTCACGGGATTGACCGTCCAACCAGTTGACGCGACGGAAACCCCGGTAGCTTCCTGGGACCTGCGCGGCCAGGGATATGGCCCGGCGGAGGTTGCAGCGCTGTCCTTGCAGCACTTGAATACGGACAGTGCGTATATCGCGACGGCCACGTGGGACTTGTGGGACCTCAACGTGGAGAATTTGAAGTGGCAGCACGCGCCGCAGCCTTTGGTGCTCACGTGCCATGGAACGGATTACGACAATGGCGTGGCTGGGACCGAAGGGCATTTCGTTGCGGACCTGGGGTTCGAACATTTCTTTACCGGGCACGCTGGTTTGCTGGCTCCTGGCAAGGCCACCAATCCGTTTGATTCTTCGGATCATCCGGTGGAGCATACGTTCCGACGCTGGATGACAGCAGGCGGCAACTTGAAGGAATATCACGCTAGAACGCGGGATAACATCCAACAGTTATTCACGTGGGTGGAGGCGGTGCAGAAAGCATTGCCGGTGG
>DASYJM010000093.1:0-7246 GCA_035996445.1 Candidatus Acidiferrum sp. | reverse complement strand
CGTGTCTTCCACCACCACTACTGTGGTGTACGGCACGGGCTGGTACTATCCGCCTTATGTCGGCCATTACTGGTACGGAGCCCCCTACACCTATGGAGCGGGCGTAGCGTCCACATGGAGTTCGGGAACGGGTTGGAGCATTACCATAGGGGTGGGATACACGTACGGCTATCCTTATTATTATCCGTGGTGGGGACCCTGGGGTGGATACTACGGAGCTTGTTGCTGGGGTCCGGTATGGGGCTACGGATATGGAGGTTATGCCAGCGCCAACGTGTATGGCCGGTGGGGCAACACGGCTTATGCGAACACTCGGGCTGCATGGGCGAGTCCCTATACCGGAAACTACGGGGGTGCGAGTCGCACGGCTTTTCAGAACACGCAACGCGGCACGGTGGGAGTAGCCGGTCGCGGCGCCAATGCTAACATCTACACTGGCAACACTTTCGCAGGGCGTGGGGCCGTGGGTTATAACTCGTCGACCGGCGTTGTGGCTGGAGTCGGCGCCGGATATGCCGGGAATATGTACACAGGACAAGGTGCCGCCGGGCGCGGCGGCTTTGCTTACAACACAAACACTGGCGCCGGTATAGCGGCCGGCAACAATAACATCTATGCGGGCAAGGACGGTAACGTTTACCGCTATGACCGGCAGAGCGGCAATTGGTCTCAGAACAGTGGCAAGGGCTGGCAATCAACCAGTCGGCCTCAAGCCAGCATGCAACAGCAGCAACAAGCACGTGCCACTGGGCAACAACGTTCTCAGAACTTCAGTCGTTCGATGAGCGGTGGTGGAATGCGTGGTGGCGGAGGGCGCAGAAGGTAGCCGATAGAGTAACGGGCTACAATAGGGTTTTCATTTTCCCGGGCTCGCCGAGGGTCGCCAGTGCGATCCATTTGCGCGTGGAAGCCTATCTCTCTATTTCCACAACCCCTTCCTCACTCCTATCCAGGCAAGGTAGACCACTATGCCAAAGAAACAGAGCAAGATCAGCGTTGCTTTTCCGATCGCCCAAGCAAATACCGTTGCATCAGTTGTGGACATCTCGTCACCTCGGTTTTTCGGACCTACAAGTCGGAATCAGAATCCCAATGAGTTACTTCGTGCCCCGCGGAGTTTGACGCGCCTGCACACCGCTTTCTTTTCATAAAAGCTAGGACTCCAGATCCTACGATTCACCTTTTCACGAGAGAACTGGCAAAAGACTCAGTTACCGGAGAAGGCTGCATTAATGGACACTTCCGTTGGGCAGTGCTTGCAGTAATCCGGAGCACGCCCAACTGCAGCAGCTGTGTGCGCAAATTCTTTCATGTCGTGGGAGTGCATTCTTTCGAGGACTCTTCGTGGACCATTCTTGATCTGTGGATCCTGACCGGTCAGCTTGAGTACGGCCTGCGAACTACCCAAGAGATTCGGCTTGGTGGCCTTCTTCGCGGTTCGGGAGGTGTTGTAGGCATTGCCCCATAAGCACTACTTAAAGGGAATCGAACTTCGGAGTACACGGTTTCGTTACTTCGCCTTCGCTTTGTTTCAGGCAGGGATCGCGAAAGTCGGCGCAGCGAGAGTCGGCGCGGGTAGGCCGACACGCCGCAACAACTCTTGGAAACGTAGATCGTCCCGCAATCTGTCCATGCTCGGATCGACATGAAGATAGATGAGCCAGTGGGAGTGCTCTTCGTAGGATTTCTCCAAGTATTCAATCGCGCGGTCGTTTTCTCCCAAGGCGATATGGATTCCGGAGAAGAAGTAGGGTGCGACATACTTTTGCTTCGCTAGTTTTGTCAGATCATCGAGTATTTTTGATGCTTCCCCTGTCCTCCCAGCCGTGGCGAGAGTGTGTGCCAGTGCCGCGCGCATTAGAGGACTGCCGCCTGACAGGTTCACCCCCTTCTCACCCTCCGTGATAGCCAAGTCGTAGCGACCCGTTTTCCTGTGCGACAGGCCGAGAATCCAGTACGTGACGGGGTAGTTTGGATCCAACTCGACGGTTCGCAGGAGCTGGTCGACGGCTTCGTCGTAGCGGCGGGAAAGGTAGCAGGCCCATCCGAGTGCGACGTTGATAATGAGCGACAAGGGGTCGAGTTCCTGGCCGTTCTTCATCCCGGGCAAAGCTTCTCCGTGACGCCCCATGGTCATCAAATACTCGGCGTACCAGTGGTTGGCCGTTGGATACGTGCGATTGAGTTCGAGGCTGCGCTTGAATTCTGTCTCCGCCTCTTTCCACTTCCAATCGTAAAGCCACAACAAGGCAGCAACCGAGGTGTGGGCCTCGGCGAGATCGGGGTCGAACTGGAGCGCGGTCACAGCAGCAGCCTTGCCTTTAGGAAACGCCTCCTTCGGCGGCAGATAGCTGTTCCATCCCAAGAGCACGTAAGAATCGGCCACGCCCGTGTAAGCGAGAGCATAGCTTGGGTCCTTGTGGATTGCCTGCTGAAAATATTCGATCGCCTTGTAGAAGCCTTCTTCCGTCCACCGGTTCCAGTAATGACGACCTTTTAGATAAAGCCGGTACGCCTCGGCATTTTCCGTGTGGTGCCTGGTGAGCCGCTTCTTGTCTGCCCGCGTCAACTGCAATCGCAATTTTCCCGATATCTCATTGGAAATGTCGTCTTGGACGACAAAGATGTCGCCCGGCTGGCGATTATATTGCCCACCCCATAGTTGTGATCCCGTGGTCACATCGACTAGTTCGGCTCCTATACGCAAAGAGCCACCGCTTTGCATCATTTTTCCCGTTAGCACGGCGCGCACATTCAGCTCGCGCCCAACGACTTGAGGGTCAATTGCCCGGCCCTTATATCGGAACACCGTGCTCTGGGCCATCACTCGCAGTTTCGGTATCGTCGCCAGGATATTGATGAGACTCCCCGTGATCCCGTCACTCAGGTATTCGTGCTCAGGGTCGCCACTAGCATTTTCGAAGGGCAAGACTGCGATCGAGTCAATGATCTTGGAAACTCGCTGCGGGCGGAGGCCCGCGGTTTGCACCGAGGAAGTCCGTGCCTTCTGTTTGCCGCTCGAGGATGGACGACTTAGGGTTGATAGCAGGACCGGTTCTGTTTCTTCCTCGGCAACTCTCCTACCCGACTCGGTGTCTCTCTTCAATCGTTGCAACTCAGCCCGGACGTCGGAGGCGTGCTGATAACGCAGGTTCTTGTCCTTCTCCAAGGCTCTGCGGATCACCTCTTGGAGTGCTGGAGAAATGTCGGGATTGAGTCGGATCGGAGCCAGTGGATTACGGTTGAGGATGGCTTCCGCGATGACGCCTGAACTGCCTCCATCAAAAGGCAACCTCCCCGTCGCCATCTCGTAGAGAACGATGCCGAAGGAGAAAAGATCCGTGCGACCGTCTAATTCCTTGGCCCGTACTTGCTCGGGTGACATGTAGGCTACGGTTCCCAAGGCCGTTCCAGGGCTGGTGAGATGTTCTTCGGCAACATAGGACAAAGATTGCGTCGGCTGTGCGGCGATATGGCTTGCAAGACTCTCCGGAAGCATACTTTTCGCCAGGCCGAAGTCGAGAATCTTGGCATGGTCCCGTTTTGTGATGAAGATATTGGCGGGTTTGATGTCACGATGAATAATGCCTTCGCAGTGAGCGGCATCGAGCGCATCCGCAACCTCGATGGCAATGGCGAGAATTCTGTCGACATCCAGTGTGCCTGCGGCTATCAGATATTTCAGTGTTACGCCATCCATGTACTCCATAGCGATAAAGGCATGGCCTTCGTGATTCCCTATCTCGTAGACGGTGCAGATATTGGGATGATTGAGCGCAGATGCGCCTCGTGCTTCTCGGCGGAAACGTTCGAGGGCATACGGGTCTTGGGCTGATTGCTCGGGCAAGAACTTCAAGGCGACAAACCGGCCGAGTTCATTGTCCTGAGCTTTGTAGACCACACCCATGCCGCCGCTCCCCAGTTCCTCGAGGACACGGTAGCGCGCAATAGTTTGCCCGGGAGCGGGATGGGGTTGAGTCACACTGGAATTTAAGACAGGGGGTGCGTCCAGCGCATACTGGTAATAGTGCCAGCTGCGCCGGAAAATCCAGATTATAGAGTCGGCAATTCGGAAGGAATTCTGGTTAAGTTAACGCTTATGGGAGGTAGCCCCCGAGGTCGGAAACTGAATGCCGACAACCTGAAGCCCGCGGGCAGCGCGGGTGTTCGCTATACCCTCGCCAAGAACAATCACGTCAATCTTCGTGTCGATTACGCTATCGGATTAGATGGTGGCGGTGTGTACATGGGAATTACCGAAGCCTTCCAGGACTCGTTCCTGCCGCCCTCCACACTGGCCGCTGGAACCGCACCACTCCGGACTTCATAGACTGAGGGAGTTCACCGAAGAGCGTGGAAATGCCCGCCTTATTCGGTGTAGAACACGAGCAATATTCCTAGTACGGCAACGCTCGTGGGCCACAAGAACGGCACAATTGACCGACGCCAAATCTTGCTATCGTAAGTGACCTTGAACAAAACCACAGCAAATCCCACCACGGCGAACCACAAATGTTGGTGTTCGACTTTAAGCATTGCTGCCGTCATGTGGTGTTGGTGACCATTGACTTCATTGTGCCTGTCCATTTTTTCGTCTTCAGCCGCCTCGAGTTTTGTACGCTGATCCTCAGGCTGGGCAGAAGAATGCATCATTCTGTGATCGTGAGCTGGCTCAACGCCGGACTTCTCGGATGCCATCGCTCTCGTTGGTCCATCGAGCAACGGGTAAACCATGTAGTTGCGCGCTTCTGGAGACGAAGCGCCCGACGCAGAAGTATGATCGTGAAACAGAAGGAGCACGATGCCAGCAAGCGCGAGGGCTGGGAACCCCCAGGTTCGCCAGAATCGATTTAGTTTGGCATTCACCCGAAGGTACTCAATGATTCCCATGACAATAAGCAACACCGCATAGATTTTGTGCTGCCGTGCCTCAGCATCATGATGAATGAGCCAAGTCCAACTGAGGGTTCCACGCGGCCACATTTCCTTGTCACTCCAGGCGGCAAGGAACAATCCAGCGACCACAAACAGCAGTGGCCATGCGTATCGCAATGGCCACAACCTTTCCGAGGATTGACCCGCGATGACGAGCGTCCCGATCGCAATAAGTAGATAGCCAGCCAGGTGGTGATTGAGTTCGGAAGCAGGTTTGTTGGGGTCCTGGTCCGCTGAACTGGCGGATGCCATGGATATTTCGCCTAAAGGCAAAGGCTGCGAGGAAAGCCCAACTGGGAATGTAGAGATCCAAAAGACCACAAGAATTATCGCAGGGACACGAGGCCCCTCAACAGTGACAGCGCGCTGAACAGAGCACTGACGATTAGAGTCATCGTGAGAATTCATCTCACTCTTCTACAAAATGGATGCTGAAGTCGGCTACTGGCACAATTGACAGCGCTGGCGTCGCCATACGCCATTGCTCGCACCCCCAACGTGACCCACTGCCTCGATTTTGGACTTCCTTCCTTTCTCAGCCTGTCAGTCCTGCCAGTTCACGGCCCTTTGCCCGCATGCTGAGATGGCAACGAATCGAAACCGACGGCAGTAGAGTTCACGTTCAGCGCTACACTCTGGGCGCACACGCACGAATCAGGGGTGCGCATCCAGCGAAAACGCCCAAATCCACGAAGGACTTAAGTCGGCCCTCGAAAGGCGGAGGAGCTAGAAGAATGACTATTCCTGCAGCGAACCGGATGTGGAACCCAACGTTTATTCACACAGATATGGTAGAAAAGGCTAAACAAGGCGACGTCAGCGCTTTTGCGGACCTGTACATCCTCTATAAGATCCCCGTCTATAACCTGTGCCTGCGGCTAACAAGAGATGTCATGGACGCAGAAGACCTTACTCAGGAGGTCTTCCTCCAGGTATATCGCAAGGTGAAAACGTTTCGCGGCGAGGCCGCGTTTGGATCTTGGCTGTACCGTGTTGCCACAAATGTGACCATGATGCATCTTCGAAGGGGAAACGTTGATGAAATGCCGCTCGACGTCCTGGAAGTCACCAACTATCGCCTGCTCGACTCTGTCTCGCGAACCGGAACTTGCAGTCCTTGTGATCCGGTTGAACGTATCGCGCTGCTGCGAGCCCTGTGTGGTTTGTCTAAGAACAGAAGAATCATAGTCCTTCTCCACGATCTCAATGGATTGACTCACAAAGAGGTTGCCCAAAGCCTGGGCGTGACTGCAAGTACCAGCAAGTCCAGACTCTTCCAGGCACATAGAAAGTTGCGGGATACTCTTGGTGGTACGGATATGCGCACTCGTCCATCGGCCATATGTTGCAATATTTTGTAAGACATCAACCTGGCCGCCCCGACTGGCTAAGGGCGGCCGGATCAGTCGCGAAAGGAGCCGAACTGAAATCGCCCTTGCCGACATTCGGTAGTTGGGGCATCCTTTTTAAAGCCACCTTGCTCACATCAATTCAATTTTGACGACAATTGCCGCCGGCGTCCTATGCATTCTTGTGGAATTCAATGAAACTAAGCGTACGAATACTGTGCTGCCTGGCAAGTGTTGTTGCAACCGATAGTCCCAAGCCACTCCCTGCAAAATGCTCGCTCGGTTGATGCAGGGAAAACCTAGAGGGCGCTCAACGCTGATGGCGAAGTAATTGATCTGCCTCGTTTATGAGCGCAATATTAGTCGCCGAAAGATCCTGTGAGAATTCACCCGTCACTACCAAACCGGCAGTCTCACGTACTGGCAAAATTGCTAGTGGTCAGATGTTAAAGGTAGCAGTAATATATCGCCTTCCGAATCACAGTTCGAAACTGTCTAGCTCTGGGACAGGTTGAAAACAGAGCGACTCGCGGCAAATCAAGCGATATTTATAGGTTTAATCAGAGGAGCACCAATATGCTAAGGAATGTGCCACGAATTATCATTGCCGATGATCACACCCTGGTAGCCGAGGCATGCAAGAAACTTCTAGAATCCGAATATGAGATTGTGGCCACGGTCAGCGATGGGCGCGCCTTGGTGCGAGCGGCCGTTGCGCTGAGACCTCATCTCATTATTGTGGATGTCGCCATGCCTCTCTTGAACGGCCTGGATGCAGGGCAGCAGGTGAAGGAATCCTTACCCTCTGTCAAGTTGGTTTTCTTGACGATGAACCACGACGCCGACCTGGCGGCGGAAGCATTTCGCAGGGGAGGGTCAGGATTTCTGCTGAAGACCTGTGCGGCTTCGGAGCTAGCTATCGCGGTTCGCGAGGTTCTCAGGGGAAGGTCCTACCTCTCGCC
>DASYJM010000092.1:0-5196 GCA_035996445.1 Candidatus Acidiferrum sp. | reverse complement strand
GAAAGACGCCGAAACGTAGCACGCGAGTAGGCGGCAATTCTGTTTTTTCTGACACGCTTAACGGCTCCGGTCAGAGGCGCTGCGAGGCGCCAATTACCTGACGAAGTAACTCGAATACCATCTACGATTTGGCTGGTCACTAACAGATGATGGCAGCTGCATTGCGTTTGTATCACTAGTCGCATAGTTTGACAGCAACTTTTCGCCTCGTGTCCTGAGGTTATTTATATCGAGTGGCGCCACTTATGTTGAAAGGGTGTGTTTCTATGCGCAGTGTCTCGGCCCGGCTGCCTCGTTTTACCCATCTCGCGTCCGTACTCGCATCCACCTTCCGTTCTCAATACAAACGGGTGGTCATCAGCGGGATTCTTTTCGCTGTCGCGATGTTTATCACTACGGCCGCAATCAGTAGACAGCCAATCAACTTTATCCCCAACGGGACACCTCTTAGGAATCCTGGCGGCGCCTCCGAAACGTACAGCACCATTGGCGGCGGCATCGATCAAACCGGCCCTTTTTTCCAAAATATGGGCACTAACGGCCGGTCGTGCGCCACCTGCCACCAGCCCAGTGACGGCATGTCTATTGCTGCCGAGGAAGTCCAGGAACGGTTTCTGATGACGCGCGGCCGCGACCCGATTTTCCGCACCGTCGACGGCTCCAATTGCAACCACAACATTGACGTGTCTACGTTGGAGGGCATGTATGACGCATACAGCCTGTTGAGGACGCTCGGTTTGATACGTATACCCATAGCAATCCCGGCGACTGCAGACTATCGGGTGGTCAGCGTGTACAACCAATACGGCTGCAACGAGTCTGATGTGGTTTCCATGTACCGCCGTCCGCTGCCCACCACTAATCTCCGCTTTTTGAGCGCGGTCATGCTTGATGGTCGCGAATCGACCCCACTGACCGGTACGACCAAAATTTCCGACGCAAACTATCCTGGTTCCCTCTTGAATGACTTGCTCCATCAGTCCGTTGATGCCACCACGAATCACGCGCAGGGTGACGGAACCAGGCCGACACCTGCAGAGCAACAGGAAATTGTGAATTTCGAAATGGCGCTATTCACCGCGCAAACCATCGGCGACGATATCGGACGGTTAGACACCCACGGGGCGAAGGGCGGGCCGCTGTCGCTCGTTACGCAGCCATTCTTTATCAGTATCAATTCAAGCGTTCACCCGATAGTCGATACGCTGGAGTTGCCAGCTGGACTTGTGACGCGAGGCGATAATATGTTCACGCCGGCAATTTTTGATACGTTTGGCGCATGGGCGGAATTTCCGGAGCATTCGCGTCGTGCCGCGGTAGCGCGCGGTGAGGCGATTTTCAATTCCAAGGCGATTAATATCACTGGTGTGGCTGGAATCAACGACGCCGCAGCGGCGGGCGGCCTGCTTCCAAACGGAGTTCCAGCATTTCAAGGAACCTGCGGGACGTGTCACGATACTCCGAATGTAGGCAATCACTCCTTCCCGACACCCTTGAACATCGGCACGGGCGATCCAAGTCCTACCAACGTTTCCGCCAATATGGGCGGCTTGGATATTCGCTATTTGCCAAGTATTACGGTCTGCAAGCTAGACACGACTACCACTCCACCTATGCCGACGAGCAACTGCAAGACCACCACCGATCTTGGCCAGGCGGCCATCGATGGAAAATTCGATCACGTCGGCAAGATTAAGGGACCGATCCTGCGTGGTCTTTCCGCGCGCGCACCATACTTTCATAACGGCTCCGCCAGGACTTTACTGGATGCGATACGTTTTTACGAAGGCCGCTTCGGTCTGGTGCTGACGCACCACGAAGAATCGGACCTGGTTGCTTTTCTAAGCTCCCTATAGCCCTGCTGCTGGCCAAACTGGCGTGGTGTTAACGCCAATACCTTCCCGGTGTAATTCGTTGACCGCTGCGGCATGCGGTCCTTACCATGGATGAATGGCGCCTGTATATCTTCTATGGAAACGATGTGGGTTGGTTTCGGCGTTACTCCTAGTTGTTGGCACGTTTAGTAATCCCACCTCAACCATAGCTTCGGCCCGATCCGATAAGTCAGCCAAAAAAGCGCCAGCTGCGGTCACCACGGAAATTCCGGTCTTGCCGCTCGACAATCCCGCGCGGCGCAACATGATTTGGCTCACCACCCCGGTTAGCGATGCGCGGCAAGTGTTGATTCATCGCGTGGAGGAAAAATTTGCTTCCGGGGAGCAGAACTATAAAGCCGGGCACCTGGAAGCGGCGCGCAAGGACTTCGACGAGGCGGTCGATTGGATGCTGCAAAGTGGGTACGATCCCAACTCCGACCCGCAACTGAGCGAACTGTTTCACCGCGTGGTGGATACTGTCTACAACTACGAGCTGCAGGCCTTTCGCGCCGGAGATGGTTTTAATGAGGCCCCCGCGGTGCCGGCGCCGATCGACGAAGTTGCGGAGATGACCTTTCCGGTGGACCCGCGGCTGAAAGCACGGGCAGAGGAAGCGGCCAAAAATATTTCGCACGACTTGCCGCTGACGGTGAACGACGAAGTGCTGTCCTTCCTGAATTTCTTCCAAACACCGCGCGGGCGCGCCATCGTCGAAACTGGACTGCGCCGTGCCGGCCGTTATCGCGGGATGATCGGTCGGGTGCTTAGCGAGGAGGGCGTGCCGCAGGATCTTATTTACCTGGCCCAGGCGGAGAGTGCTTTCCAGCCCACGGCGCTTTCGCGCGCGGGGGCGCGAGGCATGTGGCAATTCGTCGCTTACCGCGGACAGGAGTACGGGCTGCGCCACACCTGGTGGCTTGACGAGCGCCAGGATCCGGAAAAAGCCACCCATGCCGCAGCGCAGCATTTGCGCGATTTGTACAAAATGTTTGGCGACTGGTATTTAGCCATGGCCGCTTATAACTGCGGGCCGGGCAACGTGCAAAAGGCCATAGAGCGCACCGGTTACGCGGACTTCTGGGAGTTGTACCGCCGCAATGTGCTGCCGCGCGAAACGAAAAATTATGTGCCCATTATTCTGGCGCTCACGCTGATTGCCAAGGACGCCCCGCATTACGGAATTCAAGCCGAGCCGGAATCGCCGGTGGCCACCGACATGGTCAAGCCGGGCCGGGCCATTGATTTGCGCCTGGTGGCTGAAACCATCGATGTGGATGTCGAAACGCTGCGGACTTTGAATCCTTCGCTGTTGCGCCTAGCTACGCCAGATGATCCGGCGTTTGAACTGCATTTGCCTTTGGGCAGCGCGCCAAGATTCTCCGCCGAAATTGCGGACATCCCACCCGACAAGTGGGTCAGTTGGAGGCGCCACCGCGTGGCGGCCGGTGAAACCCTCACAGCCATCGCGAAAAAATATCGCGTCACGCCCAAAGCCATTGCCGATGCCAACAATCTCGAATCCGCGACGGCTTTGAATACCGGGGAAAAATTGATTATTCCCGCGATTCAACCGTCGGCGGAGAACAAGCGCCGCATGGTGAGTTACCGGGTGCGCAAGGGGGACACCTTCCTGGGGATTGCCGATCGCTTCAGCGTGGAGAGCGAAGATCTGCTCAAGTGGAATCGCTTGAAATCGAAGAGAGTCAGGCGGGGAATGGTTCTGCGCGTTTACACTCTGGACAGCACTCCGGAAAGAACTGCCGCTCACGCGCGGGTGAAATCCAGAAAAAAACTCGCTCGCCCCTCGGCGGTGGCGCAAACTCGCTCTACTTCCGCCACACGAGACTAATCCTTCGCTCACTTATTTCATGATTCTCGGGACCACGTCGCGGTGGCTGTCCCTTTACTCGCTTTTCCCACATTTCTGTTCGTTCTTGCCCAATAGGCAACGGTCACGGAATACCCATGGGAGTCCCCCAGACGCATCTCCCCGCTGGGCATGTATTCCGGATAGCCGCTAGGCGGCACGGCGACCCCACTCCTCTGCAATTCGGCCCGTAAAATCGTCAAATCGGGGCGTACATATACAGCATAATTCCTTGGGCTACGGGGTCCACGGCGTCCTCTCCCCGCCGTATCCACCGTGAGAAAACCAGAGCAGTTCATAAAAGGCGAGAGACCTTTCGATCGCCATGACGTGCGGTATGGGCGTGGAGTAGGTGGCCCTGACGCTCACTGTTTCCGCTATGGCAGCCGGGATTCGGCTCGCCGTCGTGTTGCCACAAGGGTATACCGGCAGGTGTCCAGATTTTTCGCGTCAATTTTATTTCTGAAACGCAGAATGCTTGACAACGCATCGCGAGTACGATAACAACGGCTGACGGATAAAATGCCTCTTTTAGGCTCGGGCCGCGGACCAGCACTGGACGGACCCAATTCCGTATTCGCTCTCTGGAGGATGCGATGGATTTCGACAAAGACAATTTCGAAGAAGACAATGAGCTGGCGCCTCTGGAAGAAGAAGAGGCCGGGGACGTAGACGAAGTCGCCGGAGTCGAAATCGACGAGATCGTCGTGGGAGACGACACGGAAGATGAGTCCGAGGTGCCCAAGCGGGCTTCCAGCGGACCGAAACGTGGGTCCGCAAGCACTTCCGGATCCGGTAGGACTACTGGTAAGGTGTCCGCCGGAAGAGGCTCCAGCAAGTCCAGTGGAGGGAAGCGTCCAGCCAAAAAAGCTTCCGTTGGCAAAAGTAAGAGCTCCGGCAAGAAATCGGCCAAGAAGAAATCAGGCGGCGCGCGAGGAAAGGCTTCGAAAAAATCGGCCAAGAAGTCCTCGCGCAGCAGCAAGAAAAAGAAGCGCTAACTCCTCTCCGTTCATCCTCCGGAATCATTCAGAGGCAGGCCCGTAATTCGCGGCCTTCCTTTTTGGCTTGCCGTGGCGGCGCTTTTTCCTTTATTCGCCCGCGAGTCGCGCGAGATCGACAATGGCGCAACGTCGGGGAATCGCCGGCATAGAATGCAACCGCTGGGCGGACCGCTGCTTATAGCAGAGGTTCCGACCAGTTCTCGAGCGACTCTTTGACCTTATGCAAAAACTGGTGCGCGATGGCCCCATCCACCACGCGATGATCGTAAGACAACGTGACGTAGCACATGGAGCGGATGGCGATCGAGTCATTAATAACTACCGGCCGCTTCTCAATGGCACCGAGCCCTAAAATGCCCACGTTGGGCTGGCTAATCACCGGCAAGCCGAACAGCCCGCCAAAAACCCCGGGATTGGTAATCGAAAAAGTGCTTTCCTGCACTTCTTCGGG
>DASYJM010000091.1:0-20848 GCA_035996445.1 Candidatus Acidiferrum sp. | reverse complement strand
AATTGCCTTTTACTCGAAGACGGATGGTGCTAGCAGGATTGGGACACCATTCGCTGGCGCCGCCCATATTGCTTCGGGCCTTAATTGGTCAAGGTCAGCAAGTTCCTCGGCATCCTCGCCGGGAGTGGCCGCACGAACGGGAAGGACTGGGGTGGCAACAAAATCTGTCGGCCTTAAGGAGCTCACTATTTTTTCGCCCGCATGGACGATTTGCACGCTTGCTATCACGACTTGGCGCAAACGGCGGTGCGCGACAGGCAGGATGCGCATCAGGTCCGAAGTACGATCACCCGCCAAAATGTCCGAGACGTATAGAGAAGGCTGATGTAATGACAAAGAAAATATTTGCTTGATGCCGATAAATTTCAGAATGCTGAACCAGTGGACCACCGCTCGTCCACAAATTAAAGTTAGGTTCCGAATTGCGCGCAATACGAGAAATTTCCTCGCGGTGCGTCGTCACGGAATTACCTGGTAAATCTGAACCTCTGCCTCCGTGTCCCCGTGGTGATTGACCGCAAGATAATATCGATTCAGCTCAGGCACCAGAATTCCCGTTACGGCGTGAAAAGAGGTTGGAACCTGGCCTATTTGTCGAACACGGTTTGGGCCGCGCAGTTCAAATACGGTGAGGAAAGGAATTCCTGCAACGTAAAGTCGTTTTAACCCAGGATCGTAAACCGCGTCATCGGTGCTGCCCGGGCAAGGCAGGCTGGCCAATATCTTGCCCGAATTTGAATCGAGAACAATGACTTTCCCGGGATCACGAGTGACGACGAACAAGCGATGGTCAGCCTCGTCAAACCCCATCGCGGCGTTCCGCTGGCCTTCTTGCGCAACGGACCAATTCGCGATCACAGTTCGTTTCTCCCGGTCAATTACAGCCACAGCGTTTTTGGAGGACATATTGGCGAACATGCGTGGCCCAGACTTTTCCAAGGCCATAGCCTCGACGCTATCGGAATCGATTTTGATGTCGGCTAGCTTTTTGTCAGCGGTGGTGTCGATTACGCTAATCAAAGTGTAGGCCATGTGGGCGCCTTTACCACCGTTGACCACGTACATGTATTTGGTGGAGGGGTCGAAAGCGCTAGAGTCTGCGTCGTCCATCAACTTTATGTTTCCCACGAGTTTGTAGGAATCGCCCTGGTAGATCTTTACCTCCGCCGCGTCCCCATCCACTACGAAGAGCTTCTTCAAGTCAGCCCGATAGACCACGGAGTGCGGTGCTTTGAGATCAGGAATGGTGTGAATCAGTTTGTTTGTGCTCAGGCTGAACACTTCAACTGCCGAGTTTTCCTCCGCGGTGAGGAACAACAGGTCATCCGAAGGGCTACTGGCGAAGTGGTCAAAATCACCGTCGTGAAGCCCCGGCATGGAAATAGTTTGAATCAGCTTCAATGGCTCAGCCACCTGGGGCTGAGCCTTGAGCTCGAACGGAATGAACACCACCAAGAGAATGACAAGACGTTTTTGCATGATTCTCTCCGTGAGTAGCATGTTCCGATTCCCCACACGTCGCATGGGTCCCGGACGGACAAGAGTTGCTACCAAACTATCTTTAGCGCGAATTGAATCTCCCGAGCCGTAGTGGTTGTCGAAGCCAGCAAACCCGCAACACCAGTCGGTGCACCGGAGGAGTCAAAGATATCGGTATTGTCGGGAGTTACTGGCAGGGCGAAGTTCGCGTGATTCAAAATATTGAAAAACTCCGCCCGGAACTGCACATTGAAGGTCTCCGAAATCCTCTTGATCGGGTTGTTTTTGAACACGGAGAAATCCAGGATTGAGGTTCCCGGGCCCGTTAAGATGTTGCGGCCCGAGTTGCCGCGTAAATTGAAGCACTGAAAAAGCGTTGGGTCGCCAACAGCGTCGGAGCCCAGGCGCGGGTCTGAACTGCACATCGGCGTGGAAGCTGTGAAGAACGAGGGTGGCGCCGTCGGAACCGCGAAGCACTCGGTCTTGATGTAGTTATTGGGGTTGCCGGGATTGACGAGTGTCTTGCACCCCGGGCCACCAAGGCGATTCGGAAACGCCCACGGATCACTGTTGTTCAGTCCCTGGGGATCGCCGTCCGTGCCGAAGGTAGGAGTAAAGGGCACGCCATCACTCGCTTTATAGATCACACCTAACTCCCAACCGCTTGTGATCCATGCGGCAGGTCCCGATAGCCACTTGCGGGAGGGGACCAGCCAAGTACCGCTGATAACCAAAGTCCGGCCGATATTGAAGTCAGAGAGCCCGCGGACCGATTTCAAATCATACCAAGGCAAGCTCGAAATCGAATTCGAGAACTGGTCGCCTGCCACCGTCGCCGAGCCAGTATCGATGCTCTTGCCCCAGGTGAACGAGCCTTGAACCTGCACCCCGTGGCTCATCGCTTTGTGAATTCCCACCTCCAAGGCATCGTAGAAGGAGTTCCCTCGATACCACAATGCGTCGATGCTGCCATAGTTGGGGTTGATAGTCGTCCCACTCGCCGCTGGCGGGAAGAGGTATCCCTGAGGAGTCTTCGTGGGCAACACGATGTCTGCATCATCGGCCCGGAATGGCTGGTGCACACCACGCGAACCTACGTAACTCACCATGGCCGTCAGGTTACGGACCAATTCACGTTGCACATTTAGATTCCATTGCATGGCGTAGCTGCGATGTGGGTGCTGCTCAATGAAATTTGCACCATTGGATGTTGGACCGAGCAATGCGGCCGCGCCCGCGAAGAAGGAACCCGGAGGAAGATTGAGAGCGGCGCCGTCCCGTGTGATCGGAAACCCACCATGTGCAAGAGCAAACTGGGAGGGCAGAGGCAGCACATCGAAAATCCCGAAGCCTGCGCGCAAGGCTGTCTTGCCATCATGGAACGGGTCCCACGCAAATCCCACCCGAGGCTCGAAGTTGCGAAGCGTGGGATTCGAAAAGAAGGGTCCGCCCACCTGGGGTGTTATGTCCGTGATATGGGTTAGGATCGCAAACCTGCCATGGATTTCGGTCGGGACTGTGGTCGCTTCCCAACGTAGTCCAATATTGAGTGTCAGGTTTGGACGGAAGCGCCAATCATCTTGGGCGTAGAAGCCCATGAGCGTTTGGCGCAGTGCCTTGGCATATAAAGGGGTAAGGCCCGCCGTGAATCTGTGAGGTTGATTGGTCAGAAAATCCGGGAGCGAACCAAACTTGAAGAATCCTGCTGGACTGCTGGCCGAGATGCGATTCAATTGCATGCGCTCCACCGTTCCTCCGAATTTCATGGAGTGGGTCCCGTGCGTCCAGAAGACGTCATCGTATGCTTGGAACGAGTTCCAGGCGTATTGCGTCAAGTCATTCAACAGACCGCCATTGAAATCTGTAAGCCCTGACACCTTTACCTGAGTCGCGTTCTGCCCGGGTATCGCGCCCAAGGAGGCGTCTTTTGTTAGCGGGTTGATAGCGGCGATGGGCACACTGTCCAACGCAGCATCGCGGCTATAGGCGAAACGCGCGGAATTAAGAACGGTAGAGTTGAAGACATGGGTCTCTCCTACGATCGCGATTTGACGATTGGTCTTAGAACGTTTCAGTAGGACATCAAGGCCGTCAGGCGAGTTGAAGGTGGTTATGTCCCCCAGGTAAGTGACGGCGAGACTGTCCTTATCCGAAAACTTGGTGTCGACTCGGGCTGTGACGAAATTTTCGCTGACGACTTGTTGGGCCACAAACGTAAATATTCCTATGTCCCCGTCGGTTCCGGGCTTAATACCCCCGTTAGGAACGTGCCAAAACGGAAGATACTTTTGTACCGAAGGATCCACGCCGCCCGGGATGGTGTTCGGTGTGCACGTCCCCGTATCCGGCGCCGAGCAAAGGGTTCCACCTCGCGCTGCGATCGAAGGTACCGTGTCTACAGTCGTGATACCCTTCGACTGACGTATCCCCTCATAATCGCCGAAGAAAAACATTTTGTCCTTCCGGATCGGTCCTCCGACATCGATTCCAAACTGATTACGGCGGAATGGCGGAATCTGCGAATCGAAGAAGTTCCGCGCATCGAGCGCACTGTTGCGCAGAAACTCGTAAACGCCGCCGTGGATCTGGTTCGTCCCGGAACGCGTAATTGCATTTATCACCCCGCCCGACGTCCTGCCGTACTCGGTGGAATAGTTACTCGTTAGGACGGAAAACTCCTGGATCGCGTCCACCCCCAAATCGCCGCCCAATACGCTTCCCGGAGCGCCGTTCGCATAATCATTGATATTAGCTCCGTCCAGCCGATAATTATTCTGCTGGGGCCGGGCCCCAGCCACGGTGATTTGATTTCCGAAGCCTCGGTTTCCACGGTTGGCCCCGGTAGTGAAGGGAGCCTGGGTTTGGATGACGGCGACACCCGGCTGCAGACTGGCCAGATCCGTCCAGCTCCTTCCGTTCAAAGGCAACTCCCGAACGGTGGTGGAATTCACGACAGCACTTATGGACGAGCTACTCAGTTGCACCTCTGCCGCCGTGCCAGTCACTTCGATTTCTTGAGTAAGTGCCCCGACCTGCATCGTAACGTCAAAGACCTGCTGATCCCCTACGTCGAGTGTTATTCCTGTCCGTACCTGGGTCGCAAATCCAGTCGACTTTACGGTAATCATGTAATTGCCCGGCTGTAACAGCGGCACCGAGTAGTAACCTACATTATTAGATTCTGATGCGCGGCTAATGCCGGTGTCTCTGTTCAGAGCTGTCACGCTGGCCTTTGGCAGGGCGGCGTCACTGGAGTCCGTAATTACACCTGAGATTTCTGCCGTCTGGCCGAAGGCGCACGGAGCCCCTAAGAACCAAGAAATCAGCACCGGCCCGAGAACCGATAACGTCCAGCGCATGGCGTTTCTCAAATACGAGTAGGGACTTGGTTTGCCGAAGTTACACTCGTCCCGATTGCCCCCAGATCCTCGAAGCAAACGAGGTCCCATCGGTTTCACCTGCCTTCCTTGTTCGGTCCCCGTTGGGCCACGAAGATCCTGTCTCGCTCAACAAACCTGAACTTGCCGAGGGCCCAGATCAGTATTGAATTCTATTTTTTTGGAAATTGTCAGCTTGCTGCCATCTGTCAGTTTGGACTTATCTTGCTGTTGTTCTTTATCTCGCTCAAAAATGGCCCGCTCACCCGTTGGTAAAGTCCCGGCAATTGGGTTTCGAGTTCGGCTAGGGCCAGCTGTAATTCGCGAACAGCAGCCTGCGCGTCGAAAGATGCTTCCCCTGACCCGGCAAGCAGCGCGGCAGCATTGTCGTGCACTCTTTGTGTCTTCGAGAAAACCTGAAAGACGGTGCTGCGCCAGTCCTTGGCCGAGATTGCCGCGGGCAGCGCTGCGTCAGGTGTAGTCGGTGATGGCACCGCCGTTACCGGAGTGGGTGAAAGCAATGGTGAAACCTTTTTTCGCGCCCCATCTACATCTTGGTGAAGCACTGATACGTGGTCGCGAATCAACAGCTCCAGAGTCTGTTGTGCTCCGCTACTCAGTTCCATCACCATGTCAGGTGTATAGCGATTAGCCAGTCGTCGTAGCGCCCAGGCTTGGGCCATAGCATCCTGCACGAGTTCCACGGTTTCATTAATAAATTTGGCGCGATCTTCGGAATTCGGGAAGAGTTCTTCTAATTGCTGTTCAACCGCCGGTCTGCCAGCAATGACCAGCACCGGTGTTTCGTGTCTGGCTGCCGCGACATTCACACCCGCGGCCGGGTATTCCTGCGCCAGAACACCTTGCGCAATTTGTGAATATGCGGTCACTTGATTCTGTTGCGACTGGGCTTCTTCCACCGTTTGCAGGCGAAGATCGACGTGAGGGATTCCCCGAAGGACGGCCAGAATTTCGTCCTTACGCTCCGGCGTGCTGACAATTCCCCGGACCACTACTGAACGCTGGCCGGGCCTTGGCATATCGCGGTCTAACTCTATTTGCTCGCCCAGGTCCGCTTTTTCAGCGTGAATAGCTACGCGAGCCCGAAGTTCGGCTTCCGCGAGTTCGGCATCAGTCAGAGCCGGATGCTTCGGAGCCACACTCGACGACGGTCCAACCTCAGGAGGAGGTGCGGCCTCAGGTGCGAAGACGGCCACGTTGATTGCCTCCATGGGCAAAACCTGCCACGCGAGCTCATGGATCTCCACCTGGCGAGTATCTTTCAAGCGGAGATATTCTTCGACCGGATGGAAGTCGGCGGTCCGCACCGTGATGCGCGCCTCCGCGATAGGGCCTTCTGCGGTCGTAGTCTTAAGGGTAATGAAGTCATGGCCGACCGTCGTCACCTCGTCTAGTTTCTTCCCAAGACTCTTGTGCCAAGCGCTATAACTGGCCGGGGATAGCGGGTCCTTCCAGTTGAGGTGGGCGCCGAGAAACGTTTGCCGGAGTTCGGCGTCTGCAGTCCGTACAACATTAGGCTGATCTTGCGGCTGGCTTGGAAAGCCCGAGCCACTAGCAGGCTCTCCACCAGAGCCTTTTGCCGCATCTAGATGATCGGCCTGACGCATTCCGACGGGGTCACGGTAGATGGTGCGCGTCACAGTTTGGCTACCGACACGGATACGAAGTTTTTGGTATACCAGGGGCTTCGCGACGCTATGCAACGCGCGGATTTCAGAGATTTGCGAATTCTCGAGCAGCTGACTCGCGGAGACTCTGCGTACCTCCAAAAAGCGCGTAAACGATAAAATGGCCAAACTCGCTACCACCAGCGCGCCTATCCGTACATGACGCGGGGCCATATTTTGTGAAATCAACCTAAATGCTCGAAGTGCCCTGACTATGCGGCTCCGCAACGGGAGGCCACCGATGCTGCGTGCGAGCTCCTCAAGTCGAGCAACAAAAACAGCTTGCCCACCGGAGGGAACTGGGGAATGGGAATTCATCAGATGATCGCGGTATTCCACGACGTCTCCAATGGCTGTTTCGATCTGGTCACCGCGCGCTCGGCAAGACCAGCACGCCTCCAAATGAGCTTGCACCGCTGCGGCTTCGTGGGCCGACGATTCGCCGTCCAGTGTGAGCAACAGTTGCTCATCAGAAAGGTGCGGGTTCTGCTCAGACTTCTTGTTGTCTGCCGAACTGGGAACTCGACTGTCAGTATCCATGGGACTCCTTGGCCAGTTTCTTGATGGCGCGGCGCAGCGACTCGACGACTGTAGATATTGTGACCTCTAGGATCCCCGCAATTTCGCGGTAACGAAAACCCTCGGCGCGCAAATACAGACACTGTTTCTGTTGTTCAGAAAGCGCGGATATCCCAGCATGAACGCGGGCCATCTTTTCCCTCCGCAGCAAAAGTTCTTCGGGACCGCGTCTCGGGTCGGCGACAGCGTTCAGCTCGGCCAAGTCCTCAGGCGTGCTTGAGACGAAGCGTTTGCGGCTTTTGAACTCGTTGATACTCAGGTTGTGGGCGACGCGGAAAACCCAACCACGCAAATTGTCCTCTCGACCGCCCCCGTGGACGTGCCGATAAAGCCGCAAGAAGGTCTCCTGGACGATCTCATCCGCCTCGGCAGGGTTCACACTCAGGCAAAGAAGATAGCGATAGACCGGCTCGTGTAGATCAACGTACAGCTGGGTGATCCGTTCTTCGATCTTCAGAGTTCGTTGGCCTTCCTGGCCGAGCAAAGTAGCAGGCGCGCAAAGCTCCAAACCTAGCTCACGGCCACTATCAGCCTCCATGCGGGATTCCCATTCTATTCGCAGTCCAGCACCGCCTTTCGAAGGTCCAGGCATGCCGATTTTTCCGGATTACGGGATGGTAGCTACCAATGGTCCTATCACAAGAACAACTACAGCGTGCTTTTTGTGACGGCGCAGGGAAATTTATTTTTGCTTAACTGTGCTTAATCTAGCCGGAATATTGATCTTGTCTTCCGGCCCCCGAGCCGCAACAAAGCGGTACTGCAAGAGAGGCCGCTCGAATGCTCCTGTCAGCGTAAGGCGCTCGGTGCGCGTTGCACTTCTTGACCCGCGATGGGGTGAAGAATGGCATTGAGGCGGCCTTGAAAAGCTTTCGGCATCCACGGGCCTCACCGCCAAGTCCTTCACGACATTGTGCTGCTCTGTTGCTCGACCGCTGTATATGCTAAAACCTGAAACTGTACAAGTGCCGGATCTGTAACTTGACATTCCCTTGTGAAACTCATCGATGCCGCACTTACTCCTTACCATCGCACTTCGCTGATGACCTTCCCGCCATTCGGAGCGCGGAACGCCGGCTTGACGCACCTGAAAGTCGGCGAATTCGATAGCAATCGCACGGTGATTCACTATCTGGGAGGCAGCCCCTTGCACAGTGATGGCGGCCAACCGATACGAAAACATCTCGGAACCCGTATCAGCCAGATACTTAGCGAGCGGATATCAAAGCTCGATGCACACACATTTTGCGCCGCGGCTTCACCACCTAACGGCTCGAAGCAATCGCGGATCTGCGCACCGTTTAGATCTGTTAGGCATCGCGATCTGCAGTGAATTTTGAACTGCATCTATCGTTAAGCCCTGACTCCGTCAGTGATGAGGTCACGAACCCTTTTATGCGTGAGACCCTTCGATGAATTCCATTCCGACTGAAACGGTCGAACATACGGGCTAAATCCGCACGCGAGCACGCATGTTTTCAAGTAGACGAGAGCTTTTGACTAAACTGGTCAGGCTTTCCGAGAACTGATGTGGTGATTTGTGGTGTGCTGGCGGTCGCCAGGAAAAACAGTCGCATCCCCCGCGAAGTCTCAGTAATCAGCGGGTCTTCCGCCTGTTTTAGGATGTTAGCGAGAATTCGTGGCTATCAATTCAGTGTGACGTGAGGCATGCATCCGACCTTTTCATAACCAGGTACCCAACCGCATTGTTTCCGTCGATGAGTTCGACGCCAGTCGGTGAAGAGTCGGCGCAAGTCCGCACGCGCACGTGCGTCAGGGTGGTTTTTCTAGGGCCCATAAATCAGCACGCGAGCCGTTCCAGGAATCGGCTTTCGTTTCGCCTTGGGATCCTCCTTCGTGGGACCAGCAGGAGCCGGACCAAAATCTGCGGTGACCAAAAAAAGGTGGTGCGTCTTTGGATCGATATTCATCGTCTTGGCGCCGTACTCGGTTTCGACCGTTTCGACTTCCGTAAGCTTGTCTGGGGAATCTTCATGAAAAATGTGGAGCTTGCCCTCGCGGGTGGAGACAAACAACAGCCCTGTTTCAGATTCGAAGACGTTGCCGTCCACACCGGCGCTGATGGGCAACGACTGGATGACCTTGCCACTGTCCGCATCCATCATGACCAGAAATTGCGGATCGCGGCCGCTGGAAAATAGCCGCCGGTGCTCGCGGTCCATGGTCATGGCCGCCGGCGCTCCGGCAGGCGCGACGGGCCAACGAGCTTTGATGGTGAGCTTGTGTGTATCGACAGCGGCCACGTCGCTTTTCTCTTCATTGTTATCGTAAATGGTGCCCTTACCATCAGCGACGGGCTGTTCTGGCGCGCCGCCCATGTCGATGAGTTTCACTACGGTTTCCTTGACCGGATCTATAACTGTGGAGTTTTTGCTGTCGCCATTAAAGGTAAAGATAAGCTTGGACGCGGGATCGTAGACAATGGAGTCCGTGTCCGGAGGGCTTTTGATTTGGCCGGTGATCTTCAGGGTCTTAAGATCGAACACCGACACGCTAGCGGCATCGCCATCAGTGATAAATCCTTTCCCCAACTTCGGAAGCACGACAACACCATGGCAGCGCTTCAAGCCGGAAATAGTGCCCACCACGGAGAAATTATCCGCGTCGAGCACTTTGACCTCGGAACCATGGGAGAGATAGACGCGCCGCGCCGCGGAATCTACGGTGACATAGTCGAAATATTCGCCGCCACCCGGTGCCGCGCCCAAAGGGATTTTCTTAATCAGGTGATACCTCGAAGTCGGAGGACTTGCCAGAGCAATGGCCCCTTGCAATGCAAAGGAAACCAAAAACAACGACAATTTTTTCATCTAAGCTCCTTGAGGTGGTGATTATTTTGGTGCAGCGAATTCGAGCCTGCACCCAGTGCCGAGCGAGTAGCATCTCCTGCGCGCCTTTCGCAAGCCCAAGCATGCTCACTCTTACCTATTTTGCGGGGTGCCAACTGCCGACGGAATCCTTCATAAGAACAACAACCAAACGGCGCTTTTTGTGACGCCACGGTAAGATTTATTTTCGATCGATTGCCCTAATCTAGTCGGAATTTCCATTTTGCCTTCCGGCGGCCGTTCCGAAGCCAATCAAATGAGACCCAATTTCACAGATCGCGTTGGTCGAAGTGGTAAATGGCGATAACCAGAGCTACGAGTAGGTAGACGCAGGCGTAACCGATCATGGCCATGCTCGGCACGGAAATATCCGCGAACGGTGAGAATTGCAGGGCCCCGGCGAGCGGCGACTGCATCTCAAACGCTGCCCGGCGCCAAACGGCTTCGCTCGGCATAATAAGGCTCGAAACAATTCCGACCATCACCAGGCGCGAGCCCTCCATGAATCCACTCAACTGTTCGAGCCACCCTCCCAGGAAAGCCAATCCGAGCAGGCCCACGACGATAACGCCGTTCGTAAGCGTGGAAAACCACGTGCCAAACATGAACGTGACCGACAGGGCAAGGACGCATTCCAGAAAGATCAAGAGTGCGCCGCGAACCGGATGCTGCGCCGCCACTCCTCCGATCCAATACCCCTCGGCGATGGTCCCACCGAACATAATGGCCACGTACACAGCGACCATACCGACGAATCCCACCCACTTGCCGATCAGGATTTCCCAACGGGCAAGAGGTTTTGTCGCGATGGCATGAATTGTCCCAGAAGTAATTTCTCCCGCGAGCGTATCTACGGATGTCAGGGTGGTCATCACAACCGCAAGTAAGTCCACGGTATAGAGTCCGATCATGAGCATGCTGTTTAAGATCTGATATCGCAAGAATGGCGGAACGGTGCTTTTCCGGAAGTCTTCGACCTGAAAATGGAGCCCGATACCGAACACGAGCAGGAAACCAATCCCGGCGATGAACGCGGTCCAAAGGATCTTCTTGCGGGCTGCCTCGCGAAAGGTGATGCCGGCCATGATCCAGGCGCCCATCAGAGCCCTCGATCTTCGCCCATGATCGCAACGAACAATTCTTCCAATGACATTCGCTGGGGCGTGAACTGGAAGACGTCGGCACCTGTCATGACGAGATGGCGCAGGATATAGGGCAGTAGGTCTCGCGAACGGGTCGTGATCGTGAGCTGGTCATCCTCGAGATGAGTGGAGGTGGTCCACTGCGCGAGTCCCGCGACACTTTCCGGCGTGAGCTTGCGCGCGTGAACTATGACCGTAACTTCATCTTCGTGTAAGGCACGCAGGTCGCGACCAATGACCACTTCGCCCTCACGGATAAAAACGACTTCATCGCAGGTGATCTCGATTTCACTGAGCAGGTGCGAATTGAGGAAGACCGTCGCGCCGCGCTCACGCTGGGCGCAAATGATATCGCGCACCATCCGGCGACCCATGGGATCGAGCCCCGAAGTTGGCTCGTCGAGGAAGATCAGCTCCGGCTCATGGATCAAGGCCTGCGCCAATCCAATGCGCTGCAGCATGCCCTTCGAGAAGTCCTGCACGCGCTTGTCGCGGTGGGCGTGCAATCCAACCAGGTCGATCATAGCGGGAACGCGATCGCGAAGCTTACTTGAAGGAACCCCGGACAGGCGCGCATGCAGTTCCAGTAGTTCAGTCGCCGTTAGCCATTCATAGAAGCGGAAATCCTCCGGGAGGAAACCGATCTTGCGCCTCACGTCCACATCGCTCGAAGGAGCGCCGAGCACGAACGCTTTGCCGCTCGTCGGTCTGACCAGTCCCAGTAGCATCTTGATCGAGGTGCTCTTACCCGCCCCATTGGGTCCGAGGAAACCGAAGATCTCGCCGCGACGCACCGTCAACGAAAGGTTGCGGACCGCTACCTTATCCCCGAAGACTTTGCGCAGATCTTGTGTTTGAATAGCGAAGCTACTCGACTGAGTCAGGGGATGCTCCTCACTCTACTTGAGTGAGTCCGCCAGGCCAACTGCCTGACTGGAGTCTCCAAAGCCGGTCAATGTATAGTCGATTCCATTCTTGGCCCAGATCAGCGTGTAGCCCGGTCCACGTTTCCCGGACATGCCGAACAGTGTGCCCCGCGCTCCGGCAACCTTCACCTCTTGGTACGACCGCAGAAACCGCGGTACAGACATGGTAAGTGTTGATTTCCAATCCACTGTTTGCAGGAAATCACGCGCCTGACTGGGAGTCATCCCGCCAGTCTCAAGTCCAATTTGCGCCAAGTTTCCGACATCGAGGCCTGACGGAACGTTCACAATAGGGCTGGGACCCTCCCGCAAACGCACGCAATCGCTATACTGGGTTGTGGTTGGCGTCGGCCCCGTAATGTTGTGTGTAATGGCGTTAGTGGCCGTGGTTGGCCCGGGACAAGTTCCATATTCTGCATTCAGGGATCGGGGAATCTGCACGGAAAGTGAGGCACCGTCGAGCGACTGTGGCAAAACCAGGTCGGGATGGCCTGCCTCGCTGACGATCTCCTGCAACCGCTTGCGGTCCACAGTCACATTTACCTTGTGTTCGCCACTAACGACCAGGGTCGGCGAGTCCTTTCGCGCGCTGAGAAGTTGCGCATGAAAACCTGCCATTTGGCTGGCGGCAGTAGCGTCGGACGCGGGTCGATCGCTTTCGTTTACCAGGACCTGCACCTTATCGGAGATCATCTGCACGACCATCTGATGCAATGTGGGGTTTGCATTGGCGTCAACGAACGGGGAAAGATCTACGTTTACGGCCCGGACCTTTTGCATGCGCAGCGATCCCAAAGATTTCTGCACTAGATCTCGTACCGCCGGGATGCTCAAACACCCTAGCAGGAGAACTACTGCGATGCCGGCCATCCAAACGGGACGCTGCGTGAATAATCTAGCTGCCATGGGGATATCCTTCTCCTTGTTGTATTCCACACCGGGAGGAGCGCGTCATCCGCTAACCTAATTCTTCGCGCTCCAGCTAGTCGGACACACTTCGCCGGACAACAAAATATAACAGGTGCATGTGTTTTCATTCTCTTGTCTTAGCTTTTTTTGGGTCGCCTATTTTTTTATTGACTGCCTACAATCTTAAACTTCTGAACCCTGTTGCCCATCTGTACCTCGGCGACATAGATGTTACCCTTGGAGTCCACCGCCAGAGTGTGAGCGTGCGTAAATTCGCCCAGTAGGTGACCCACACGGCCGAAACTCGACAGGATCTTCCCAGTGGAGTGATCGAGGACATAGATTTGGTCGTTGTGTTCGCTGGCGACGTACATGAACTTTTGCGCCGGATCGGGAGAGAATCCCACCCACATAGCCGTGCCCCCTCTATCCGGCAGATGTTGGCTCCCCGTCCTGAGCCAGATGTTTCGCTTAAAGTTGCCCATCATGTCAAACACCTGGACCCGATCGCCCTGTCGGTCACACACGTACACCAGACCATCGCTTCCAATGGTTATGCAATGCACCACCTGGATGAATGCACCGGCCTCGCCAGCCTCAGCTTCGGCCGACGTACCCTGGCGACCCCACTGGCGCAAGAACTTTCCGGTGCGATCAAACACCGCCACGCGGCTGTTGCCATAGCCATCAGAGATGTAAATATCGCCGTTGCTGCGATCAACCGCGACACCCGTGGGTCGATTGAGTTGCGTATGGCTCGAATTTAGAGCTCTACCGTCAAAGGTGCCATCTGAGGAATCGAAAGCACCGCTTTTTCCAATCTGTAGCAAGAGTTTGCTCCCGTCGTGCGTATATTTCTGCACGATTCCGTCCTTGGCGCCGGCCAACCACACATTATTCTCGTAGTCGATGTAGCATCCATGCTGCCATATTGGAACGGCGTCCGGGTCGCCCCAGGAATTAACCACATTGCCCTCAGAATCAAACTCAATCACTGGGGGCGCCGGATGCCCGGCTTCCTTCTCGTTGTCCGTCAAATTGCGCCGGTCTACGATGAACACATGGTCATTGGCATCCACACACACACCGCCCACCCAACCATTTACCCAGCCATTCGGTAGGGGCTTGGGCCAATAGGGATCAATCTCGAACTTGGGAGAGTTAACTTGCCCTTGCAAGGGCGCCGGACAAAAGATCCCAAACCCGATAGCCAGCCCTGCGAATGTCACAGTCACAAGTGAAATTCTCTTTTTCCTAATATTCATTACTGTCCCTTCTCAGCCTTCATATGGGATTCCAATTCTATGCGCAGTCCGACGCCGCCTTTCATAGGCCTGCTGATTTTTTCATATTATGGGGATAGCAGCTACCAATGGAACCCATTATAAGAACAACAACTAAAGAGTGCTTTTTGTGACGGCCCGGTGAAATTTATTTTGGATCGATAGCCGCGCCATCTTGCGGCAGTTTCCATTCTGCCTTCGGGCCCAAGATTCTAGGCGACTGTGCGCCAACCGCCGCAATAGGTCAGCGAACGACAAGCGCGCATGCAGTTCCCCCGAGAGTCCGTGAGATGGTCGATGAATTCGCCAAGCCCCCGCCGTTCCGCCAGCGCCTAAACTAAATCGGAAGCGACCCGTGACCTGCGGAAAAGTCACCTTCAACGAAGCATAGAAGGAGTGCTGAGAGCCTGATTCCTTCGTCATCCATTGGGCGTTGAGGTGCTCACTGATGGCATTGTTGACGATAGACCGGCGACAGCTGCGAAGTAATGCTCTCTGCTTTGGAGATGACCCGCTATCGACAATTGTGGCCATCGATCGAAAATAAATTTCACCTGGCCGTCACAAAAAACACCCCTTGTTTGTTCTTGTGATAGGTCCCATTGGTAGCCGCTACCCCATAAACTGCAAAAAATCAACATGCATATCGACTTTTGGAGGCGACCATGTTTACGGAAATCCGTCCGAAGAAGGTTGCCGCTGGTTTTATAGCATTAGTCGTTTTTGCGTTGAACTTCTTGCTGTTGGCCAAGGCCAATGCTCAGATGGCCGGAGCAACGCTCTCCGGCACAATAACGGATCAATCCGGCGGAGTTGTTCCCCGAGCCGCGATCTCAATCAAAAACATTGCTACCGGTATCGCGCGCACTAGCACAAGTAGCGCAGCGGGATTTTATTCGACTCCGAATTTGTTGCCTGGGACCTATGAGGTGAGAGCCACAGCCCAAGGATTCTATGCCGAGATGCAAACTGGCATCGAGCTGACCGTTGGGGAGGCACAAGTACTAAATTTCATGTTGCGGGTTGGCCGGATGACTCAAACTGTCGAGGTCACCACCGAAGCCCCCGCCGTGCAATTGGCCAGCTCAAGTATCAGCGCGGTTGTAAATTCAACCACAGTACGAGAATTACCCCTCAACGGGCGGTCCTGGACCGAATTGGCCACTCTCCAGCCCGGAGTGGATGCGATCCAAACACAAGCGAGCTTTACTTCCGGTGCTGATCGAGGGAACCGGGGCTTCGGAGCGCAGTTGAGTATCTCAGGCGCCCGTCCCCAACAGAATAATTATCGTTTGGATGGTGTGAGTCTTAACGATTATGCAAACGGCGGTCCCGGCAGTGTGACGGGAGGCAATTTGGGTGTGGACGCCATTCAGGAGTTTTCAGTCTTGACAACCAATTACTCGGCTGAATATGGCAAGACTTCCGGGGGAGTGGTGAATGCGATCACACGCTCAGGGACAAACACGTTCCATGGAAGCTTATACGAGTTTTTCCGCAACAGCGCTCTCGACGCGCGCAACTTTTTTGATGTGGGCAAGATTCCGCCATTCAGACAGAATCAATTTGGAGTGGCGGCAGGTGGGCCGATTCGAAGAGACCGCACGTTCATCTTTGGAGATTTCGAAGCCATCCGCCAAGCCAAGGGTATCTCGGTTCTTCAAACCGTGCCCTCGACCGCGGCGCGCGGCGGAACCCTTTGCTCCGCCCCGGATACTACGCCGGCCTGCACCCCGGCCCAATTACCGGGCGGGGTGGATCCTTCGGTCCAAAAATATCTTCAATTCTGGCCTCTGCCTAACGGCGGGGTTAAGCCTGGGACAAACGGGGACATAGGACTCTTCACTTTCGCAGGCAGACAAGTCATCAGCGAGAACTTCTTTACAACTCGAGTGGACCACCGATTTTCAGAAAACGATAGCCTGGCTGGAACCTACTTGTTCGACAGAACGCCGTTTACGACACCCGACTCACTTAATAATGTCCAGCTGGGTGATTTGACTGCGCGGCAATTCTACGTACTGGAAGAAACCCATACCTTCAATCCCCACCTGTTCAATTCTGTTCGTTTCGGCTTCAACCGCGAGTTGGCGGACGCCAACACCACTTTTTCGCCCATCAATCCGGCCGCGGCAGACCCATCCCTGGGCGCCAATCCGGGCCGCGACGCGGCGCAGGTGTCTGTTTCGGGCATCGCGACATTCGGGGGAGGTTTGGGCGGCAATTCTGCATACTCGTACGCTTGGAATTCATTTCAAGGCTATGACGATGCGTTTCTCACGCGGGGAGCCCACTCCCTGAAATTCGGCGTTGCCGTCGAGCGGATGCAAGAGAATATGCTCGCCAAGTCTAGTGCCAATGGGGTGTTCAACTTCGGCTCACTTTCCGCTTTTCTTACCAATCAGCCAGCCCGATTCACTTCTGGAGACGTTAACACGCTATCGGAACGGGGCCTTCGTCAGACCCTCTTCGGTGTTTACATACAAGACGACTGGCGATGGCGCCCTAACCTGACGGTGAACCTTGGGCTTCGCTACGAGATGGTGACTGTTCCAACAGAGGTTCAAGGCAAACTCTCCAACCTCATCAACATCACTGACCCCACGCCTCATCTGGGCTCACCGTTCTTTTCAAATCCCACACTTCGCAACTTCGAGCCGCGGGTGGGATTTGCGTGGGACCCATTCCATAATGGCAAGACAGCCGTGCGCGCAGGCTTCGGTGTGTTTGACTCGCTGCCGCTAGTTATTGAGTTCGCGCCATTAACAAGAAAGGCGGCTCCGTTTTACAGTATTGGCACAATCAAGAAATTGCCGCCCGGGTCGTTCTTTGTTGGGGCGACTCCACTGTTGCAGGATACGGACTTGACCGGGAGTTATATTGAACAGCATCCGCATCGTAGTTACGTGATGCAGTGGAATGTCAACGTGCAACGCGAACTTGCCCAAAACCTGACAGCGTTTGTCGGCTATGTGGGTTCACGTGGCGTGCACCTGCCGTTCATGGCCAATGACGCCAATTTCGTCATTCCCACGCTCACTTCCGCTGGTTACCTATGGCCATCACCGATAGGCAGTGGAACCATAATCAACCCGAACTTTGGTGGAGGGGTGCGAGCAATGTTCTATATGTCGAATTCCTTCTACCATGCCCTTGAGCTAGGAATCCTCAAAAGAATGAGCCACGGATTGCAACTGCAGACGTCCTTCACGTGGGGTAAGAGTATTGACAACAGTTCTGCAACTGTAAATGGGGACCAATTTAGCAATTCTATCGCCAGCTTGTTCTGGGTCAATCAAAAGCTGACGCGTGCGGTCTCGGATTTCAACATCGGGCGCACGTTGGTGCTCAATGGCATATGGCAGTTACCGAAGATCAATTCGCTCGCCAAGCCCTTGAGTTGGTTGGTAAACGACTGGGAGTTGGAGGCTATTTTCAAAGTAAGCGACGGCGTGCCATTTACCGCCACGTTCGGTACGGATGGCGACCCGGTGGGTCTGAACAGTGGCGACCCGTGGAATTTTCCAAATCGTCTGACTGGCCCGGGCTGCAATTCGCTTGTTAATCCAGGGAATCCAAACAACTATATCAAGAGTCAGTGCTTCGCTGTACCGTCGGCGCCAAGTATGGCTTTTTGGACGGCAAATTGTGACCCGCAGCCATTTACTGACTCGGACGGTAACCCGGTCACAGTTCCGTATCCACAGTGTTTTAATCTACGTGGCAACGCCGGACGCAACATTCTAACCGGGCCGGGGACCCTGAATCTAGACTTCTCGATGGTCAAAAACATCCCCGTTAAAAGAATATCGGAGTCCTTCCGTGTGCAGTTCCGAGCAGAGGTTTTCAACATCCTGAACCACGCGAACTTTGCGGTGCCAGTTACTCCTGATAATACGGACATCTTCGATTCAACTGGAGCTCCAACTGGAGTTGCGGGGTTGCTGACTTCAACAACGACGACGGCGAGGGAGGTCCAGTTTGCACTCAAGATCATCTGGTAAAGTCATGCCGGCTCGGGAGTTCTTAGAGTTGGAATCCTCGGGAGTGAGGAGAGCAACCATGAAACGGATCACTGTGGTGGCTGTCGCCTTGCTGTCGTTCGTGGCCATTCTTGTCGGCCTAAGCACTCGCTGGGCGGGCAGCGTAGTGGCTGAGCAGGGTGGCCAAACGCAAGCGCGTGAATTGCCAACCTTCAAAGTGGATCCCTCATGGCCAAAAAAACTCCCCAACAACTGGGTAGCAGGGCCGGCGAGCGGCATCACCGTCGATGCGCAGGATCATGTGTGGGTCATCACGCGCCCGCGCGAAATAGTGAAACCTGAGGATAAAGGTAAACCAGCCGCGCCACCGGTGCTGGAGTTCGACGGGGCGGGGAACTACATCCAAGGCTGGGGTGGGCCAGGCGAGGGTTACGAATGGCCCGACGCAGAGCACGGCGTTACCGTAGATTACAAAGGGAATGTCTGGATCGCAGGCCGCGGAAAAGACGACGACCAAATCCTCAAGTTCACAAACACCGGAAAGTTTGTATTGCAGATCGGTCACTCGGCACAAAGCAAGGGCAACACGGATACGGCAAATCTCAATCTGCCCGCGGATGTGACCGTGTATCCTAAGACCAACGAGGTTTTCGTTGCCGATGGGTACGGCAACAGACGTATTATCGTGTTCGATGCGGACACAGGCAAGTACAAGCGGATGTGGGGCGCCTTCGGCAACGTGCCGACCGATCCCGAAAAATGGGTGGTACCCAAGGGCTGGAAAGGAACCGTGGCCCGGGATGACAATTTCTCCCCAGATGATTTGGAAGGTCAGGACACCCTAGACGCACAGCAGGGCCCTCAGCAGTTTGCAAATGTTCACGGCGTACGCATATCGAATGATGGTCTCGTATACGTCTGCGACCGCAAGAACCAGCGGGTCCAGGTTTTTACGCTTGACGGCAAGTACTTGGCGCAGATCTTTATCAGCCGGGGCAGGATGATCCCGAGTAACGCGACCGGGGAGCTATTCGGGAGACCTCGCAAGGAAATCGAGGATGAGGTTCTCAAGTCCGCCGACACGGCCTCCAGGACGACTTTCTCACCAGATCCGGAGCAGCGCTACTTGTACGTTATTGACCGGCGCCATCAGCGAATACTGATCCTCGATCGCAAGACGCTTGAGATCCTCGGTTATTTCGGAGGCGGAGTGGGCGATCAGCCCGGGCAGTTCTACGTGCTCCACGATATGGCCACGGATTCACACGGAAACTTCTACACAGCAGAAATAAAGGAGGGTAGTCGGGTCCAAAAGTTCGCATTCAAGGGAATGGCGTCGACGCCGACAAAATAATGGATACGCAAGGAGTGGAATTTCATATACCCAGGGGTTCTATTGGAGCTGCGCATCACCCATCCTCTTCTTTTAAGCTCATGCATAAGCGGCGTGGGTATGATCAGGTGCTCTTGGCCCAGCCATTCGGCGAGGACTTGAAACTGTTAAGCGTGGAGAGCCCGTACTGATAGACGATGAAGAAATGGCGGATATGTATGTTTTTCTCCAATCTTTGCCGCAACCTGAGCCATCAAAAGCCGTGTCTCTCTGGCAGTAGCCTTTCTTAGATTAACCGAAGTATCGAGCATGGTCATACCAGCCGACGTTTCTAACGGATTTAGGCGGATCAAAAAAAGCCACAGCAAATATCTATATGCGAATTCTTTTAGTCGAAGACGAGCGAAAGGTTGCGAGCTTCATTGCGCGGACACTAAGGGAGAACGCATACGCCGTCGACGTAGCGGATACCGGCGAGAAAGCACTAGCGCTGAGCAAAGACATAAGTTATGACGCCATTCTTCTCGACGTTAGGCTGCCAGGGATAAGCGGGGTTGTAGTCTGTCGTGAATTGCGACGGCGAGGAGTTGAAGCTCCAATAATGATGTTAACGGCGCGCACTCTGATCGAGCAACGCGTCGAGGGATTGGACTCGGGCGCGGACGATTACCTGACGAAGCCCTTTGTACTAGCGGAACTGTTGGCACATGTAAGGGCATTGATTCGCCGAGGCGTTCACAGAGGATACGCTCCACTTAGTTACGCTGATTTGGAAGTCGATCGACACCAACGGCGCGCTAAGCGTGGTAAAGAGATGATTCCGTTAACGTCCAAAGAGTTCGCTATTGTGGAACTTTTTCTTCTGCATGCAGATGACTTGATAACGCGCAGCGACATCTTGGAGCATGTTTGGGATCATCATTCCGACACAGATAGCAATGTCGTAGATGTATACATCAATCGTGTGCGACGGAAAGTTGACCAGAATGGGTTTATGAAACTCATTCACACAGTACGTGGTATAGGGTACCGCTTAGGTATGCCGGAAGAGTAAAAGCGAAATGCCGCTGATGTTTCCAGCCGCTGGCAAGCCTCGCGCGATGACGTCGCGCTCCATCTTACCGAACCACAGCTCGACTTGATTCAGCCACAAAGAGTAGGCCGGAGTGAAGTGCAACCAACGACCGATGCGAGGAAGATCCCCTCAGTGGACGTGTAGTCGGCGACTCGGAAGTTTGAATTACACGGCGACATTCCAGCGCGTCACACGGGATCGCGGTCCGCAACTCCTTTGCTGCGT
>DASYJM010000090.1:0-5347 GCA_035996445.1 Candidatus Acidiferrum sp. | reverse complement strand
ATCTCGACGCGCTCATCTTTAAAGAAGATTCCAACGAAATAGAATGGCAAGGGTGGGGGACGGAGCCGATCGCTTTCCCCGATCTCCCGGTCGAGGAGACATCAACTTGGCATGTTTTCCGGACCCAGGAACCGCTGCATATTGCCGACTGGAACACGGACGACACATTCCCGCTGGCGAAACGACTTTTGGAAAATGCCGGGGTCAGGCTCGGTTCTGTCATTCGCGTGCCATTGACCACCGCGCACCGGCGCTTAGGAACGCTGGGTATCGCCAGTCGTGATCGCAATACCTACAGTTTGCAAGACGTCTGCTTCTTGCAGTTGCTTTCGCGTGTTGTTGCGTTGGCCATCGATGACGCCCTGAACCGAAGAAGATCCCAAGCAGCACGATTAGAACTGGAACGCCAAAATACCCGGCTCAGCCTACTCCTTGATCTGACGAACCGGATCACCTCCAACCTGGACCTAACCGACCTACTGCGGACAATCTTAGGGAGCGTTCGACAGGTCATGGAGTGCGATCTCGTGGCGATCAGCTTGCTGGATTCGGAGAGCGGGCAATTTCGGATTTACGCGCTTGACTTCCCAACGGGTAACGGGTTCATCCATGAGGAGCTGGTCACTTCTCAGGACGGGGTTAGTAGGAGAGCTTTTGAAACGCTGAAGCCGGTCATTGTGAACCAATTTGACCGAGCCGAGTTTGGTCCCGAGAATTATCAGATCGCACTCGGTGAAGGACTCAAGACCCTCTGTGTTGCCCCTCTAGTCAATCGTGGACGTGCAATTGGTGTATTGTGCCTTGGCCGGAAGGAAGATAACTCTTTCAGTGAGCACGATGCTGAGTTTCTTGCCGAAGTGGCAGGCCAGGTCGCAATAGCCATTGAAAATGCGCTTGCCTACCGTGAGATCTCTGAACTCAAAGACAAACTTGCCCAGGAAAAGCTGTATCTCGAAGAGGAGATTCGCAGCGAGCTGAACTTTGAGCACATTATTGGAAGCAGCCCAGCCCTGAAGGAGGTTTTGGAATTAGTGGAGACGGTAGCATCAAGCGATTCTACCGTGCTGCTGCTTGGCGATACGGGTACGGGAAAGGAGTTGATCGCCCGCGCCATTCACGACCACAGCCGGCGTAAGGACCGCACGTTTGTCAAACTTAACTGTGCTGCCATTCCGACTGGTCTGCTCGAAAGCGAATTGTTCGGCCATGAGAGGGGGGCGTTCACCGGCGCCATCAGCCAGAAGGTCGGTCGGCTAGAACTCGCCCATCAGGGCACATTATTTCTGGATGAAGTCGGCGACATCCCGATTGAAATCCAGCCAAAGCTGTTGCGTGCTCTGCAGGAGCGGGAATTCGAGCGTCTGGGCAGCACCCAAACGAGAAAAGTGAGCGTGCGCCTGGTTGCCGCAACCAACCGCGATTTGGAAAAGATGATCGCGGCCCGCGAATTTCGGAGTGATCTCTATTACCGCCTAAACGTATTCCCCATTCGCATCCCTCCGTTACGGGAGCGGAGGGAGGACATTCCCTTACTGGTTCGCTTCTTCGTCCAGAAGCTCTCAGGGCGAATGCAAAAACACATCGAAACGATTCCGGCAGCCGCCATGAAAGCTTTAACGAATTGGGATTGGCCGGGAAACATTCGGGAACTGGAGAATTTTGTCGAGCGTGCGGTAATCCTGACGCGCGGCAAGTCGCTTGAGGTGCCGATCCCAGAATTGCTCAAATCGAGAGTGGAGCCCCCGGTCCCGAACAACAATGGCCCGCAAGACGAGATTTCCCGTATTGTGAGAGAAACGATCAGCGAAATCAACAAAGGGGCCACGAGAGCCGCAGCCAAAGAGCATGACGAGACGGAACGTCAGAAGATCGTTCGCGTCCTGCGCGAGACAAAAGGTCGTGTGGGAGGCGCAGACGGCGCTGCGGTACGGATGGCAATCAATCGGACTACACTGATTTCTCGCATCAAAAAGTTTGGCATAAATCCCAGACTCTTTTTCTGACCTCGATACGCACGCTTTTTGCTTTCATCAACGTTCCACCACGTAGAGCCTTAGATTTCACCAGACCGCTTGACCTGCAATTATCCGCCCTGTTGAGAACCGCTTCGTCACTCCTGACACTCCAACACTCAGTCCTCCGGCCCAGCTTTGGAATCCAGAGACTTATGGCTTCCAAAGTTTGGTATGCGAAGTGCCTTTTCATAATGCGCGAAGAGGAGCAGCATGCTGAAGATTTCCGTCATTGATAGCCGTACTGAGCGCCGGTTGGTTCTTGAAGGAAAGCTAATCGCCCCCTGGGTTGCGGAACTAAGGACCGCATGGAAGGCAGTCAACGAGGAGATCAAAGGCCGCGCTTTAGTGGTTGACCTGGGGAACGTAGCCGTCATCAGCCAAGAAGGAGAAAATGCACTCTTGGAATTGATGAATGAGGGCGCAAAGTTTCGTTGCAGTGGCTTGCTCACCAAACACGTGATCCAAGAGCTCAGACGCAGAAACAAGAGGAACTCAACCAAAGCGATCCAGGCGGTGCAGTCCAGTGTGCGAGACGGCCATGGACAAAAGTGACCGCCGCAGCCCTGATTGGAGGCGCGATGAACAATGCTTATATGTCGGCTATCGCTGCTCTCGCAGGCTCAGCGGTTCGTGCGTTGGCTTCTTTCGCGACGACTAGGCTTACACTGCACTGGCACGAGCGTGCCGAACGCTTCGCCCAAGCAATTACGCGGCGGGAGCATCTCTATGGAGAGTTCATCGAAGAAGCTTCGAAACTATTTACCGATGCCCTAACCCATCAGCTCGACGAGCCATCAAAGTTCGTCCGCCTTTACGCGCTGGTCGGGAATTTGCGGCTCGGCGACTCTGCTGACGTCATCGTGAAGGCAGAGGAGGCCATGCACCTCATCTTCGAAACCTACAGCCGCCCCAATATAGATTTTCGTAATCTCGAAGATAGGCAGGAGAGGGACACCGATGTGCTTCGGGCGTTTAGCGAAGCTTGCCGTGAAGACTTGCGCGTTTAGATGTAGCCGAGTGGTCAAGTTTCGTTACACAGGGCAAACTTTCGGAGGAATTCACGATGGCGATAGGTGAGCATAAGAACTGGCGGGAGTTGTGCGTCGCCGCACTGGAAGCAAAAGATCCCAATGAGTTGCTGGAGATCGTTCAGGAGCTCAGCAAGGCCTTAAAACACGAAGAGCAGGTCCGTCGTGATTTTAGGGAGGCTACGAGAGCACAAGTGTCCGGGGGTTTCCGACATTAAGAATTAGCGAAGAGAGCGAGACGAGATGAAGAGACATTTCAAACCGAAGGAGCGGATACTCCGTCTATTACGGAATGGTAAAGATGGAAGAATCAATAAGTGGTTATTGAACGCCGGTTGTCACTCACCGTACCTTGCAGGCGACCTTGTGGTGGAGGTCCAAAGTGCCGCAGGGCAATGAGCAGAAAGAAGCGAATGACAGTGAAATCATTTCCGACCGGGAAGTCTGGTCTGCAATTCGTTATCTTGATCCGGAATCAGAATCAGATCGCTGGCAGGGTGACATCGCAGCAGCCATCGCCTTGATGGCGATAGTTTGTATAGTCTGTATGGTTATTGCCTTGCTTCACCTTCGCGGATTGTAGGACTCAGAAACGCTGACAAGCGCCGCTCGTGTACTTACAGTCCCTCCCGCATTTCGCTAGATGGTTCGTGCTGCTCCGCAACACTTCACACCTTCGACGCTTAACCTTGTGATGGAGTCATTAGAAAATCACTAAACGTCGCCTTTCCCGATTCGCCAGGGCCTTAGAAGCTGTTGAAGCTGACTTCGACAGCTTCAACAGTTGTCATGTGCCGACGCGTTTCACTTGTGAATCATCCTTGCGTCTCAACCGCTTACGCAAGCTCGATTTCCTCCGAGCTTTGGCACGCACCTTGCTCCTCTACTCCTTGTGGGGAAATCCTGCCACACGTCCCACCGGGAGTAATTAGTGAATGCATAAGCATGAAAGATTTTGGTCAACGAGTGTGTTGTTATTCATTCTTTCTGCCGTCCTCACTGTCGCCATGCTAGGCTGCGGACGAACTCAAGCAGCAGCGCCACCGCTACCTCCCGAAGTGAGAGTTGCTCCCGTCGTCCAGCAAGATGTCCCCGTATACAGCGAATGGGTCGCGACATTGGACGGTTACGTCAATGCCCAAGTGCGACCCCAGGTTTCCGGCTACATAATCAAGCAAAACTACAAAGAAGGGTCGCTCGTCCGCAAAGGGGAAGTACTGTTCGAAATAGATCCGCGGCCCTTCCAGGCGGCCCTCGACCGCGCTAAGGGCGACCTTGCGCAGGCGCAAGCACAACTCGGCAAAAGCAATCTTGATGTGGAACGCGACACGCCGCTCGCAGAAGCCAGGGCCATCGCTAAGAGTCAATTGGATAACGAGATTCAGGCCAGGCTCGGCGCGCAGGCTCTCATCGAATCGGACAAAGCGGCTGTAGAGCAGGCCGAACTCAACCGGGAGTGGACGAAAGTCACCTCGCTGGTGGATGGAATTGCCGGGATTGCACAAATTCAGATCGGCAATCTGGTAGGCTCCAATTCCATTTTGACCTCAGTTTCGCAACTCGAGCCTATCAAAGCTTATTTTCCGATCAGCGAACGGGAGTACGTCCTCGTACAAAAGAACAGCAATGCTATTTCCAGCAAGCACGCCATCGGTTTTTTCGGAAACTCGCTCGAACTAATTCTGACTGACGGCAGCGTCTACGCTCAAAAAGGGAAAATTCTGTTGGCCGACCGGCAAGTGGATCCAAACACCGGCACGATTCGCATCGTCGCCGCCTTCCCCAATCCCGGAAACACTCTGCGCCCCGGTCAGTATGGACGAGTGCGCGTAGAAACCGGCATGAAAAAAGGCGCATTGCTAACGCCCCAGAGCGCAGTCGCGCAGTCGCAGGGAAATTACCAGGTCGCGGTTGTCGGCAGCGATCACAAAGTTAGTATGCGCACCGTGAAGCCCGGGCAGACGGTCGGAACGATGTGGGTGATTGACGATGGTCTCAAGCCGGGTGAGCAAGTTGTAGTCGAAGGATTGCAAAAGCTCAGAGAAGGAACTCTCGTTACACCGAAGCCCGCACATTTTTCCGAAGAAGGAAACTGAGCTATGTCAAAGTTCTTCATCAACCGTCCGATCGTGGCGATGGTGATCGCCATCCTTATGGTGATTGTGGGCACGGTCACTATCACAACCCTGCCGGTGGCCCAGTTCCCGAACATCGTTCCGCCGGAAATTCAGCTACAGGCGTCCTTTGTCGGAGCGGACGCGCAGACCCTGGAGCAATCCGTCGCTACGCCCATCGAACAGCAAA
>DASYJM010000089.1:0-6706 GCA_035996445.1 Candidatus Acidiferrum sp. | reverse complement strand
TTGAGTCATGAGGACAAGGGCATGATGGCGAAAATCCTGTTCGAATAGCGCACGAGGTGACAGGCGCTACATCTGCATGTTCTCGGACTGCGGACTGGTCAGGTGATAGATCTTGCCGATGTGCGGCTGCGGATTGGCGAGCAGCGCGGCGATCACCCGCGCAACGTCATCCGCTGCCACGGGCGAAGTCTTGCCCTCCCCGAACGGTAGCCTAATCTGATCGGATTCCCTGACCGAATCCGGAGTCAAAGTCAGGAAGAAACCTTCGAGAAACACTGTCGGCCGCACGTGCACAACCGGCAGACCTGACCAATTCAGCGCCTGCTCGGCGAGCCAGTGCAGCTTGTGCTGCGGACTCGGAGTAGTTTCGGGGACGATTAGCGCGTAATACCTCCAAGTGACCGCGACTCTGCTCAGAGGGTCATTCCTAAACGCCAGGATGACCAACCGGTGGTAGACTGCGGGCAAGAAGGTGGCAGCCGATGAAGAAGGCAGTCGAGAAGAAGCTAGCTAAGAAAAGGGTAACTTCCAAAAGGAAGTTGGCGAGGAAGAAGGCAGCTCCGAAAAAGGCTGCTGTGAAAACGAAAGTCGGCGGCAAGAAGACAACCGGCGGAAAAACGGCTGGCGCACTTAAGAAACAGGTTCGGAGCAAAAGCCAAAGCGTGGATACGGTGGCATTCGCACTGGACGGACTGGGAGCGCGGTCGGGCGAGCAATCGGGAGATTTGCAGGGATTGTCCAACGTCCAAGGTGCGGATTCGGAGAGTGTGGACGAGTTGCTCGAGGAAGGAAACGCGTTCGAGGCCGACGTGGTGAAGGGTGTGGAAGACGCCGGGGACGCTGACGGGAGGGAAGTTCACACGCATGAGGTGCCGCAGGATGATGTTCCTGGCGAGTATCTGAATAAAGAATAGGCGGGTAGGCGGACCATGCCGATGCCTCTCTCGGTTGGTCCATGAGAGAAATTGGCCGGTAGTCACAACGTATTCCCTCCGGAAGCGGATGGCAAGCACCGCGTAATCTCCCGGAGGCCGTGAGATATACGCTGTCGGCAAATCCTTATCGCGTTGCCCGACATCTGACCATTTGTCCGGTTGAGTCTCGCAGTTTTGTCAGGCACTGAGACTCATTGGTGCAACGAAGAGCCGGTTAGGCGAGGCGCAACGCACCCAAGGCGTGCTTTATAGTCCGGGGCAGTCTGCAACAGGAAATCCGGCCGAAGGTCCCTCGGTCACGTCCCGCGTAATAATCTCCAGTTAACTTATTGCCGTCCGACACCCTCAGCATTGCAGTACCAAAGTGGATGTGCATCGTTCTCGTCGCATCGGCAAGGGGCCGATTTTCATATTGGTAGATCAACGCGACACCATCTGGATCGGAGACTTGAATCACTGCCACGCAACTCCACGAGGCAGACGTGGCGGTGCTGAGGCAGACGGAAATTTGCGTCCAACTTTGGACGATTTGCACGCACAAATCGTAGCGCTTCGCATGGTTATCAAACGAAGACGTGAGGTAACCCTGCCACCGGCCCGCGAGGTTCGGCGTTTTGATTAGCCCCAGTTTTCGCATCAGCGGGTGCCGCCATAGACGCCTATCGAAAAGAGCATAGAGCGTTCCATAGAAAAACATGCTGGAGGGAGCATCCATCCACCACGGCATCGAAAAATGTTCGGTTACAAGAAGGTTAGACGACATCCATGCAAGGGCAATTGCCAGACCTGCGAGGAAGAGAGGAACGATTCTCTTTTCATCGGAGTCTGTACTGTAGCCATGCATACTACACCTGCCCGGCTTCTATAGCCGAACAGGCCCTTGGGCCTGTTGATTGCGCCCCACCCCAGTTGCCGCTGGTAAGCGCTCGGGAGCAGAACCATCTGGCTCAGTAAGGTGGCTTCCTGAAGATGGAATGAACTTGTTAGCTACCGGAGACAGCAACTGGTAACGATAGCGCCTTTGCAAATATTAGAGTGCTAGAACACGAAAAAGGTTGGCAAGCCCCAGGGGTAAACCCCTCCTTGAGCATTTGCTACGTGGGCATATGAACCTGAAACTCCCGATCAGACGCATAACCGGAAACTTGAAAATCCACACGCGGTAGGGCGTTTATCAAGAGCTAAGACATCATCTGGGCTTTGGGACTGAGAGTGTCGTCGTGACAGTCTCCGAATCGGCTGTGTCCACAAGTTCCGACGAAATCGCGTAGTCGCGCACTAATTCGGCATGAGCGGTGGCTGTGTGTGTTCCAGGTTGCAATTCCGCCCGAGAAGAGGCGTGCACTTTCACGCTCTGGTTCGGAGCAATCAAGATGAAGCTGTGAGGGTCGCTGCGTCGGCCGTAGAGTTCCGCACTGGTTGGAAGGATTTCAACCTTGACTAGCTGGCCTGACGCACAGTCTTTGAAGTACCCATCCTTTATCGCGTCTGACGTGAACCACAGCGTGAGAATATCTGACCATGCGCCATTGTCTTTAAGAGAAGACGGCAAAGAAATTGTCTCAGTTCCTATATTCGTAATGACGAAATCGACGAGGGCAGTTCCGTCAGGTTGCAGTGGCGCGTTGGAAATCCGCAGTTCGAGCCGAACGGGCAGATGGGCTGAATGCCCCGGACTAGTTGAGCCTGGAAATGGGCCTCTCCCTCTTGGAGGCCCGGAAGGCTGTGTTGAGGCATCTATTGTAATTTGGTTTTGCGCGAGTCCAACCAGAATCAAACTTGGACTCAACAACACAGCCAAGAGCAACAGCAATTTCAATCGGCGCACAGTGTCCTCGCAACAAGTTGGAGGCAGTATAACGCGATGTATCAGACCGATTGATGTTATGTCCCGGTAAGTCGCGTAATCGGGGCCCTGGACGGCAACCTATTAGCAGACAGTGGTAGTATCGCAATCGTAACCTTGGGTGGGAGCGATGGGGCATGCGTTCCTCATTTGCCATTCGCCATCTGCGGCGTTTGTTCCCCGATCTTCCCTGAGTAAAGGATAAATTTAAATGGGTCGGTGTTCTGATATTTTTCCATCAGTTTGAGGTAGACCAGCCGCTCGGTTTTGACGATCGACTCGGTGCGGCCGTACCTGGCCTCAGATGCTTTCAGCAAAGAAGCGGCAAGTTCGTATTTGCCGTCGGCCGCCATTTTTTCCGCTGCGGTCACAAGTCGTTTTTCGGACAGACCTAGGTAATCAACCAAAAGTTCCGCGCGGTCGGAATCACCGAGATGATCGAGGCCTTCGAGGTCCGCCTGCCAATATCCAACATTCTGGTGAAACAGCCGGTCGATCACGTGTTCGCGCAAGATCAGGTAAGGCAAGAGCGCGTCGGCACGTCCGTTGAGAAGGCCAGGCGGAATGAGATTCGCCTGATGGATTGCAGCGCGTGTGTCACCGCGGCGGATTGCGGTCAGCACTTGGTCGCGCAGCCAGCCGAGGTCTGTCTTCAACTGGGCCAGCATATCGAGAGAGGAGAAGTTTCGTGTTAGCGGTTCATGACCGTGCAGCATATAGCGTGGATTCTTCTCCACCACAACGTCGATTGCATCGAGCAGACCTTGGAGGTCTCCTTCTACAACGAACGGTGCGCCGATGTAGGGCATGATGAAATCGCCCACAAAGAGCACGCCTAAATCGGGCAGATGGATGAACATGGCATCGTGCGTCTCTCCGCCCTGGACGGGGATCAATTCGATGCGGGTTCCGCCGATTTTTAGTTTGGTGGGGCGGTCTATCGTTGCGTCCGGCTTGAAACTCCTGACATCTTCGAGATTGAAGCGCTCGCCGAAGAAATGTTTTGCGGTGGACTCGGGCGCGTTGATCTCGCCGGCTATTTCTTCCTGATAGTTGCTTCGGGCATAGAACCGGGGTTTCGGATTCAGGCCGCGAAAATAGGCTTGTCCGCCGATATGGTCCCAATGGGAATGTGTGACGAAGATGGTGCTCAGCTCGGGCAGGTGGGGAGCGTAGGCGCGAAGTGCTTCGTAGGCGGTCTTTGCGAAATCGGTGCGGGTCCCCGCGTCTATTCCGATCAACTCTCGCCGGTCGTCGGAAACGACGAAATAGTACTCGGTGAACTCGAAACCCGAGAGTGCATAGACTCGGCCCGGAATAATTTCCGCGATCTGCCGCGCCGCAAATGCGTGGCCGGCCAATGGGTCTTCTGAGAAGGGAGTGGTGAGTGTAACGGGCTTGTCGAAGCCTTTGTAGCCGCTCTGGCGGAGATAATCCTGCGCTTTGACCTGGTCGCCATCGGCGAGGGCAAGCTTTCCCAGATGAAAATCCACTTCCCGCAGCCAGCCGGGGTTTGGCGCTTTGGCGACGTTCGCGGCGCACCATGTCAAATCTTCTCGCGCGGTCTGCTTTTGATGGAAGAAAGCCGGTAGTTGCGCGCGGACGACGCCGGAAATCCAGTTGACCACAAAGATTTGGCCGCCGGAGAGCCGCTTGGCCTGGTCCAGCATTCCGATGGTGTCTTTCACATAGCCGATACGGTGGAGCAAGGAAACCGAGGAGGCGCGTTGCGCCCGCAACAAACCGATGGCGCTCAGATAAAGAGCCTTTTGCGGATCGCTAAGGCGAGGGCCGAATTCGTTCAAGTGCGCAGAGAAGAATTCCACGCCCTCCGCCTGCTGGTTGGCATTGGCGTATGCCCCCATGAGAAGGAACAGCAATTGCGGATCCTTTGGAGGTGCGGCGCTGTTGACCGATTTCAGGTATTCAAGCTCTGGTTGGGAAGCGCCGGACTGCGGTGCATTCGCGCCCAAGACGGTTCGCTCCGTTCGCCAGTAGACCAGAGAGCCCACAACGGCTGGCAGAAGCGCTAGCAACAAATAAACAAGTCGTCGCATCGGGTGAATCCTTTCTCGAGATTTAGCCCCAGTCCCTACAATAGATGCATATACATATATTGTGGATACAAAGATTACGCTTCTGCCGCCGCATTTGCGACTCGGCCGACGGTTGCGTGCATTTGCTTCCAACCACCCGGGCCAAGCATTTGCCGTAAGCGATGTTCGGCCGCCTGCCAATGTGGCTGAGCTGCCGCGATCTGCTTTTTCCCGGTCTCCGTCAAGCGAAATACCCGCTCGCGCCTGTCTTTTCCTAGCCTGACATGAATCCAACCCTGCTTGCGCAGCAGGCCCAACGTGCGTGTAAGCGTCGTGCTATCCATGGCAAAGCCGGCACTCAACGTTTTTTGGTTTGCTTCACCGACGATGGCGAGCGCGGTCAGCAGGCCGAACTGGGTGATTTCGATTCCCGCCTTGCGAAGCTCCCGATCATAGATCCGCGTTACGATCCTGGTGAGGCGGCGCAGGTTTTGACACGCGCAGGGCAGTCGAAAAAGTGTGTCCGCAGGGCGCCTCTCCAAAGCTTCTTCCTTCATTCTGTGTATATACATCTTATTTTCCCGATTGTCAAATGAGATTTCCGCTCTCTCATCGCGCTTGAATTTTCACTGACAACGAAGCGCAGCGCAGAAAAACAGTGGACCGAACGGTATCGTTCCTCGTTGCTCGCTAACTTCCGGGTTGCCCGTTACCCGTCAAAAGCAACCTGCCTATGGCATGTCAGGCTTGCGTTTGGTGTTGGCCGAAGGAGGAGAGACAGTCTGACGTGCCCCGGGGAACAGAGGTGCTTATGGCTTCGCGAGTTGCGCCACCGCGGGGATCGCACCGCTATGATACGAGCTTACGATTTTCTCGAACATGGGTTGCGTTTCATGGAAGAGCGGTTCAACACACCAGGTAGCCACGCGAGTGTAGGTGATGCCTGAAGGGATGATTGCGACAAGGAATTGCACCGGCAAGTTATCGGCCTTCGACGAAATTCCGCGGAACGAGAGCAGCAGTGCGGATTTGCCGTCGATCTTGACGGGAGACTCGGAAAGCTCTTCATAGCTCCCGAACATTTTCCGGTACGTGAGTTCGAGCAGACCCTTGTAGCTTTCCAACGATCCGTTGTACTCCTCTTGCGTGACCGTCAGAAAGCGCATGCCATCGTGCGAACTCAGGAAAGTGACGACCGGCGCAGACCGCGGCTGCTTTGGATCGATTTTCCAATCCGGGGGAACTGTGAGGGTGAACGTACGGGTTTTGTTCACATACTGCGTGCCGTGCAGGGACTCCTCGATACTTAGCGCAGCGTCCTTAGCAGCCGGTGACCCAGGAGCCGCGATGGTGCCATTTTCGGGAAAGTTGATGGCGATGATGTCACCGCGCTTGAGCTGCATTTTTCCGTAGGCAGTCGCGACCTCGATCTTGTCGGCCTGAAGCGCGCTCATGTGCCCAACAATTTTCGTACCGTCCTTCAACAGGAATTCTTCTGCGGCAGCGGGCAGGCTCATCGCCAAAAACAACGAGAAAACCGGTAAGAACAGGGTGGGTCGCATGATTCCTCCTAAGCTCGCTTGAGGCTTGGTCTAGACCCCATCCTGTTATGTGGGCTGTGGTTTGCTCAATAGGCCCTGTCGGCATAGTTGCCCAAAACAGAAGCCTGTCCGATCGTACAGCCGCTCCCTTATCTTGTGTCTAGCCTGGGCGAGTGGTCGGCAACCCTTCCCTAATCGGTAAGGCTTGCCCGTCACTCGGGAGTTATTCGGCGATCTGATGCCATGTACGCTCTTGACGCAAAGGCGGCGATATTTCGAAGGGCGTGGCGACTCTTGCCGGCTTTGGCCGCCATCCTGATTCCGGCAAGCGTGCTCTCAAAGAAGTCC
>DASYJM010000088.1:0-3217 GCA_035996445.1 Candidatus Acidiferrum sp. | reverse complement strand
CGCCTCGGAAGTAGAAGTCGAGCAGGCGAGGACGATTCTCGAGACCACGCGGGCCCAGATGATCGACGTTGGCGTGGCCCGCGCTCAGTACGAGCACGCCGCAGCCGTATTGCTCGGCAAAGCCCCGGCGGATTTCACGTTGCCGCCGCTGCCGCTCACTACTCCGCCGCCACCGATTCCTGTCGGGATACCGTCAGAGCTACTCGAGAGACGCCCTGACATCGCCGCCGCCGAACGGCGTGTGGCATCGGCAAACGCCCAGGTTGGCCTCGCCCAAAGTGCTTATTATCCGCTGGTGAATATCCTCGGTTCTGGAGGGTTTGAGAGTGGAAGCATTACGACGCTGTTTCAGGGGCCGAGTGCTATGTGGGCGATTGGAGCGTCTGCAATGACCACAATCTTTGACGGAGGCCGCCGTCACGCAACGAACGACCAGGCCAAGGCCGCCTACGATTCCACGGTTGCGTTTTACCGCGAAACGGTTCTGAACGGCTTTCAACAGGTCGAAGACAATCTAGCTGCGCTGCGCATTCTGGAAAACGAAGCGGGAGTACAAGCGACCGCCGTTCAGGCCGCACAGAGGTCACTGGATCTCTCAAATACTCGATACGAAGGCGGGGTCACGAGCTATCTCGAAGTGATCACCGCTCAAAACGCTGCGCTCACCGATGAAGTCACAGCAGTAAATATTTTAGGAAGACGCATGGCCAGTGCGGTTCTGCTCATTCAGGCTCTTGGAGGCGGGTGGGATCGTTCAAGCCTGCCGCCACGCCCCGAGTGTTGCGGAAAGTTGGCAAGGAATACCAATTAATTTTGGAGGATGAATCATGAATAAGAAAGATGTATCTGCAAGTCAAGCTGGGGAAGTGTCGCTGGGAAATGAGATTGCAGTGCATCGTCTTGGTTATGGTGCGATGCGCCTTACTGGCGAGGGTATTTGGGGCCCACCGAAAGATCGCAAAGCTGCATTGGCAGTTCTACGCCGTGCTGTTGAGTTAGGCGTTAATTTCATCGACACCGCGGACTCCTACGGGCCGTACGTAAATGAAGAATTGATTGCGGAAGCGTTGTTCCCATACCCAGCCGGTCTGGTTATTGCCACCAAGGGGGGATGGAAACGTCCAGGACCCAATCAGTGGACGCACGACGCAACTCCTTCGCACCTTCGCGCGGCGGTCGAGGGTAGCCTCATGAGACTGCGCATCGATCGGATCGACGTCTATCAATTACATATTCCCGATCCAGTGGTGTCGTTTGACTCTTCGGTTGAAACGTTGGCAGAGCTGAGACGTGAAGGCAAAATCCGCATGGTCGCGTTGTCCAACGTCACGCAAGAACACATTGAGCGGGCTCGCCGAATCGTTCCTATCGTTTCTGTCCAGAACCGCTATAGTTTCGCCGACCGCGAATGGGATTACGTGGTGGACTATTGTGAGCGGAACAGAATCGTGTTTGTCCCGTGGTTTCCGCTTGGTGCGGGAAAGATCGCCGGGGAAGTTCTCAATCAGATCGCACAGGCGCACCAGGCTTCCGCGACCCAAGTTGCGCTTGCCTGGCTGCTGCGGCGATCTCCGATTATTTTGCCCATACCAGGAACATCCTCGATTGAACACCTGGAGCAGAATGTGGCCGCAGCATCCCTACGCTTAAGTGAAGAAGAGTACGCGAAGCTGGCCGGTGTTCCCGAGCTCATAGGATCACGTTGACAAGGCACTGGCGGCAAAAAAACGACGTAATTGGTGAGTCGTGAGGACAAGGACATGATGGCGAAAATCCTGTTCCAATAACTCATAAATTCATAACTCTTGGGAGTTCAAATTCGAAACGCCAATCATTCAGCCCGTTAAACCGTTGCTCCTTCCGGCTCGCGCATCCTAAGGTCTGCCACCTCTTCGTCCTGGATCGCGGTATGAGTTTTCGCCACCAGCATGTAGATCGAGGGCACCACGAACAGAGTGAACGCCGTGCCAATGATCATGCCGCTCACCAACATAATGCCGATGCTGTTTCGCGCTCCTGCGCCGGGACCCGTCGCAAAAACCAACGGGAAATGGCCGAAGACTGTGGCGGCTGTCGTCATTAGGATTGGCCGCAGTCGAGTGCTGGCCGCGCCGATGATCGCCTGGAGTTTACTCAACCCAGTCTCCTGCAAGTGGTTGGCAAATTCCACGATCAAAATTCCGTTCTTGGAAATCAGTCCGACCAATGTAATCAGACCCACCTGGCTGTAGATGTTCAAGGTTGTGAAGCCGACAAACGAAAACAGCAAGGCGCCGGACATGGCCAGCGGCACGGAGCCGGCGAGGATGATAAAGGGGTCGCGGAAACTCTCGAACTGTGCCGCGAGTACGAGATAGATCAAGATTGCCGATAGCAGGAACGTGCCCAGGAACTTACTCCCCTCTACCCGCAGCTGGCGCGATTCACCGGCGTAATCAACCGTGAAACCTTGTGGGAGAACCTGTCTTGCCGTGTCTTCCAGAAACTTCAGCGCCTCATCGAGCGGAACGTTCGGCGGGATGACACCTTGAATGCGCACCGCGTTCAATTGCTGAAATTTGTTCAGCGACCGCGGTTCCGTAGTCGTTTTCAGAGTAGCGAAGGTGGAAAGCGGTACCAGCTTATCGGCTGAACCCCTCACGTAAATTTGAGAAAGCTGGTCTGCGGTAAGTCGTTCCACTCGCGAGACCTGAGGAATGACTTTGTAACTTCTCCCCTGGATGCTAAAGCGGTTGACGTAATTGCCACCGAGCATGGTGCCAAGGTCTTGGCCTGCTTGGCTCAAGTCCACTCCCTGCGAACGCAGCTTGTCACGATCGAAAACAACTTGGGTTTGCGGCTGATCGAACTTTACATCTGTATCCGCAAAAATGAACTTGCCGCTAGCCATGGCCTTTCCCACGATCTGCTCGGCTAATTTGCTCACTTGCTCCGGTTCGGCGGATGACACGATTGCGAAATCGACTGGGAAGTTGCCGCCGCCGGGAAGTGGCGGAGGGGTAAGTGGAATCACACGGATGCCGGCAATTTTCGAGAGCTTTCCAGCCGATTCCATCAGCAGTTGATGGGTTGTCTTTTTGCGCTGGCTCCAGGGCTTCGTAACCATGCCGCCAAAGCCGCCGCCTGGATTTGTGATCTGAAAGATGCTTGCGCTCTCGGGAAAGGATTTGTACACATCGTAAACCTGGGTGGTAAACAGGTTGGTTTGATCGAGAGT
>DASYJM010000087.1:0-4740 GCA_035996445.1 Candidatus Acidiferrum sp. | reverse complement strand
TCCATCCTGCAGCAAAATCGTGTAGAGAGACGTTGTGAAATCTCTTGTGAATGGGATACGGATGACTAGTCTGGAATGCCGGGTCTTTTCCAAAAGCCTCTTCCACAAAGGCCACCAGGCCCGCCGGATCGGTGGGTACGGCACGGTTCATCGGGATACCATTTTCGGTGTACTGTTCGAGGACGGAATCCCATGAAGCCATGTCAATGATCAGAGCATCTACGCCGTCCACGGCCGGGGAAATTGTGGCGCCAAAGGGAAGGGAAAGTTCGTTCGATGTAGAAGGATTGATCCGCGGTACCAATGCTGGCGACAAAGGGAGCCAGGCATCCCAGTTATCAGGCGGTATCGTCGAACTACCAGGAGTATCAAAAAAATACTGAAATCCGCCATTTTTGAATGCATCCAACAATTCCTGGCGACTATTGAAGTGATCTTTCCGCAGAATACGAAAGTCATACTTCATAAACTCAAAAAAATTGACTCCATCAATGCTATGCGTTGTGTGAACGAAGCGCGGCGCAGTCAGTTTTTTGGGATTGCCGAAGCGTTGCTTGAGCAGTGTCAAAAATGGCAGGCATTCCGCGGACCCGATCAGGCAGCCAAACAACCGTACGCTGGTGTCCGCAGTTCGGATGCTCGAGGGGATCGTGATGGTGTTGTGTGTTTGAAGAGTTTCGAAAACTGTCTGAGGGCCATGGGTTGGATCCGCGGCCGCTAGCACCGCAGGATCCAGAGCGATGAGCAATTGCCCCTCATCCGTTCCATGCGACCCTATAACGAAATCACCACCGGTCAACGAATGTGCCTGGAGGTAATTCAAGAAACCAGAAATCGTAGTCACGCCCGGGTCGAGGATCACTGTAGTGTTGCTACGACGTCCGAGTACTGTTCGCAGATCTCCAAATTCCAATCCTGGAGCAAACGCATAATCCATGGCTACCACACCTCGCTTTCGGCTATTTGAAGCCGACACTTGTGACGAAGCGGCAAGGTGGATGGTGCTAATACAACGCCCAAGCATCGTCCTAGGGTCTGCTGATAATAAACGAAGAGAGTTGGGAAGTCTCTGTTAGGAATTCTGCCCAACCGTATGAAAACCCCACCTGCCACTCGTTCCATCCAGAATTGGAGAGTACGTTCTGAATCGCGTCCCGGCTTCGTGCAAGGGGTAGACCGCTCCTTTCGACGCTCATGCGACCGTGCGGGATGTTTGAGGCCCTTGAACCCCACCTCGAAAGGGGGTGCCTTCAGACGCATCACCAAGGTCATCTGGCCATCCGTGTGCAAGTCCACCAGAATGGTTCGGGGAGTGTCACGGCTGACTCGACCGGGCATCGCAATCGCCAAGCCCAGGAGCATCCGCGGCAAACAGCCGGGCCATGGGAAAATTGTTGTTTGTAAACACGAATCGAGTCAACGGCATCTTCGGAATCATCATCTGCGCCGCGATAATCGTCACAGGGACATGGATGGGCATAGACGGCACCTATGCAGGTTTTCTCCTCGTGCCTTTTGGATTGTTCGGTGGCAAATACTCCTTACAGCTCGCCACCATGCGCTCCGAAATATACGAACAAGGCTTCGTCACGAAGAATTGTTTCAGCTCGGTGAGCGCCCGTTACGCAGATCTCAAGTCGATCTCCCGCTATGCCGTCCGGGTCAACGGCGTGCTCAACACCCATGTTTATTTCCTCACCCAATCCGGTGAAAAAGCGATCCTGACCAAAGAAGCCCTGGGTCACGATAACAAGATGGGGCAACTCCTGAATCACTCCTGCGAATCGCTCGCAACCACATGGATGAAAACCCTGGACCGTCAGAAGGAAGTAACGTGGATTATGGAGAAAACCAGCCCGCTCCTCCGCATTCGCAAAGATGGAATTATCTTCCAGGGAAAGAGCCGAGCTGAGGAATTCATCCCACTGAATGAAGTGCAACTGAAATCGAAATATCCCGGGACTGTCGACATTTGCCGTGGCGGCGCGAAAGTCACCAGCGTGAATTCCGCCTCCCCGAACTATTTCGTAGGTGAGACGTTAATCGCCATGCTGATTGAAAATCAAAACCGTCCCGCGATGGACGCAGAAAAGCGTGCGATGTCAGCGAGCGCAACCAAGTCCTAAAAATGTCGCTGCGGGTGCCCCGTCTCTCCTCGTTTACAAGGGCCTGAAGCAAGGGTGCATGGTACTCCTGTCCCATTTCTCCACGGGATCCATGAACTGTAAGAGCAACAAGTAAAATGCCGACATGAAATCGATCCCTCTTCGGTCACAGTTAGGTCTGTTGGCAGCTACCTACGTCGTGGTGCTTGCGACTGCCGCTCTCCTCATCTATATGCGCCATCTCCAGTACGTCTTACACACCGAAGATGTTGCGGCGGCGGGTGGAATGTACGCCGCTGGCGACTCGATGCTGGCGGTCTTCATTGCCTGCATGTTTCTTGTCCCAACTTTTGTTCTGGTGCTGGTGATCCGCAAGTTCGAACATCTCTACGTCGGATATTCGAAAATCCTCCTCGGCCTGAGTCTGACTTCACCGATCTGCCTGGGACTACTGAGTATGCCGGCAGTGGCCCGAGGGACGATGGTTCTCGGTGAGATTTGCATCGATCGGCTGCTTGTCTCTCCAATCATCCTTGTGGGATTCGTCGTCAGCAGGTTGCTGGCACGATTTGAGCGTGCGAAACGCCTAACTCTGTATGCGCTGCTGATCGAAGTCTTGACGTTGGCTTTCGGAGTCGCGCTGTTTCTATTCGCGGCGAAGGCCCGCCAAGGCTAGCGGGTGCCTCATTGCAAATTTCGCGCTCCGCGAAATTTGGCGTGGGAATCTTGAAGGTAATTGCAGATCGGAAGACCGGCCCCTCGAGCCAAAGGAGGGCTTGAGGGGCCACCTGTCCTGTTAGCCCTACCTGGAAGCGGCGTGAACTTTGGTGCCGTAGGCCAAGCTGGCGTACCAACTGCCTCCACCTTGCGGGGTGAGGTCACTTTCTCGAAAGCAAAAATGATGTGCAATCAGGTATGTCCCGGATGCCACAGGTCGGGAGGAGTCCTCAGCATAATCGTTGCAGATGATGTGTGTCCGAGTGGATCGCCCATTCGAGCCCAGTTTTGGCCTGAATGGGGAACGTTTCGATCTTCTCAATTCTGTCAAACAGATCAGTGCAACAGTCGCCGGGCCGGCACGGAAGCTTCTAATCACCGGCCGCAGCCAGATCCTTCTGTGCCGCGAATCGAGCAGCCTCTTCTATGAGCACAGCCACATCCTGTGGACGCGACACGTACACGGCATGGCTGCCCCTGACCTCAATGACAATTGAGCCTGCGCGTTTAGACATCGCCCGCTGCGCATCAGGCGGAATCATTCTGTCCTCAGTGGTGAGTAAGTACCAGCTTGGTTTTGTTTTCCATGCCGCTTCGCTGATCGTACCCTTTAGCGCCTCCACACCCCATGGCACCTGTGAATCCGCCATGAAGGCCGCAGCCTCTGGATCGATATCCCCAGCGAATGAAGCGGGAAACTTCGCCCTATCGAGGAATAGAAATCCATCCTGCGGTGGCAAAATCGGGAGCACAGGTGCGCCCGCCGGAGCATTTGCTATCAGCGACGACACCGACTCGCCCTTGTCGGGAGCGAACGCGGCCACATAGACCAGACCGGCGACTTTCGGGTCATTACCTGCCTCGGTGATCACAGCCCCGCCATACGAGTGGCCGACGAGGATCACTGGTCCATTCTGATTGGCAATCGTTCGCTTGGTAACCGCAACATCATCTGCGAAAGAAATGGTTGGATTTTGTACCACCGCGACCGAGTAGCCGTCTTTTGTAAGAGCCTTGTAGACACCTTTCCAACCCGATCCGTCCACGAAGCCGCCATGGACGAGAACAATATTTGTCACCCCAGCCGACGTGCTTGTTTGTGCCATGAGAGTCCCTCCGATGCTAGATATGAATGTGATAATCGAGCAATCCCAAAAAAGATGTGACCTATTTCAATTACCATTGCCGTACCATTTCCTCTTATGGAATTCTAACCAACGAATGTGAGACACTTCTGAAACTTACCGGTTCAATCTTTGTTAACGCCTCCCGTGTCTGAATAGCATTGGAGATCGCGCTGTGACTCCCACGGTTCAGATGCCATGATGTACCGTGCTTGGCGTCGACTTCTTCAAACAGCATCTCGATGAAGAGCCGAAGGCATGGACTCATTCGAGCCGGCAATGCAAGAGTCCCCACAATTTCCACGGCTTTTCTCCCCAGTTTGCGATTGGTGTTACCCGCTTTGCCTACTCTCGCAAACTAAAAAGCGCAGCACATCCCGATATGCTGTGTTTTTTCATTACCTAGGAAGACTGAAAGGGAGATAACTCGATCGTGGTAGTTTGATGGTTAGTGAGAAGGAAACTGCCGCTGCGATACCGAGTCGTCACTCAGCCCCAAACACCAGGAAATAGTCCATTCCATCTTTAACGAAGTCTGTCTGCTGCAATAACTTGTAGCCTGCCGCTTTCATTTCGCGAATTACGACGTCGCGGGCGACTCCGTGATCGGTACCGTTGCCGTTGCGGTCAATCACTCCAACTTTTGCGTCTTTCGCAAGCGAGTTGCGCAAATTGCGGAACAGGATGATCGGTTGCGCTACCTCGTGGTAGGTCTTCAGTAGCAATACCGCGTCCACGCCATTGGGAAGTAGCGGATCGTCCTGTTTGCCAAGAACCGTCTTGACGTTGTGCAG
>DASYJM010000086.1:0-3536 GCA_035996445.1 Candidatus Acidiferrum sp. | reverse complement strand
GACAACCGGTCCCTGGTCAGTTTCAAAAGTTGCGCTAGCAGAAATGGCCGCGCCTGTCTTTCCGATCCCGGCAGCACCTTGTTGTCCAGCCTGTCGAACAGCGCCGCGTCCCCAGCCAGAAATCGCCGGTCCAGCAAAGCCAGATGAAATTCTGCGTTATCCTCTTCGATCCGCTTGCATTCCTCCAGCGTGCGCCCCGCAGAGCTCACACGAAAACCCAAATCCCACAGCATGCGCGAAAAATCCCCGATTAACGGCCGGAATCCGGCCTCCGCTTTTTCATTGCCGAAGAGAAATAAAATATCCAGATCGGAGTAAGGAAAAAGCCATCGCCGCCCGAATCCTCCCAGCGCCAGCAGAGCAAGCCCCTGCGTGTCGTTGTCATGCACGCGCAGCACCTGGCCAAAAATCCGCTGTATATTTCGATCCGCCAGCTCACACAATGCCGTCAGCGTTTCTCGCGCACCCGCACCTGCTTCGAATTTCTCGCGTATTCGTTGCCGCTCGCCGTCCGCTTCCGGTCCGAGCGTGGAAAGAGGGGTTATGGATCCTTGCATCGATTTTTTAGCTTGGCCGATCAATTCTCGATAGAACTATAGCGGGCAATTCCACATCTGTAGAGATTGTTTTCTTCCCGCTTATTGTTGCCTCACTAGGACGACGGCTGGCGCTCTTCGTCGGCAGATTTAATGTTTAATCAGGGCCGCACAATATTCTCTGAATAAATCTCGTCGATTACTTACAGCGCGTTCTCCCCGCGCTCGTCATTCCGTATGCGAATAGCCTCATCGATCTTCGACAGGAAAATCTTCCCGTCGCCGATCATCCCGGTTTTAGCCGTCTTCATAATTGCCGCTAGAGCCTGCTCCACCAGCGCATCCGGCAACACCATCTCTACTTTCATTTTTGGCAGCAGGTCCACGGTATATTCCCGTCCGCGATAAATCTCCGTGTGCCCTTTTTGCCGCCCGTGTCCGCGCACTTCCGTCACCGTCATCCCTTCGATTCCAATTTCGTGCAGCGCTTCTTTCACGGAAACAAAGCGCGACGGTTGAATGATCGCTTCAATTTTCATCATGGAGGTAATTTCCAATACTCCGCAATGCGTTTCTGGAGGCGTGCGCTACAAATAAAGCCGGGTATCACGCTTCCAGGTTATAGGCCTCTTCTCCGTGTTGCGTAATATCGAGCCCTGCCTCTTCCTCTTCTCCACTCACTCGCAGCCCCGTGATCATATCAACGATCTTCAGCAGCACAATCGTCCCCACCAGCGCAATTCCCCACGCGATCAGCACGCCCACCAGTTGATTTCCAACTTGCGCCCAATGCCCATCTAATCCGCCTACCGCTTTTCCCGCCCCGAAGATGGGATTAATTGCTTGCTGCGCAAACACCCCGGTAAGCAGCGCCCCGATCGTTCCCCCTGCCCCGTGGACACCAAACGCATCCAACGCGTCATCATACTTAAAAATTGCCTTAACCTTCGTCACCATCCAATAGCAAAACGCGCCCGCGCAAATGCCTATGACCAGCGCCGGCATGGGTCCAACAAATCCCGCAGCCGGCGTGATCGCCACAAGTCCCGCCACCGCTCCCGAAATCGCACCCAACGCGCTCGCGCGTCCATTCTTAAGCCACTCCGCTGCGCACCACGCCAAAGCTGCGCTGGCTGCGGCGAAATGTGTAGCTACGAACGCGCTGGACGCCAATCCGTTCGAAGCCAGCGCGCTCCCGGCATTAAATCCAAACCATCCAACCCACAACAAACACGCTCCGATAAAACTCAACACCAAACTATGCGGCGGCATTGGCTGTTGCGGGTAGCCCATCCTCTTCCTTAAATAAAGTGCGCACACCAGTGCCGATACTCCCGAAGAAATATGCACCACCGTGCCGCCCGCGAAGTCCAGGGTCGGAAATCTTCCTCCCAGCGACGCATTAAGAAAACCGCCCTTACCCCACACCATGTGTGCCAGCGGCGCGTACACAAAAACAAACCACAGCACCATGAATAGCACCGACGCACTGAATTTCAGGCGTTCCGCCGTCGCCCCTGTAATCAACGCCGGCGTAATAATTGCAAACATCAATTGGTACACCATGAATGTAGTCTGCGGTATCGTCCCCGCATAATCGGGATTCGGTTCCGCACCCACGCCGCGCAAAAATGCGTGCTCGAACCCGCCAATCAGCGGCCCATTTCCTCCAAAGCACAAGCTGTAGCCCACCAGCGCCCACATCACCGTGATCAAAGCCATTAGCGCGAAACTTTGCATCATGATGGCCAGCGTATTTTTACGCCGAACCAGCCCGCCATAAAAAAGCGCCAGCCCCGGCCCGGTCATCATCAGCACCAGAGCCGCACTCACCAGCATCCACGCGTTATCCGCGGAAGACTGCGCCGCCGTCACGCGCTGGTCAAGCTGCGTAAGCTTCTCGCTGGTACTAGCCTTGGAAAGATCTGTGGGAGCCGCTGTCTGTGCGAACGCGCCTGAAGCGCCCGATAAAATTATCGCCAGCAGCAAAGAATATCGCCACGTCCCACGCCTGCGGTCAGGCGCGCTCTTACAATAGATTTGAGACAAATGTAGGAACTTCGGAATGGTCATCAGTAATCAAAAACTCAAAAAGTGCCGTCTGCCCTGTTCACAGCCCCCAGACAGGCTTTAGACGCGCCCGATTATATGCATGAGCTTCTCCCTTGTCATATAAATAGAATTGATTCATCCCACAAAAAAATTGACTAGTACGCCCTCCGCGACCCACTAAGCCTCAATACCACACGGAGGGTGCCCCGCCTCGATTTCTAGGGTTACCCGCCGTGGCGGGTGGGGTCGTTCTGTTGACGCTAGTTTTGGGCTTTGAAGTTGAGGTCAACTTTTAAATTAAACTTTGGGTCCTGAGGTTGAGCAGTCCGAATTGGACCAGACAAATTCCACCCACCAATCGCTTGTCATCTTCCTTCGTCGTATAATGCACCCAAATAGAAGCCGCTCGTAAGAGCTGCTTATCCACCAGACGGAGAATCATCACGATGGCCGACCATGCCCCCATGGAAATAAACGTTCGCGACAGCGGGCCCGTCTCGGTGCTCGACGTCCGCGGCCGCCTCACCATTGGCGAGTCCAGCGAACAGCTTCACGAAGCACTGCAATCCGTAATCGACCATGGCGCCCGCAAAGTCGTGGTCGTTCTCAACGGCGTTCCCCAAATCGACAGCTCCGGCATCTCCACCCTGGTGCGCATTTCCATCCAGCTAGCTCGCGAAGGCGGCATCCTCCGCCTGGTCTGCGGTCCCGGCCGTGTCCGCGACGCCCTGACCGTCACGCGCCTGATCGAAGCCATCCCCGCCTTCGAAACCGAATCCGCCGCCCTCGCCGATTTCGCGTAAGCCCTAGTAAAGTCTCAAATCTCCCAAACGGAAATCCCAAAAACACGGAGCGTGCACCAGGCTCGGTTTCACCCTGGGTATTGGAGTTCAATTGCCTTACGGGAAATTTTCTTGTTCGGATATTCGATCGTTGCGAATTTCTTTT
>DASYJM010000085.1:0-50107 GCA_035996445.1 Candidatus Acidiferrum sp. | reverse complement strand
GTGCGGATGGTCTTGCTGTCGTCAGCAATTAGAATGCATTTAGGCATCCAGTGAAGCTTAGGGCATTGTCTCGTCAAAACAATACATGCATGACTGTAGGGTGCCGAACGACTGCTCCATCGGCGCGGCGCACGCAGTCACCAACTTGCTTAATCTAGATGTTCTTTGGGTGGGTCGGCGGGGTTTGGCTGTGTTACTGAGACACTAGAAGTAACGAACCGATTTGCCGAAGAGCGCAGTACGTCGTCTACGGCGGCAATCAAGGAAGCTATGTTCTTCGTCGCCACCCTGTGTACGCCAGCAGCTTTAGCGGCCTCTATCAATTCAGGCATATCGTAGAACGAAAATATAACAATTGCGGTGTTCGGTGAAAGCTTTGAAATCTGTCTGGTCAGTTCGATGCTGTCCATACCCGGCATGACCCAATCTTTTACCAGCACGTCCGGCTTCAACTCGATACATTTTTGCAGGGTTTCTTCGCCAGTGGCTGCTTCGCCGCAAACGTCCCACCCCGGGTGTCCTTGCAAGAGCACCCTCAAAATTCCGCGCGTTCCATCATGGTCATCAGCAATAAGGATTCGGGACATAGGCTTCCTGTGGATGGGGCAAACTTTTACGATAAGCGATTTGCAGTTGCCGATGCCATAGGGGTATTCCTGTATGACCAAACCGTCTGTCGGCCATGCCACTTTACTGTGGGTATACCAGTTATAACCTTACTGTTGATAGCTGCCCAGCGTCTCCCGGAGTTAGCATGTTAATCAAAGTTCTCGTAGCAGATGACAACGATGTGATGCGCGGTGCCATCGTGAGTCTTCTCAATGAAGAACCCAGTACAGAGTTGGTGGGGGGCAAAGGGGTTTGCTCAAACTATTCAACTTGCTTACGCATCCGTGCGAACGATTTACTTCGCTTCCGTCATGAACAATCTTGTTACGCACATTTCGCAGAACTTCAACAAAGCAATACGTGACCGATTATTGTCAAAGTCGATTTCGAATCGCTCGTTGTACTCAATCCAAAATCTTCTAACTCGTCCATTCTCTCCTTGCCACCATATCTGCTCTTCCGTTCGCTGAACCTCTCTGCGTACCTTGCCATCTTGTTCAAGGAATGTGTCAGACGGGATGCCAGAGCTACGAAAGCCAAGCTTCTTAAAAACAGTTCCTGCCCATCATTCGTCGCAAGTAGGTCTGTGTGCTCATCAACCCAATGATCGCGGTACTCGTTGTAAATACTTTCCGGCGTTTTCAGCCACTGCTCAATCTTCGCAAGCTCGGTCTTCGTCTCAGTATCAAGAAATCGTGTGCTCGCGTCCAAGGTACCCTCGATGAGCATGTGAACGTCCCGAAACTGGTCGTATTCGGCCTTGAAGGAATCGTGGTCAAGGAACACGGCATGAGGATACTCGTGACTGAGGTGCGTTCGGAAAGCGGACAGCGATCCTTCGACGAATCGCCAACTGGTGACTATCGTTCACTGAGAGGTCGGGCGGCAGCATCCGGTGCTTTGAAGTACTCGCCATCCTGCGTACAACGCCAGTCACAACCATCATTGCGGCAGAAATAATACTGAGCTTGCCGAATTTCGTCGATAAACGTCGTAGGAAAACTCATTCCCGTTTTGCGTTCGGGGCATATGCGAGGTTTGCTTGGTTCCACGCCGGATAACGTAATCTAGTTAAGGCCGCTCCGGCTTATGACTCATTTTGGGCGGCAGGCCGCTGATTCGCTGGGCTTCTGCGAGCAATCGGCTCATTTCTTTTAGGAGCGTTCTTCTGCGGTCTGGGTCATTCTCATTTTTTAGTTCTAATGCAATCGCCTCAAGTTTTTGTTGTACTTCGGTGAAACCATCCTTGGCCATGAGTGAATAGAATCTATCGAATATAAACGCGGCATGCAATCCGACGTTGAAATACTCGGCTTCAACTTGACGATCTTAGAGAGCGTGCGAGCTAATGTATCGTCCGAGCTAGACGCGACCGTTTGGTTGGGATTTTAGACTTGGAACACCCGATTTGCGCAGTAAAACGGTCCTGATGCCTAGCGGCATTTTCTGACGCATGATTTCCAGAAAGATGCGCTCGATAGGAGTTTCGCGAGAGGGACGCGGCATATAGACTTCACAGGACGACAGGAGAATAGTATGCCCGAGGGTTACAAGACACGAAATGTGACTGTTGACCGCCGTGAACAAACAGAAGCTTTCGGGAGAACAGTCTGATGTTCAATTTGGAACATTTTCAATCTGTTGACTTTTGACATTATTGGTGACAGCGAGACCCGCCCCTCGCCAGAAAGTTACCGATGCCTCAGGCTCAGTGGACTTTCAATTGTCAAAACTGCAACAGAATCTTCGCCCACAGTGAAGTTGACACGCAGTCGCATACGCTTCCTTATGATGAACTCTGGCCATACCGACCGGAAGTTCCCGAGAGCGGTTTCAGCGCCATCTGTCCGTATTGCCAGCAGCCTGGGAGTTACGAAAGATTTCAATTGATGCTTCGTCTGACCGAACACGTGTGCATCTCCTAGCTACAGCGGCTCCTTTTTCCTCCACTGAAGCCCGACTTAAAGGCCGCGCTAGAGGCGCATTCGTCTGCGCTCTTTTTGGTACTGCATGGATGTTCTGGAGCATCGCGTTTGTCACCACCGGGAGGATCGCATCGTTTAGCTCAGTAACTGCAATAGCGATCTTACTTGTCGGATGGGCGGCGGTACGACTCCGAGTTGCTAGGAGGCATAAGGATTCCATCGCGGACCGAGAGCGGTGGGCATCCATTGCTCCTCTGTTTTGGGCCAACACGGGTACAGAATGGCTTTTGTCAGCAGGCGCGGTGGCGGCGTTGGCTCACTACCGCCTTTACTCGCTAATACCACAGTTTCTAGGAGTCATCATCGGCCTGCATTTTGTCGTGCTGGCCAAGGTCCTAGGCGAACCGAAATATTATTTTATGGGTATGGTGATGATTTTGTGGGTGCTCGCTTCTCTTCTGATTCCTGAGGGCGGCGTTCGCAACATGATCGCGTGCGCCGGAATTGGTCTCCCATTGTGGACCACTGCTGTCGTGATCTTGTCCGAACCTTAATACTAACGGTTGCGCAGGCCACTAATATCTTCGCCATCGCTTCGCTACCGAAGCCTCGAATCTAATCACAACTTGGCAATCAACCATAGGCAATTATTTTTAACCCATCTGTTACGATGGGTATCGTAACCTTGAGGTAAAGGTCCTTCAGTCAACCGGAACACCTAATACAACGGGTGATAAGTATGCCTCCATTGAAGATGTCGGTTCACATTCGAGCTGTTCTCGATCAGTTGGAGAAGATCCAGCCAATGAACACCGATGAAAGGATTACCGCAGGCTATAGACTGTATCGCTTATTCACAGCCATCCAGCAAGGCAAAGAGATCGTGGCACCACTTTATCCTGAGACAGACCGAGCCACTGCGTTGGTGGATGCATACCGCAAGACGCTGAAGCCATCGGACATTCTCGACGATGATCCCGGCCCGTTCAGAATGGGAGTCTGAGCGTTGAAGAAGTCTGAGCTGTTAAAAGTGATTCAAGCCGAAGTACAGCGACACAATCTGTCCACTTTTATGAGCACGGAACACAAGATCGTTCAGACCGGCTGTTCGACGTGCCAGAACCATTTCGGAACCGTGAAGCAGTTCAAGCGTCATCTCACCGACGATGTCTTGCCACCGCTGCTGGATCGGCTATGATCTGAAGCAAAGCGTTTTTACGTAGACACGTAATTAAATTTTTGGAGGCGCGGGTGGGATTCGAACCCACGAATGATGGTTTTGCAGACCATTCCCTTAGGCCACTTGGGTACCGCGCCTTTGTTGCTATGCCCGAAATCTAGTCCAAAACTGTGCCCAACGCGCCTTACGCCCAATTACACCCAATCACACTGCTCTATCCTATTGATACCACACAGCGGCTGGGTTTAAGAGGAGATTTGCAGACCTCTCCCTTGGGCCACTTGGGTACCGCGCCGAACTTTTGAGTATAGCAAAACTCGCGCAATCACTGGGCGTTGCTGCTAGTGGCTGAAATTCAAGACGCTTCAAATTGAAGCCTAAACAAGGAGCTTGCACGCTAACGTTTGAGATGATCAAGCCCCGGAAAATCTCGAGGAAGCTGGCCAGCGTCATTTCTTGGGTATTAATTCTTGTTTGCCACAGGTGAGTCGATCTTTGTTTCACGCAGGAAACGTGCCGATTCTTCCGGTGGCGTCGGGTTGATGTAAAAACCAGTGCCCCATTCAAAGCCCGCCACCTTGGTGAGCTTAGGAATAATCTCAATGTGCCAGTGATAGTGATCGTTGATTTCTTCGCCGATGGGCGAAGTGTGAATCATGAAGTTGTAGGCCGGTCGATCCAGCACCGCATCCAGCCGCATCAGCGTATCTTTCAACATGCGCGCCAGGCTGCCGTAAATTGAACTTTGATTATTTTCGTAAGAAGATCCATGGGTCTTCGGCAGCAGCCACATTTCAAATGGAAAGCGCGGAGCGTACGGAGCCAAAGTAATGAAATGCTCATTTTCGCCGATGACCCGCTCGCCGGTATCGCGTTCCTGTCTGATAATGTCGCAAAAAATGCAGCGCTCTTTCTCGTCGTAATAGTGCCAGCAATTATCGACCTCTTCCCGCACGCGCCGCGGAACAATGGGCAGGGCGATCAGTTGCGAGTGCGGATGCTCCAGCGAAGCGCCTGCTGCTTCGCCGTGATTTTTGAAAATGAGGATATAGCGAAAGCGCTTGTCATTCTTTAAATCCAGCATGCGGTCCCGATAAGCCCACAATACGTCTTCCACCGCGCGATCCGGAAGGCTCGCAAGTGTGGAAGCGTGGTCGGGAGTCTCGATGATCACTTCGTGCGCACCCACGCCATTCATTTTGTCGAACAGTCCTTCCCCTTCGCGATCCAGATCGCCTTCGATGCCCAATGCCGGGAACTTGTTGGGAACTACTCGTATGCTCCAGCCCGGCGTATTTTTACTGCCGCCATTGCGTCCATAAACCAGGATTTCCGTTGGCGTTTTGGATTCCTGCCCGGGACAAAAGGGGCAATTCTTGCCGTTCGAGGCTACGACGCTCTCGCGCAGGAATTCGTTGGGGCGTTTGCCGCGTTCGGTGGAAATAATAACCCAGCGACCTGTGATTGGATCCTTCCGCAACTCAGGCAAAGATTCCTCCTCGACTAATTACTATCAAAGACCGTTCGGGCGCACACCAAATGGTATGCGCCACTGCTAACGCAATTGCTGAATTGTACCGCGATTGCGTCCATGCACAGATATGTGATGGCCCGGCCCTGCGCTGCGGATGGTATAGCCATTTAGAGCAACATAGGCGAGAAAACTATCTGGAGCGGCGCAACTGCGTCTCAAGCGTCTTTGTGCAGCCTGATCTCCGGCGGACGCCCAGGAATATTGTCGATGGCCAGCACGTCCAAGCGCATCGGGCAATCGCGCAGGTGACGGTCCGCTAGAAATCGCTGCGCGGTGCGCACCAGCACACTTTGTCTAGCATAGCTGACGCTCAACTGTGGCAGCCCAGAGATATCTTCGCGAAGTGTGCGCGTCCGGATTTCCACGAACGCAATGGTTTCCCCATCGTATCCCAACACATCCAGCTCGCCCTTGGGGCCTTGTGGCATATAATTTTTTGCAATGAAAATGTAGCCCTGCCTGCACAGGTACTAGTAGCCATCAGTTTCTGTCAGCAGGTCTCTGCGACGAGCCTTTTCCTTTTGCTCGAATTTCTCATTTCGATGGCCTCGCCTTTGTGGCGCGGCCTCAGCAGAATCGCGCAGGCCACGGCGCGCGTTCCAACGCACAACGGAAAATATCAAACGCGAAAATATTGGCATGACTCGCCTGGGTAGGACGCGGAGCGTACACGCAGTCTATAAAAGAAAAATCCCGTGGCGCCCATAACTTCTGTGGACCGCCACGGGATGGCTGATTTTTACGAGCCTCGAAGCTGCGCTATGCCTTGCCTTCCACTTCCTGAACACACTGCTCAAGAATTGCAAGGGCGGCGTCGGCTTGTTCACGGTCGATCAAAAGCGGCGGTGAAAGCCTAAGAGTATTTTCGCCCGCGCCAAGGATGCACAAGCCGCGACGGAACGCTAGGTCGACGATATGATTGCGGAGATCGGCGCCTTTTTCCTTCGTTTTTTTATCGTGAACGATCTCAATTCCGATCATCAACCCCCGCCCGCGAACATCGCCGACGATCTTGTGCTTTTCGGTCCACTTCGCGGTTTTCTGGAAAATATAATCGCCAACCTGACCCGCGTTTTCGCGGTATTCCGATTCGATCAGATCAAAGGTCGCCAAACCTGCGGCGATGCACACCGGATTGCCGCCAAACGTCGTGCCATGCGAGCCCGGCTTCCAGGTCATGACGCTCTCCCGAGCGATGAACGCTCCGAGCGGCATTCCGCTGGCAATACCCTTCGCGGAGCAAAGAATGTCCGGCTCGATTCCGGAATTTTCGCAGGCCCACCACTTCCCGGTTCGTCCCATACCCGATTGCACTTCATCCACAATCAACATGATGCCGTGTTGCCGGCAGATGCGCTGCAACTCCTGAAGAAAAAAATCGGGCGCCGCAACGTAGCCGCCTTCGCCTTGGATGGGCTCGATAATAATTCCCGCCACTTCCTCCGGATCAAAAAGCCGCTTGAAAATTTGCCCTTCCAGTTGCTCCAGAATTTCCGCCCCGCAAGTCTCGGCGGTGTGGCCATGCGCGCAACGGTACGCATATGGGTAAGGAATATGCTCGACACCGCTCAACAGCGCGCCAAAGCCCTTCCGCTGTGTGGATTTCGACGCCGTCAGCGATAGAGAACCCATGGAGCGCCCATGAAAGCATCCGTAAAACGCGACGAATTTGTCGCGCCTCGTCGCATAACGCGCCAGCTTGATCGCACCTTCGACTGCCTCGGTTCCGGAGTTAGTAAAAAACACTTTCTTGGCTTCCGGGCCCGGCACCGTGGCCGCCAACTTCTCAGCAAACCGCGGCATATTCTCGTAATAAAAATCCGTTCCGGACATATGAATCAATTCCGCAGCCTGTTCTTGAATGGCCGCGACAACTTTCGGATGGCAGTGCCCGGTTGAGCAAACCGCGATCCCTGCGGCAAAGTCCAGAAACCTGTTGCCGTCCACGTCCTCGACCACCGCGCCGCGGCCACGCTTGGCCACCAGCGGGTAATCGCGCGTATACGATGGCGACATGAACTTGGCATCCTGCTCCAGCACCCGCCGGGCGTTTGGTCCCGGCAGATCCATCAGCAATTGAGGAAGTTTCCATTCCGTTTTAGATTGCCCTATCACAGAGGGTTTCGTCTTGGATTCCGGTGCGGTAATCATGTCTTCCTCCTTAAAGAAGAGCGGTCAACGTTTTAGGCGGAGCTTGCCGGAGGGCGACGAACAGTGCGGTCAAACGCAATTACAGAATTTTCACTAAAAGGTGGGGTTGTTAATCAACGCTGAAAAGATTGGGGCGAGTTTCGGCGGGCGAAAAGTTGCTGGTAAAGAGTTTGAAGTTGTTGGTCATTTGCGTTTCCAGCGGACGCTGCCGTCTCGCGAATCTTCAAGAATTATACCACGTTTTTCGAGCTCTTTACGGATGCGATCGGCGGTTGCAAAGTCGCGTGTCTGACGCGCCACCTGCCGTTCAGCGACCATTTTTTCGATCTCGGCATCCCCGGCATTGCTGTTTTCCTGGCCGTAGCCCATGGCCTGAAGTTTCTGCGCATCATCATTCGCCAGCACCGCAAAAATTTGGTCGAAAGTTTGTAAGAACTTCTGCGCGGCTGGCACGTCAGCGTTCCCAAACTCCCCTTTGTCCATGGCAATGTTTGCCTCCCGCACAAACTCAAACACCGCTCCCAGAGCGCGCGCCGTGTTCAGATCGTCCGACAGCCCGGCATCAAATTCTTCGGCCGCCTCTGCGATTCTCTTAGCCGTACCTTTCTGCGAGCCTGCTGGAAACTTGCCCTGCGCCAGGCGGTCCGCGAAATTTCTGAGTCGTTCGACCGAACTAGAGGCCTGTTGCAATCCGTCGAAGGTAAAATTCAACTGCCGCCGGTATGGCACGCTAGCCAACGCAAACCGCAACGCCGATGGTTTATAGCCCTTCGCAAAAAGATCGCGCAAGGTGTAGAAATTCCCCAGCGATTTAGACATCTTTTCGCCTTCGAACAGCAAATGCTCGGCATGCAGCCAGTATTTAACGAAATGTTTTCCCGTGGCTCCTTCGCTCTGGGCAATCTCATTTTCGTGATGCGGAAAAGCCAGATCGATCCCCCCGGTATGAATGTCCAGCGTTTCACCCAGATACTTCATAGCCATCGCTGAACACTCAATGTGCCAGCCCGGCCGGCCGCGACCAATGCTGGTCTCCCAGAAATGTTCACCTTCCTTGGGAGCCTTCCACAGTGCGAAATCGCGCGCGCTTTCTTTTTCGTAGCGATCCACGTCCACTCGGGCTCCCGCCTGGATGCCCGCCACGTCAATGTTGGATAGCTTTCCGTAATCGGGGAATTTCAAGATGCGGAAATAACTCGACCCATCACTCTCATACGTGAACGATTTCTCACGCAACTTCTCAATGAGTCGCACCATGCTATCGATGTTGTCGGTCGCCCGGGTCCAGTGCTCGGGCGGTTCCAAACTCAACGTCTTGCAATCATCAAAAAATGCCTGCGCGAATTTCTCCGTATACTCCCGAATGCCCACTCCGGCAGCCGCAGCATTGGCGATAATGCGGTCGTCCACATCGGTAAGATTCACCACCTGCGTCAGTTTGAATCCCCGAGATTTCAGGAAGCGCCGCAAAATATCCTGAAACACAAAGGTACGAAAATTGCCGATGTGCGCGTAGTCGTACACCGTGGGCCCGCAGCTATACATGCGCACTTCGCCCGCTTTTTGCGGCACGAAGGGCTCAATTTTTCCGCCCAAGGTGTTATGCAGCTGAATCTCGGCCATGTCTTCCCGGAGTCTCCGCGCTATGCCAGTGTGTCTACGCGTTAGATAAACGTTAGATTGTAGCCGACCCCGCAAAAGCGGAGCAATGTAGAAGCGCTGACCTGTTTCTCGTTTGACGGTTTGTGTCACGTACATTGACTACCCGCCATCGCGGCGGCTAGAGTGCTGCTTCGTTCCGGGGAGGATGTTCTTGAAAAATGCTCGATTAGCTCTGGTATTATTGGCAGTTTTTGGATACGGACATCCCTTGAGTGCTCAAGAGACCGCCGGCGGCGGCGGCAAAATTCCATTAACACCTGAAGCCGCCATAAATATTCATTTTCTTACTGACCTGCAATTGTCGCCGGACGGCACGCGCCTCGCGTTTGTCGTTTCCGAAGCGCCCAAAGGAGAGCGAAGGGCTCAACACATCTGGATGTACGACAAGAAAACAGATACCGCGCGCCAATTTACGTACTCCAACAAATCAGAAACAAACCCGCGCTGGTCACCCGATGGCAGACAATTGGCTTTCCTATCAAACCGCGGCAGCGACGAGCAACAAATCTATTTGATGAATAGCAGCGGTGGCGAAGCCGCTGCCCGCACCAAAGGAAAGAGCAACGTTAAGAGCTTTGAGTGGTCGAAGGACGGCAAATACATCGCCTACATCGCGCCCAATGCCAAGACCGAAGAAGACGAAAAGAAAGAAAAAGACAAAAATGACGCTCGCGTTGCCGACAAAGACGACAAACAACCCCGCGTATGGCTGCTGGCCGTCGAATCGGGCGATCCCAGGGCGATAACCCCAGACAACTGGGAGATCAAAGAGCTCGCCTGGATGCCCAGTGGCCGGAATCTCGTCGTTGCCGCTACCGATCATCCCGAGTCCGACCAGAACACCGATCGTATCTTTGGGGTACCCGTACCGGAAGGCGAGATGATGCCTATCGCTGCGCCGCGCGGTCCTTTCGGCCAAATTCGTGTTTCCCCCAATGGCAAGACGATCGCTTACATTGGGGCTCGCGAAGATGGCCCTTCGCCGCATGACCTCATGTTGCTCCCCGTTGAAAACGACGCTGCCCGCAATGTCTCCGGACTTGGTCTCGATCGTCAGATTTTTGATTTCAAATGGTTAAGCGACGGAACTTTACTTGCCGTCGGCGCTGATGGCTTTCACACCAAATTCAGCACCTTCGGCGCGAATGGCGCAATCAAACAGATAACCGCTACGATTTCCATAAACCCCTCTGCTTTTGCGGCCGCGGATGGCGGAGAAGCATTTTTTGTCTCCCAAACCGCCACACAACCGCAGGAACTTTTTGGGTGGGACCAGAAAACAAGTCCACGCCAGGTCACGCACATCAACGATGTCTGGAATCACTACTCCCTGGCCACTCCGGAATTTTACAAATACAAATCGTTCGACGGACAGCAAATTGAAGCAGCTCTCTTAAAGCCCGCGGGCTCCAACGGTAAAACCAAGCTGCCGCTGATCGCTTTGATCCATGGCGGCCCAACCGGCGCCTGGGAGGACACCGTTGAAGTGTGGGGTCAATTATTGGCATCGCGCGGGTATGCGATTTTTTATCCCAACATACGTGGTTCCATTGGCTACGGCCAAAAATTTATTGAGATTAACCGCGGCGACTGGGGGGGTGGCGACTTCAAAGACGTTATGGCCGGAGTCGACGATCTGATCACCCGCGGCCTCGCCGATCCCGACAAGCTCGCCATCGGCGGATGGTCCTATGGAGGATACATGGCGGAGTGGGCCATCACGCAAACTACCCGTTTTAAAGCAGCGGTGTGTGGCGCCGGGTTATCCAATTTAATTTCAGAATACGGTACCGAAGAACACCCATCCTACGACGAGTGGTTTTATGGCCTGCCCTACGAGCCCGAGAAAATTGCCGGCTTCCTAAATAGCTCCCCGTTTGTACATTTGAAGAACGCCAAGACCCCCACGTTGATTCTGCAGGGCGAAGCCGACACCGTCGACCCCGTCGGACAGAGCCTTGAGCTTTACCGCGGCCTCAAGCGCTACGGAGTCGACACGGAGCTGGTGCTCTACCCCCGCGAGCCGCACGGCTTCCATGAAGAAAAGCATCTCGTGGACCGTCTGAATCGCATCCTCGCCTGGTATGACAAATATCTAAAGGGTGATTCTGGGTCGCAGGTAAACGCCAAGTGATGCCCAAAGGGGCCCAAGGCCTTGGCCAAAGAACGTGCCTGCGGTTAAATACCTTCAGGGAAAAACGGTTCGTTGCGCAGAAGGGCGTCTACAGCGTTCAAAAGGGTCGCGGCTGCGTCTGACTTCCTTACGTAGCCCTTCACGCCAATTCTTTTGGCTGCTGCAATAATCTGCCGGCCTTGATGCATGGACAGAAACAGAATCGGCACCTGCGGCATGCTCCTGCGAATAACTTCCGCGGCGTCAATTCCGCTGACCACTGGCATGGTGACATCCAGAATAATTAAATCTGGCCTTAGCTCCAGTGCTTTATCAATCGCTTCCTGACCATTGGACGCTTCGCCGCAGACCTCAATATCTCCGCGAGTCCCCAGAATGACACACACCCCTTTGCGAACCGATTCGTGATCGTCGGCGACAAGAATCCGCAGGGATGCCCGCTTTTCCAAGCGCGTGGTCCAGACTAGCTTCTACTGTACGTCTTCGGACTGGGGGAGGGCTGGCTGAATAGCTCCATTACCAACTGCGGATTGGCCATTCGCCGAAGAATTCAATGCCTTCTCGATCGCTTGTATTAACGAGGAACGATTCGTGGAAACCACGCCGTGAACGCCGACAGCCTTGGCGATGGACTCCATTTCAGGGAGGTCGTGGAAGGAGAACAGCACGATCGCAGCAGCCGGAAGACGTCTCGCGATCTCCCGGCTTATTTCCAGATCGCTCACGCCCGGCATGACCCAATCCTTCACCAGGACATCCGGCTTGAGCTCCATCGATTTTTGTAACGCTTCAGAGTTTGTGCCGGCTTCGCAGCAAATTTCCTACCCCCCATGGTCCTGGAGCAACACACGCAAAATGGCGCGGTCCCTTCGTGGTCATCGGCGATCAAGATTCGAGCCATATCTCTGTCCGCTTGAACTGCAGAGAAGTTAGTAGATTATTTTTAGAAAAGAGGCCATACGTATATTGCTGTAGGTCAGTAGCTCAACGAACGTTAGTAGTCTTTACTACCAAGCGCTTAGCAACCGTTCATGGCTCCAGGTGCCTTGTTCTGCAGCTCAGTCGTCATGCTTGTGGCCTTAACAAATGAGCCACAATGTGTGGGGTAATCCTTTACACCTTTGCCGCTTCGTGCTAATTTTTTATTCCGTACCGCCATCCACGCGCCAGCGCTGGCGGCTAGGGTTCTCATCGAGATCCAGCCAACGTTTTTGTCGCCACACAAGCCTTCCTCCCCGGGAACAGTAGACTCGTCTCTTATCGCACTTTTGCAGCCGCCGTGGGCTGCAACTGACTGAAACGGCGGCTTGTTGGCTAAAATTTTGTAGGCGGCTAGAGACATAAAGAGGAAACCTTGCTTAAGCTTCGGAAAGTCGAAATCGTCGGCTTCAAATCGTTCTGTGAACGCACCATTGTGACGTTCAGCGGTTCAGGCACAACTTGCATCGTCGGCCCTAACGGGTGCGGCAAGTCGAATGTGGTGGACGCCATTTCCTGGGTGCTCGGTGAACAAAGTCACAAATCCCTGCGCGCCGAGCGCATGGCCGACTGCATCTTCAACGGCACCGTCAAACGCCCTCCACTGGGACTCGCCGAAGTCACCATCACCATGGAAGACCCCGAACTCGCTGAAGCCGCGCGATTCGTACTGGAAACCGCTGACATACAATCGCAGGCGGCTGCGACGCCCGCTGAAAATAGCGATGCCGGTGAGCCTTCCTATAACGCTGACGGCCACGATGCGGCGCTCCCGCCAGACGATCCAAATTACAACACCGAAATTCACTCGCTCGTCCCCGCGCAGTCCCCTGAACGATCGGAAGGCACGCCAAGCGACAAAATAGAAACCCCGGCTATGCCGGAAGACCACTCCAAACGCCGCAAAAAAGGTGCGGATAAACCAGTGTTAGCAACCAGACCGGGTGAAGTGGTCATCAGCCGCAGGCTTTACCGTTCTGGCCAGAGCGAATATCTAATCAACGGCCGCACCGGACGTCTCCGCGACATCCAGGAGATGTTTATGGGCGTAGGCCTCGGTCCGGATTCCTACGCTATCATCGAACAAGGCCGCATCGGCCTGATCCTCTCCACCAAACCGATGGAGCGCCGCGCCATCATTGAAGAAGCCGCCGGCGTAACCAAATTCAAAACAAAAAAACGACTCGCGGAAGCCAAGCTTGAATCTTCCAACCTCAATCTCTCGCGCGTGAACGACATCGTCGTGGAAGTGGAAAAGCAACTTGGCTCGCTGAAGCGCCAAGCCTCCAAGGCGCGCCGCTACTCCGAAATTCGCGATCAGATGCGTGGCATCGTGCGCCAGATGCTCGCGGGCAAAGCTCGCGAACTGGATCAGGAAGCCGATCGCCTCGCCGCGCAACTCGGCGAGATGACCTCGGCCGAAACTCAACACGCCAGCAACATAAAACAACAGGAAGACGATCACGATCGCCTGAACCAACGCATTTACGCTCTGGACGCGGAAATCCGCCAGAATCAAAATATTTTGAACCTGACGGCACTGGAGGTCGACCGCGGCGAAAATAAAATCAATTTCAACCGTCAGCGCTCGGAAGAACTCTCTCTGCGGCATACCCAGGTTTCGAGCGAACTGAGCCAGGCGGCTGCGCAAGCCGCCGAGTGCGAACGCCGCAGCTCCGCGCAAATCCAGGCGGTCACGCAATTGAGAGAAGAATCGGGCACTTTGACGGCACGCGTCGAAAATCTCGCGGGTCGCGCGCACTCTCGCGCCGCGCTGATTTCCGAATCCGAAGAGCGTATTGAAGCTTTGCGGCGCTCCGAACTCGAAGCTGGCGAAAGCCTGCTGCGTTTGCACGGCGAACAGAAGCAGGCTGAAGAAGCCCTCGTTCATCAAGGTCAAGCGCTGTACAAACTCGAATCCAACGAACACGAATTGTTGGAGTCCTCCATCAAGGTCCGCGACGACGCCGACAGCGCGGCGCACGAATTCGAAGCCGCCAGCGGTCAACTGAGCGCGCTGAAGCAGAAGGCCGCGGACTGGCAGGCCAACATTCACGAATTGCGCCAGGAACAGGAAACGATCAAGCAGCAAGTCGATGCCCTGCGCGATTCCCTGTCCGGCGTGCGTGCTCGCCACTCTACTCTCACGCAAATTCTGAACGACCGCTCCTATACCGCCGATGCGGTGCAGAAACTTTTCGCCGCCAATGAGCGCGGCGGCGGGCAGGATTTTCGAGCCGTTGGCGTCCTGGCCGATTACGCTGAGGTGGAAGAGCACCACGAGGCCGCCATCGAACAATACTTGCGCGACGAACTCGAGTACGTCGTGGTGGAAACCTACGATCACGCGCGCGCTGGCGTCTCCCTCTTGCGCAATGAAGTTGGCGGGCGCGCAACCTTTTTCGTCGATTCGCTGCGGAACCTGCGACTGGCCGATTATGAACCGATCATAAATTTCCGTGTCGAAGATGGCGTCATCTCCCGCCTCGACAAGCTCGTGGAATTTCGTGATCCCCTGGGCGCGGCCGCCAAACAATTTTTGCCTCGGCTCAAGGCCGCTTATCTTGCCGATAATGCCGGCGCGGCGGAACGCCTCGCTCGTGACAATCCCCAATTCGCCTTCGTCACTCCCGACGGCACCTGTTACCAGGGCCGTATGGTTACCGGGGGACGCGCCGATGAAGCCGGTCCGCTAGGCATGAAGCGCGAGCTTCGCGCCCTGGACGCCGAAGTGATGCAGCTCGAGCACGAGGCCAGCGCGCGGCAAGCCACTTTGGAAGCGCTCAACGCCGATTTGCAACTGGCACAAAAGGCTCTGGAAGAAGTCGATTTGCAACAACGGGAAGCTGATCGCAACGTTTTTGCTTCGAAACACCGCCACCAGCAGATGCAAGGCGAGCTCGCTCGCTTGGGACTCGAACTGACTGTTTGCCAGAATGAATTGCGCCGTATCCGTCAAGACGTGGAACAAGCACGTACCCGCGCGGACCGCGCCAAAAATGAACACGCCACCGCTACCGCAAATCGCGCGCACGCCGAGGCCGAAAGGTCGCGTCTCACAGAACATTTGACTGAACTTCGTGGCTCCATCGAAGCGGACCAGAATGAACTAGCTGCCGGACGCGCAGAGTTAGCAGCCATGAATGAACGCCTCACCGCTGCCGAGGCTCTCGCCACTCGCCTCGCTGAAGAACACGCCGAGCTCGTGCGTCGCGAAGCATCCCTGCACCAGCAACTTGATTCCGTAAGAGATGAACTGGCCAGCCTCGCACAGCAGAGCGAGGAGCTGTCTGTTCAACTCGAAGGGCTGCGCGCGGAAAAGTTGCGTCTCGAAACGCGCCAGCGCGAAATGGAACAGGAATGGGACGGCGGCCGCGATCGTGTAGCGCAAATGGAAGATCACCTGCGCATGGGCCGCCAATCGCTACAAGAGTTGCGCGAACAACGCAGCCATGCCGAAGTCGCTCGCGCACGCAACGATTCCGACCGCCAGCATCTGCGCGAAACGTGCATGGCGGAAGTAAACGCACAACCCGAAGACCTGCTCGCCACCGAGACAGCCTTTATGAGCGGCGAAGAACTCGCCGCCGCCGAAATCAGCTACCGCGAAATGAAGGAGCGCATCGACTCCATGGGCGCGGTAAACATGATGGCGCTCGAGGAATTCAATGAGTGCGACCAGCGCTTCACCTTCCTCACCCGCGAGCGCGATGATCTACTCCAATCCATTCAAGACACGCAACAAGCCATCGCCGAACTCGATGCCGCCACCAAGGAGAAATTCGAACACGCTTTCCACGCCATCAACAAAAGCTTCTCCGACGCCTTCCACACCATCTTTGGAGGCGGCATGGCCGAAATGCGCCTGACGGAAGCGGATAGTTCCGGTGACGCCGGCATCGACATCGTCGCCTCGCCTCCCGGCAAGCGGCTGCAAAATATTCTGCTGTTAAGCGGCGGCGAAAAAGCTATGACGGCGCTGGCGCTACTCATCGCTATCTTCCGTTATCAGCCCAGCCCCTTCTGTATTCTCGACGAAGTGGATGCGCCGCTCGATGAAGCCAACGTCGGACGCTTCACGCGCCTGATTGGCGACATGAGCGATCAAACTCAATTCATCATCGTCACCCATAACCGCAAGACCATGGAGATGGGCAGCGTCTTGTATGGCGTGACCATGCAGGAACCCGGCGTTTCAAAGCTTGTCAGCGTCCGTTGGGAAGGCGACTCCGAGCCCAAGAAACGCGCCGCTTCCGCCGCATAAACTTTGGCGACTTCAATCGATTAGCTGCACGCAAATCATGGCTTGCTAATTTCCTCAAGCGCAATTTTCTTCTTGGCGCGCTCAATCAATCCCTTCTCAAGCGCCGCCCACTGGCCGGATGCTTTCCCTCCCTCGCGGAGATCCGCTGCGGCGAATCCGGTCGACGCCAGCCCTTCCCCATAAATAATCATCAGCTCCTTACGTTTTCCGGCATCCAGAAGATGTACCAGACGCACGTACATCATGTCCGCGGGAATCTTGTATCCCTTCGCGCGTATATGCGCATCGATGTGCTCACGGTCCGACCCAGATTCGGTTTTCTCGCCATTCGAGCGTGGCCAGGTGTCCACATAGAAATCCAAATCGCCTATCGTGGCGTGACGCGCTGAATCGTAGGTGTGGTGCAAATCCGGCCGCTCCGGAAGGTAGCCCTCGAACTGCACCCAGTAGAGCGCCTGCACGTTTTTGTGTTCGTCTGCCTCGACAAAAGCGTGCAACTCGCAATCCGCGATGCCGTACAGCACCCATCGATCTGCACCAACGAAGTGCACCGATTCCGGCAATCGGATTCTTAACTTGGGATCATGCTCAGAGGTAATCGTGTTTCCTTGTACCGTACGCTCTGGCGCCTTGTTCTGAGCCGCAAACAACATGCAACAGCCGATCACAGCAATTATTTGTTTCAGCATTGGCCCTCTCCAAACATAGACACGGGATTAAGACAGTAGGAGTTCCGGAATTTAAGCATGTCACGAAGGTCCAGTGGTATCGCCGTTGCGAACATTTTTTTATGAGGTGACGAAGTTTTATCATCAAATAATTTCCGTCAACGGATCTTTCCTTAGTTTTCCACCGTTGTAGGTTTGACATCGACTCACGCTGCGCTAGAATGTTTTCACTTTGTCGGGGGAAAGTTTTTCTGCCTGCCATTCCTGCCAGCCGTGTTCTGCGAGAAACACACTTTGCCGGCCTCGAGCCTTCCGCACGCGGCAAGGTTCGTGATATTTACAACCTCGGTGACAAGCTGCTGATCGTCGCCACCGATCGCCTGTCCGCTTTCGACGTCATTCTGCCTACGCCGATTCCCGACAAAGGCCGCGTCCTCACGCAGCTATCGCTTTTCTGGTTCGATCTGTTCAAGGACGTAATTCCCAATCACGTGTTGAGCGCTGACCACTTCCCCGCTCCCTTTGACGCCTATCGCCACGAACTGGCAGGACGTTCTATGATTGTTCGCAAGACCGATCCTCTGCCGGTCGAATGCGTTGTCCGCGGCTACCTCTCCGGCTCCGGCTGGAAAGACTACCTGGCCACCGGAACGCTTTGCGGCATTGAATTACCCCCTGCTCTGCGAGAGTCTGATCGCCTGCCCGCACCGATGTTCACACCCTCAACAAAAGCCGCTGCAGGCCACGACGAGAACATTTCTTTCGAACAAGTTGTTTCCATGATTGGCCACGAGTTGGCTACCGAAGTCAAGGCGGTCAGCATCGATCTTTATCAACGCGCCGCGGCATATGCGGAGCCGCGAGGCGTCATTCTTGCCGACACTAAATTTGAATTTGGGCTTCTCGATGGCGAATTGATATGGATCGATGAAGCTCTTACGCCCGACTCTTCGCGCTTCTGGCCCGCGGCAGAGTACCGCCCGGGCGGTGCTCAGCCCTCTTTCGACAAACAATTCGTGCGTGATTATCTTGAAAGCATCCGCTGGCCCAAGGTTCCTCCAGCGCCCGAATTGCCCGCCGAAGTCGTGGCCGCCACTAGCGAAAAGTACCAGGAAGCCTTCCGCATTCTCACGGGCCATACTCTGTAACGGAGCGTCTGGTGGAACGAACTTGGCAAACTTGAGTTTTTTTTAGATGGAGCGTCTGCCGTGAAGGATCAACTGGAAGGGCTTGTCAATCAAATGGTGGAACGCGGGATTCTTTTCGACGAAGCGGTCTGCGAATTCGAAAAGCGTTTTATCAAACGGGTTTTGGATTGTGCCAAAGGCAATCAGTCTCGCGCCGCTGCGGCTCTAGGAATCCACCGCAACACCCTCAGCCGCAAAATCGGCGAGTACAAACTGGACCACAACGGCCACCGCAAATCCCGGTACTAAGCCGCTGCTTCATCTTTTCAAGCCCAATAAAAAACACCCCGCCAATAAAAAAACGGCTCTCCATCATTTAAGGAGAGCCGTTCTTAAACACTACACGTTGAACTACTGCGCCGGCTTCTTGGCCGCGGGACGTCGGGGCGCCGGCTTCTTTGTCCCTTCCTTCGGCAGATCCTCTTCCTTAACCTTGGCCTTGTCAAAGTGCAACATGAACGCGGGATCAGGATCATACGAGACCAGCGTGCCGGTAAAGTGCACGGCGCCGTTCTTTTCCAGTTTGGCCGCCTCGGGCTGCCCAACGACTTTTACGTCCATATTGGGTGTAGAGGCAGATTCGAATTCGGCTTCACTAGTCACGAAGGCAACTTTCAACTGTACGGAATCGGTCCCGGGCGTAACCTCGATGACTTTGCCAGGCACCTCTGGAAATTCCAGGCCGCATGCCGCCAGCCACGTGACCTTGGCCTTATCGCCGCCAGCTTTGAGATCTTCAACCACAGACCTCATGGTCATGTCCTTACGTGCCGCCGTCAGGTCATCCGCGCTCGGCAACTTGTAGCTCTCTGGGTGCTCGGGCGAGCTGCTCGCCAATTGGAGCAATTCGTTCAGCTCCGCATCGATAAGGTTGTCGCAAGCCGCCTGCTGGTAATTTACGATTAGTTTTCGCAGATAATCTTTCACCTTGGCGGATTGCGCTTGCGTTGCTCCTTTAGCGGTCACCGCGCGTGCAATGGACCAGAACGCGTCCATCTGCCGCGGAGGCGTCATGGCCATATACGCGAGGCCCAAACGGTAGCTCGTGATGGCGTCATCCGGATTCAGTGCCAGCACCGCTTTGTAATGCTGAACGGCGGCATTGTAATCCTTCAGCACCATCGCGGCCTGTGCCGCCGTTGCGTGGAAATAAATTTGTATCTGTTTTTTTTGCGTAGCAAACGCATCGTCACTCATGGACTCAGGCTTCTTCACTTCGTCCAGGGCTTTCAATCCCGCCGCCGCCGCATCTAGGGCGCTCTTGGCCAGCGCAGGATCCTTGGCCGCGGTATTAGCGTTCGCGACATCGGCAATCATGGCGTTGTAAGCAAACGCACGCGCATATAGCGCTTGGTAACGCGCCCCCGCATCCACTTTGTCACCTAGAGATACCAGCTTGTCCGCATACTCGATGACTTTCGGATAGTTTTTCAGCTGGCTGTATGCTTGGTAATACAGCGGGTAGATATAAATCAACAGCGCGGAGTTCGGATACTTGGCGACAAAATCATCTAGGGCCTTGATCTGCGAGGTCGGATTTTTATCCGCCGCGGCAGCCTGGTAGGAGTTGTACTCCGCCATGGTGTACTGCGGCTTGGCACCGGCCGCATCTTGCCCCGCGGGCGGAGCTTGTGTGGTCTGAGCCCTTGTGCCAGCCGCCGCTCCAAAATTCAGACTAAGCGCCGCGGCTATCGCGAGGCCTACTATCTTCTGTGTTCCATTCATTCCGATTTCTCCTCGCTCAAACTACAACCTTTGGGATTCTATTCCCGTTCACCCGGGTTCATTCCTACCCGGAATTTCTGTTATCGTTCGGAAAACTCTGGGATTATAGGGAAGTCGCGAGGCCTCCGCAAGTCGTCACGTGCATGAAAAATAATCTACTGAGGTTTTCGAAGTGACGTCCTGCGTTGTCATCGCGTGATTCGCCCGGGGACTAGATTCCAGCCTCCAATGTTAAGATGAGTTTCGCATAAAAACCGTGGCCCACACGAGAAAGAATTTTGATGCTTCAGACATGTAACTCGGGTGCTCAAGACGCTGACCAAGGACCCCTTAGCGATTCCCTGGCCCTGGTTACCGGCGGTAGCCGTGGGATCGGCCGAGCCATCGCCTTGCGCCTGGCGTCGCTGGGAGCGGCTGTGGCTATCTGCGGCCGCGATGCCAACGCCCTGAATGACGCCAGCGCCCACCTCGCTGGCCTGGGAGGTCGGGTATTCTCCCACGTAGCGGATGTAACTAGTCCCGCCGATGTGCAAGCTCTGGTTGCGAAAACGGAGTCCGCTCTCGGACCTATAACCATCCTAGTAAACAACGCCGGCATCGGCGTCTTCGGTCCGGCACATGAAAAATCCGAAGAAGATTGGGACCGCGTTCTGAATACCAATTTGAAAAGTGTATTTTTGGTTTCCAAAGCCGTCGCACCCTCGATGATAAGTCGCAAAAGCGGCGATATTATCAACATCAGCTCCCTAGCCGGCGTAAACGCCTTCAAAGGTGGTGGCCTATATTGCGCTTCAAAATGGGGCCTTCAAGGCCTCTCTGCGTGCATGGCTGAAGATTTGCGAGGCTACGGAATTCGCGTCAGCACGATTTGTCCGGGCAGCGTAGCCACAGAATTCTCCGGTACCAGCCCCAAAGACCCCGCCAAGGTCTTATCGCCGGAAGATATCGCTCACGCCGTAGAAACCATCGTGACGCAAAGCCCGAAAAGTTTCATAAGCCAGCTCCAGATTCGTCCCCTAAGTAAACCCTGATCGCGCGACTAAGTAGCATGCAACTACCTATTTCATCACGCGAAGCAGGCGGTTGTTTCTTGTGACGCCAACTTAGGTTTGACACTTATCGTTATAACGACTATAGTGACGCCATGAGTTCCTCCTCCCATAAAAACTTCGACACTCATTTGGAGGCCCGCCTGTTTGTTGCCTTCATGCAAATCGCCGACAGCTTGGGCGCGCAAGCCGAACAAGTAATCAAAGCCGCAGGCTTGACCGCGGCCCAATACAATGTTTTGCGTATCCTTCGCGGCGCTGGTCGCACCGGATTGGCGTGCCGCGAAATCGGCGAACGCATGATCTCTCGCGATCCTGACATTACCCGCCTTCTGGACCGCATGGAAAAACGCAATCTCATTACCCGGGAACGACAGAGCGACGACCGTCGCGTGGTCAAGACTTTTGTCACTCCGGAGGGTCTCGAGCTTCTGAAAACTCTGGATCGCCCAGTGAGTGCCTTGCACCAGCGGCAATTTCAGGGCATCGCCTCGGCTAAATTAAAAGTTCTAGCTGCCATGCTCGAAGAAATCCGCTCGCAGCACGCTGGTCAGAAGCTGGATTGCAACTGGCCTAACAGCGAACTCAAATCGCAACAAAACGATTCAAAGTAAATCCAAGCCGACTAAAAGGAGAACACTGGTGAAGTATCCCTTAACAAGAATCGCCGGCATCGCCGCGTTGGTGCTGCTCAGCTCCGTTTCAGCCTTCGCGGCCGCCACCGAATGGAAAATTGATCCGCAACACAGCGCCGCGCAATTTTCCGTTCGCCATCTCGCCATCTCCACCGTTCGCGGCGCCTTCAGCAAAGTCACCGGCACGGTATTAGTCGATGACCAGGACATCTCCAAGTCCGCCGTAAATGTCTCCATTGACGTATCCACTGTCGACACTCGTGAACCGGCCCGCGACAAGGATCTCCGCAGTGATCATTTTTTGGACGTCGATCACTTCCCCACCATGACCTTCAAATCTACAAAGGTCGAGCAAGTTTCCCCAGGCAAACTCAAAGTAACCGGCGATCTCACCATTCGCGGTAATACCAAGCAGGTTGTTTTGGATGTAGACGGACCGACCGCCCCGGTAAAAGATCCTTGGGGCAATCAGCGTGCCGCCGTCAACGCCAGCACCACGGTCAACCGTCAGGACTTCGGCGTGAAGTGGAATGCCACCATGGACAACGGCGGCGTGGTCGTAGGTGACGACGTTAACATCAACATCGATGCCGAAATGATCAAGCAAGTCCCAAAGTAATTCTGGCGCGGTCTCAATGAAAAAGATGCATCGCCGACGGCGTGATCTCAGTCTAAGTGGTCAGTTGCAACGATCCTGTTCGGAGGCCGGGCTTTACAGTGAGGTTCCCGTTATTGCCGATCAGTAAACTTCAAAAGGAAAGGTGACATTATGAGTATCAAAGTCCAGGTGATTTTCTACAGCATGTACGGGCACGTTTACAAAATGGCTCAGGCCGTTGCGGAAGGGGCTAAACAGGTCTCGGGAACAGAAGTTTCGCTGTACCAGGTCGCAGAACTCATCCCCGATGACCTCCTGGAAAAATACGGTGCCAAGGCCGCCAAAGGCAGCTTTGCCAACGTACCGGTGGCGGCGGTCGACAAGCTTGCGGAAGCCGACGCAATTATCTTCGGCACTCCAACGCGGTTTGGAAACATGGCTGCGCAAATGCGCAATTTTCTCGATCAGACCGGCGCTTTGTGGGGCAAGGGTACCCTGGTGGGAAAAGTTGGTAGCGTCTTCGCTTCCACCGGCACTCAGCATGGCGGCCAGGAAACCACCATTACGAGTTTTCATTCCACGCTTCTGCACCATGGCATGGTCATCGTCGGCGTGCCCTATACCGAGTCCGGGCTGACGTACATGGACGACATCACTGGCGGCACTCCATACGGGGCCACCACGTTGGCCGGCGCCGACGGTAAGCGCCAGCCGAGCGAAAATGAATTGAAGGTTGCGCGCTTTCAAGGTAAACACGTAGCCGAAATCGCCACCAAGCTAGCTCGATAAAGTTCATGTGGGGCCACCGCTGCGTAATTAGCGAAAGGAATGATATGCACAAGAGGGCGCCAACGGATTTTCCCGTACACGATTTGGTAGCGGAGCGATGGAGTCCGCGCGCCTTCAGCGATAAGCCCGTCGCTCCCGCTGTGCTGCAAAGCTTATTTGAAGCAGCGCGCTGGAGCCCTTCCAGCAGCAACGAACAACCGTGGGCCTATATCGTCGCCACCAGGGACGACGCAGAAAATTTCCCCAAATTAGTCAGCGTGCTGGTGCCCTCCAATGTTACGTGGGCTCAACATGCCCCGGTCTTGGCCCTCGCCGTAGTTGAATTGGCCTTCGCAAAGAGCGGCACTCCAAATCGAAACGCGCAACATGATGTCGGCGCCGCCAGCGCATGGCTAACCGTCGAAGCGACTTCGCGCGGATTGTTCGTCCATCAAATGGCCGGTTACGACCACGATAAAGCGCGGCAAGTTTTCCAAATACCCGCAGGCTGGGAGCCCCTCGCCGCAATTGCCATAGGTTATCCGGGCGATCCGGATTCTTTACCGAAGCCCTTGCGCGATCGCGAACTAACGCCACGCACTCGAAAACCCATCTCCACCTTTGTTATGTCCGGAAGCTGGGGAAAAAAAGCGCCATTCGTTCCCTGAAATTTAGGGTAAATTTAACTCGCCCAAATGAACAGCACACTCGAATTCCTGGTCCGCCACGGATACGTACTTCTCCTTGGCTGGGTATTCGTGGAGCAGCTTGGCCTTCCCATTCCTTCTGTCCCATTGCTTCTCGCCGCTGGCGCGTTGGCGGGCGCAGGCCGCATGAACATTTTTGTCGCGCTCTTCGCAACCGTGTTCGCTGCACTCTGTGCCGATTCTCTGTGGTATCAACTCGGCAGAATCAAAGGTATCGCCATTCTCCAATTGCTCTGCAAGATTTCGCTGGAACCGGATTCCTGCGTGAGACGGACTGAAGGTGTTTTCTCTCGCCAGGGCGCTCGCTCACTCGTCTTCGCAAAGTTTCTTCCAGGCGTCGGTGCCGTCGCGCCGCCGCTTGCCGGCGTCTTTCACATGCGCCTGGCGCGTTTCATGATGTTCGATTCGATGGGCACGCTGTTGTGGGCCGGCACATTTTTGGGCGCGGGTTTTGTATTCAGCGGACAGATCGAACAAATCGCCGCACATCTCGCTTCTTTCGGCGGAAACATGGGCGTTGTGTTGGTGACAGCGTTCGCCGGGTACATCGCCTACAAATTCATCGCCCGCCAAAGATTCCTTCGCCAGCTTCGCATCGCGCGGATCACTGTCGGTGAGTTAAAAGACAAAATCGATGCCGGCGAAGAAATGGTCATCGTCGACTTGCGTCACTCCATGGATTTCGAAGCCGACCCACTAACCATTCCTGGTGCATTTCGCATGGACGCTGGAGAACTGGAGGAGAAAAACGACCGCTTGCCGCGTGACCGTGACGTCATCCTCTACTGCACTTGACCAAACGAAGCCACCAGCGCCCGTGTGGCGCTGCTCTTACGCAAGCAAGGCATCAAGCGCATCAGGCCGCTGCAGGGCGGTCTGGCAGCCTGGCGCGAAAAAGGCTACCCAGTGGAGGGCACAGCTGCAACCGTGAAGCTCATCCCTATCGAACCCGCGCTAAAATAAATTTCACGGAGTTCCTGGCTTGGCACTTTAGCCCGCACTGACATGCTAGAGCCGCGGTAATACAATCCCACCCTGCGACTGATACTTTCCTTTTTTATCTTTATAGCTGATTTCGCAATCCTCGTCGGACTCAAAAAAAATCACCTGACAGAGCCCTTCGTTCCCATAGATCTTCGCCGGCAAGGGTGTGGTGTTGCTGATTTCCAAAGTCACAAACCCTTCCCATTCCGGCTCAAACGGCGTCACGTTCACAATGATTCCACACCGCGCATAAGTGGATTTCCCTAAACAAATCGTCAATACATTTCGCGGAATCCGGAAATATTCAATCGAGCGCGCCAGGGCAAATGAATTGGGCGGAATGATGCACACGTCGCCTTTGTAATCCACCAACGACCGCGAATCGAAATTCTTAGGATCAACGATAGTGGAGTTAACATTCGTAAAGATACGAAACTCGTCGGCAACCCGGATGTCATACCCATACGACGACACTCCGTAACTGATGACCCCTTCCCGCACTTGCCGGTCCGTAAAAGGCTCAATCATTTTATGTTCAAGCGCCATGCGTCGGATCCAGCCATCTGGCTTAACAGACATTCACTTCCTCCTCGAAAAGTTCACGATAAGAAATTTGGCATCAGTCATTCAAAAATTAACCACTCGGCGCAAAGGAACGTCAGTGTAGTGTACGCCTCCGCATCTTGACAACCTGCGCCGCACCCTCTAGCATCTGCCCACGCTCCCGGGAGGTTCCTTTTGATCAAGTTGGACATCGTTAACGCCGTGGTGACTAAGACAAACATCAGCCGCACCAAGGCCGAGCAGGCCGTCGAGACCGTGTTCGAATCCCTCAAGACCGCTTTGGGCCGCGGCCAGCGCATCGAACTGCGCCGCTTTGGCGTCTTCAGCGTAAAGCCCCGTAAGACCGGCATCGGCCGCAATCCGCGAACCGGCGAAGAAGTCAGCATTCCACCAGGAAAAGCGGTGCGCTTCAAACCCGGCAAGGAATTGCAGGGCCTGGAAGGCGTCAAGCCCGCTGCGTCAGCGTAATCAAATTAAGTTTCCGACCCGCAGCTTTAACTTCGTTAATTGTCTAAGTGGCCCCGTGCCGTCGCTATGAGTCAGCTTAGTTTTCCGTTTCCGTCGTCGCTCGCGCGCTCTTCCGTAGATACATCTCCAAAATTAAATATATAACCACAGCATAAACCAGCCACTGAATCACAGGGACGAGAAACATGTCGCCGATCAGCTCCGCATACCCTGGCCGCACCACTCTGACCCAGGACTGCACCAGGCCCAAACCTGGCTGTTGCGTTAGTCGTAGCGCCTCCCAGAGCCATAAATTTGTGTGAGCACTTTGCGGAGCCGCCAAGGCACCTGGCAGGTACCAAAAATACAGCCTCACCAGAAGCAGCTCGATCACAAGCCCAATACCAAGCGCCGCAATCAAGGTTCGCCAGTGAATTTTTGTCACCACATTCATTCTGGTCTTCAAACTAGAGTGAGGTCCCCCGGGACACCACCACATGAAGATTAACCTGACGTCCTACAAAACTACGACACTACACAAAAATCGACTGACTGGCGCGCCGTTCACATCTGTGCTGTACTGTAATTTCGCTGCTTCCAAGGTTCGCCATATCATTCGTGGCCACTCGATTCCCAGAAGGCACCACTCAACCGCTTCCAGTCCACATAGATTGGCGTACCATTCCGCCCGTTAGCCGCAATTACGCCGTCACTCCAACTAGTCCTTCGCGCAAAAGTCTCGCACTCGCAGGACTTCTGTTCCTGTTGACTTTGTGTACTTGCCTCGTTGCGGGCGCGCAATTTTCGGTAGCCTTCGCGCACAACGAGTCCGTCTCCGTGGACGAATTCGTGCGAGCTTTTAAACTTCTGTATCAACATCCGGCAGCACTGCTCAGCGGCTTGCCGTTCGCGGCCACGCTCATGACCATCCTGCTAGCTCACGAACTCGGTCATTTTTTCGCTTGCCGTCACCATCACATTCGAACCAGCTACCCATTCTTCGTCCCGGCTCCCACACTCATCGGAACTTTCGGCGCATTCATTCTGCTCCGCTCACCTATCCGCAACACTCGTGCGCTCTTTGATGTAGGGGCTTCGGGACCTTTCGTGGGATTTTTATTTGCAATTCCCGCGTTAGTCTACGGCGTCTGGAGTGCAAGAGTCGTTCCCGGTCTCGCCGATCCCGCCAATTCCGACGTAGTATTTGGCGTCCCTTTAATTCTCCAAATCCTTGCGAGAATTTTTCATCCCAACGTTTCAGTAGATTTTCTTTTATTACATCCAGTGGGACGCGCCGCATGGGTCGGCCTGTTTGCGACGTCGCTAAATCTTCTGCCCGCGGGGCAACTCGACGGTGGTCACATTCTTCGCTCGCTCAGTGCTCGCACTCATCGCCTGGTCTCCACATTCCTGCCAGCCCTGCTGCTCTTCCTCGGATTCTTCCGTCATTGGACCGGCTGGTATATCTGGGCTGCACTGCTTTTCGGCCTCCGCTTTCTCCGCACCGCCCCCGTCTACGACGACACGCCCCTCGACCCCGATCGCCGCTTCGCCGCTTTCCTCGCGCTGCTAATATTCCTGCTTTGTTTCATGCCCGCCCCCATCATCAATCTCTAAGAAAACTCTACCGCATCAGCTATCATCTCCGGCACTCGCGAATCGTCTCAACTCCCGCAAGGTCGCATTTGCGCGTATGGATTTTTGCGAATGTGCCTGCAAGCAACTCCGGGTATCATGCTTGGTCACTTCTTTTAGCAATGTCAAAACATTCATAGCCCATGCCACCACTCATTCGAACCTTGCGCCTTACTGACCTCTTACTTCTGTTTATCGGCTCCGTAATCGGCTCTGGAATTTTTCTCACTCCCAGCCTGATTCTCCAGCGACTCGACGGTTCAGTGGGATTGTCCCTGCTGGTCTGGTTCGTTGGCGGCATCCTCTCACTCCTCGGCGCACTCACCTACGCCGAACTCGCCGCCTCCAATCCGGAAGCCGGCGGCCTGTACTGCTACATTCGCGACGGTTTCGGGCGCGCCCCTGCATTTCTTTATGGCTGGAGTCTTTTCCTGATCATTGCCAGCGGCACCATCGCCGCGCTGGCCCGGGCTTTCACCCGCTACCTTGCCGAAATTATCCCGCTCTCGCCAACCTCCAGCACTGTCATCGGCGTGGCCATGATTGCGGTAGTCACTGCGGTAAATGTCTGGGGCACCCGCAGAAGTTCCGACCTGCAAAACTGGACCACGCTAACAAAGGTCGGGATGGTAGCCATTCTCAGCGCTGTGTTGCTTTCGATGGGTCATCACGCGGCCGATCTGCCGCGAGCCCTTGGCACTTCACAACACGGATTTTCGCTGCTATCAAATTTTGGTCTCGCGATGATTGCCGTGCTCTGGGCTTATGAAGGATGGCAATTCGGCACCTACAGCGCCGGAGAAGTCTTGAAGCCGCAGCAGAATTTCCCGAAGGCGTTCCTCATGGGCTCTCTATTTTTGATGGCTCTTTACTTGACCGCGGTAATCGCTTATCTCGTCGCGCTCGGTCCCGCAGCCGCCACGGTGAGCGATGCCATCGCAGCCAACGCCATGAACCTCGTGCTGGGGCCGTGGGCGGGAAAAATCGTAGCCATCGCCATTCTAATTTCCACCTTTAGTGCCACCAACAGCGTGATCCTTACCGCTCCGCGCGTTTTTTACGCCATGGCCAACGACAATCTCTTCTTCAAGAAACTAGCGCAGGTACATGCGCGATTTCACACGCCGGCCTGGGCAATCATAGCCCTCGGTGTATGGTCAGCAATTCTGTCCTGCGCCGGCAAATTCGCGGAGCTGGCTTCTGGCGCAATTTTTATCGGATGGATTTTCTACGGTCTTGGGGCCGCAGCAATCTTCCCCATTCGCCGTGCATCAAGAGGCCTGCCAATTCCCTACCGCGTACCCGGCTATCCCTGGACCCCGCTGATCTTCGTAATTGTCGCCGCGGCTATCGTCGGCAATGCCGTGTTTCTGGCCTTTATCGATCCGCGCCAGTTTCGCTACTTGGCCGCAGCCATCGTCATTTTCTTAATTGGGCTGCCCGCCTATTATTTCTGGCGCAGACCACAAAGGCCCACGTAGCTCCGTCGTCACATCAGGCTCAACGGGTCCATGTCGACAATCACTGCCGTATCCGGAATTTCGTTAGCGTCGCAATGATCGAGCGCGCCGCCCAGGAGTTTGGTCAGCACCGATCGCTTTGGCGATTTCAGCAGAAACTGAAACCGGTATTCCTTTTTCAGTCTCGCCAGAGGTGCCGTGGCCGGACCTAGAATCCGCACACCTTTACCGTTGTGTGGAGAAAAATATTCTGAGAGTTGCCGCGACCAGCGAATCGCTTTTTCCAGATTCGTATCGCGCACGATTACGTTGGCCAGCGAAGTAAACGGTGGATATCCCATAGTTCTGCGGAAGTTCGTTTCACGCCCAAAAAACGCCATGTAATCCTGTTTCACTGCATCCTGAATCGCGTAATGCTCCGGATAATAGGTTTGAATCAGCACTCGTCCGTGAAGTTCCCCGCGCCCGGCGCGCCCCGCAACCTGCGTCAACAATTGAAACGTTCGCTCCGCCGCGCGAAAATCCGGCAAGCTCAGTAACCCATCCGCGGAAATCACGCCCACAAGCGTCACACGCTGGAAATCGTGCCCCTTCGCCAGCATCTGCGTTCCCACCAGGATGTCCAGCGCTCCGCTTGCAAACGCTCCTAGCGTTTCCTGGTATTGCCGTTTCGTACGCGTCGTGTCACGGTCCAGCCGTGCGATGCGCGCAGTGGGAAATTCTTTGCGCAGCCGTTCTTCCAGATGTTCCGAACCCTCCCCAAAAAAATAAACATATTTGGAATCGCACTTCGGGCAATTCTTCGGCACCTGCGCGGTAAATCCGCAGTAGTGGCACTCCAGGCGATTTCTGTTCTTGTGATACGTCATGGAAATGCTGCAATTCGCGCATTGCACGGAGGCTCCGCAACTGCGGCACAAAACTGACCAGGAAAATCCACGCCGGTTAATCAGCACCAATGCCTGCGTGCCATTCGCCAGGCATTCCTGAATCCCCGCACGCAACGTGCCGGAAATCGAGCTGGCTTGATGCGTCTGCTGAAACTCCTCGCGCAAATTAACGACTTCCACTTTCGCCAGCGCGCGATTTTCGACGCGTGAACCCAGCGTCAACAACTCGTACTTCTCCGTTGTCGCGTGATGATAGCTTTCCAGCGAAGGCGTGGCCGACCCCAACAACGCTACGGCATTTTCCATTTTTGCCCGGACGATGGCTACATCCCGCCCGTGATATCGCGGCGTCTCTTCCTGCTTGTAGCTGTTCTCCTGCTCCTCATCCACGATGATCAGCCCGAGCCGCTCCAGCGGCGCGAACACGGCCGAGCGCGTCCCCACCACGACGCGCGCCTCACCGTTCCGTACCCGCCACCATTCCCGCGCGCGCTCCACATCGGTAAGCGCCGAGTGCAGCACCGCCACTCCTTCGAATCGCGCGCCAAACCAGGCCCGGCATTGCCGCCCAATCCATAGCGTCAGCGCGATCTCAGGCACAAGCACCAGCGCGGTTTTTTGCCGCGCCAGGGTTTCTTGTATCGCTCGCAAATATACTTCTGTCTTTCCGCTGCCCGTCACGCCGTACAACAACTGCACGCCAAATTCCCCCAATTCGAATCGCGCCCGGATGCGCTTCAGCGCCATATCCTGATCGGGATTCAATTCATGTGCAGGCGGCGCGTATCCAACGTCAAAAGGATCTTCGGCCGGATCAATGGGCTCCTCCCAGCTATAGAGCAAGCCGCAGGCAAGCATGCATTCGACCGCACCACGCGACAGATCGGCCAATCTCACCACTTGCGGCAACGGCAGCGGCCCGCGTTCGGCCTCGAGCAATTCTTGAACCCGCCTAGTTTGTTCCTGAAATTTCTCTAGCGCTTTTCCTTGCCATGGGCGGACCCGATTTTCCCTCGCTTCATCCGCGTTGTTTTCTCCTTTTAGGGAATCTTCAGTTCGCCAGGCAAGAATTGTCTGCGTCTTCTGCTTTCTGGCCAGCAAACTTTGGCGAATCTCCACGAGGCCGCGCCGCACAAGCCGCTGCAATGCCGTGCCGCTCAGGGCGGACTTCTCAACCTTGCTCGCCGTCAAAATCCCGTGCTTTGCGATCAATTTCGAAAGCAGTGCGATATCCTCGGCGGCGAACTCCGCGCCAAGCGTGCTCGAGGTCGAAGCAACGAGCTGACGGCCCGCCGCGGTAATCGCAATTTGCTGCTGCACTCGCAATTCCGTCACGGGGGGCAACATGGCACGAAAAACTTCTCCGACCGGAGCGAGGTAATACCCTGCGATCCAATGCCCCAGTTCAATCAGCTTCGGGGTCAAAGCCGGAATCACATCCAGCACTCTGCTGATCTCCCGAATTTTTGCTTTTTCCGGCGCCCGCTCCGGCAGATCCACCACAACTCCCACCAAAGATTTTTGTCGAAAGGGTACGAGTACACGAACACCGAGTCGCACAGCTTCACGCAAGTGTTCAGGCACTGCGTAAGTAAACGTCGTTCGCAGCGGCACAGCCAGCGCCACATTGCAAAATGTCTTGTTCATATCTCGGCGTGTAGTTTAACAGGCGATGAGATTTCGAAGAGGAAGCGCGCCCTACAGACTAATCAAAAAAATCCCCAAGAAAATGGTGGCAATCCCCGCCCACTGCCACTTCGCAACATGCTCTTTCAAGAAAATCGCCGCCAGCCCCACAGTCACCGCGCCATAAAGCGACCCAAGCACACTCACGATGGCCACCTGTTCCATTTGCATTCCGCGATTACTCAACACAAAGGCACTGGTATCCAGCAAACCCATGGCCCACACATACCATCGAACAGGACCGCGCGGCAGGCTAAACGGCTGCTTCACCGCCAGCAGAATCACAGCAGTGAGCAACACACACGTTAAACGAATCATCCACACCGCCTGCGGCGCGCCCACCCGCGGCACAACGCGATTCCCCAATAGCCAGAACAGCACCCCAAATCCACCCGCGGAACAAAGCGCCCACGCAACTCCCTTACCCTTGCGAGCATTTCCCTCCGCATCATCCTCGCGAGGCTCCTGCTCACCGCGAGCCACCAGCACCACGCCAAGCATGGTGCAAATTATTCCCGCTCCTCGCGTGACACGTAGATGCTCACCCGTAAGCAGCGCCAAAATCACCGTCAACGCCGGGTAACTCGCTGAAAGCGGCGCCACCACCGAAAGTTTGCCAACCTCAAACGACCGGTAAAGCGTGAGCGTCGAAACCGCATTGATGCACCCTGCGAACACTCCCCAGGCCCACGGCTGCCAACCAGATCCATCATGTAAATGCCCCCAACCACCCAGCCACGGCAGACAAATGCTGAGCAACACCAGTCCGGTTGCCTGCATATAAAACATCGTCCGGAGTGTGCCGATACGGTGGGTTGCAAATCGTGCAAGAAAATCAGAGCCGCCCCAAGTCACGGCAGTGAGCAGGCCCAACAGAATTCCCATGTAGTTAGTTTCTCATCGCCAGGCAGGTAGCACGATGCCCGACTAAATTTTTGTGAGAAGTTCTATTTCAACGATCAAGCTTGCGTCTGAGCAGACTTCTTCTTCACTTCGAGCCCCAACTCGGCCATCACCTTTTGCAAATCCTTCCAAACTTCGCTTTTCGCCGAAGGATTACGCAGCAGGTAAGCGGGATGATAGGTGGCCATCAACTTCCTTCCGCGAAACTCAAGCCACTGCCCGCGAAACTGCGAAATTCCCCGAGTGGTCTCGAGAATGGTCTGCGCCGCGATGCTGCCGAGGCAAACGATCACTTTGGGAGCAACCAAATCAATTTGCCGAAACAAAAATGGCGAGCAGGCCGCCACTTCATCTCTCTCGGGCGCGCGATTCTCCGGCGGCCGGCACTTCACCACGTTGCAGATGTACACATCGCTCCGCCGCAAGCCCATGGCTTCGATCATTTGCGTAAGCAGTTTGCCGGCGCGCCCGACGAAAGGCAGCCCCTGCAAATCTTCATCGCGTCCGGGCCCTTCCCCGATGAAAAGCAATTTGGCCTGCGGGTGCCCGTCGCCAAAAACAATTTTAGTGCGGCCCTTGTGCAGCTTGCACCGGATACAGTCGCCGATGTCTTCGCGAATAGTTTGAAGCGTGCCTTCGCCAATTTTGGGTATCGCGGATATCAGCGGCTGCGGAGCGGGTGATTCATTCATGGTTTTGACGCCCTCATAGCTCACGCTGACTACAGTCTGTGACACGATCTCTTCGAGTGGGGGCTCTAGACCAGCTGGACTAATCCGGTCGCGGAAAAATTCCCGAATACCAATATCTTCGTAATATTGCAGTCGCAAAGAAAGTTTTTCTTGGATCTTTTCGGGAAGGCGGCCTGTCATGATGGGAATCAGACCACCGAAAGGCGCTTGGCAGGCTTGCTTCGCGATGCTCCGCGCAGCCGAACAATTTCGTCCAGCACCCGCTGCGCTACTTCGGCCTTGCTCATCTTCGGCACCGCCACGTCGCGCCCATCCCGGTAGAACAACGAGACTACGTTCGTGTCATGATCGAAACCCGCGCCCTCCGCGGTAACATCATTCGCGACGATCAGATCCAGATTCTTCGCGGCCATTTTCTTGCGCGCATTTTGTCCCACATCAGTGGTCTCCGCCGCGAATCCCACGATAAACTTGTCACTCTTTTGGCCGGCGATCTCCTGCAAGATATCTACGGTGGGTTCCAATTGCACCGTTAGACTGCCATCGGTCTTCTTCATTTTCTCCTCATGCTTTTCCGCGGGCCGATAATCCGCGACCGCAGCCGCAAAAATTCCAATCGAGCATCCTGCAAACTCTTTCGTCACCGCTTCATGCATCTGCTCGGCAGAGCGCACGTCCACACGGCGAACACCAGTTGGTGTTTCCAGCGACGTAGGCCCGCTCACCAAAATTACCTTCGCGCCACGTCGTGCTGCGGCCTCTGCCACAGCGTAGCCCATCTTCCCAGACGAACGATTCGTCAAATAACGCACCGGATCAAGGTCTTCGCAGGTTGGCCCTGCTGTCACCAACACCGTCTCGCCGGCTAAATCTCTATTCGTATGCAAGGTCGCACGCACCGCCGCCAAAATCTCTGCGTGCCCCGCCAGCCTTCCCGCCCCAACCATGCCACAAGCCAGATAACCTTCATCAGGCTCCACAACATTCACTCCGCGCTCCCGCAGCTTTGCAATATTTTCCCGCGTCGCCGCATGATTCCACATATTCACATTCATTGCCGGGGCCACCACCACCGGCGCGGTGGTCGCTAGATACAAAGTACTCAGAAAATCATCCGCAATTCCACGCGCGAATTTAGCAATGATGTCGGCGGTAGCGGGAGCCACCAGTAACAAATCGGTACGCTGGGCCACAGCAATATGCTCGATGGCGCTCTCCAGATTCGCTTCGTTCTCGGAATTGCCAAACAGGTCGGTAATTACTTTTTGCCCGCTCAAAGCCGCAAAGGTCAGCGGCGTAATAAATTCCCGCGACCCCCGCGTCATCACCACTTCCACGGTGAATCCATCTTGTTGTAACAGGCGCACCAGTTCCGCAGCCTTGTAAGCCGCGACCCCCCCGGTCACACCCATCGTGATTCGCATGGCGTCCCTGGCAGCGCCGCGCTACTTACGGCGCTTGTTGCCATCCTTATCCTCGTCGATCGAATCCGGCTCCACGAAATCGTACTCAAGCAAACTATGGTCGAGTTCTTCCACTGCGATTCGCGTCGCTTTTTGCGTCCGTGGATTTTCCACCAGCGGTGGTGCGCCGGCCATGATCTGCCTCGCGCGCCGCGCCGCCAGCACCACATAGGCAAACTGGCTCTCCGGAGCTTTTGTCAGTACCGTCATCTCAGTCATTCCCCCCCAAACGATGCCAGAAGTTTTTCTACCAGGTCCTGACGCCGCGCTTTTGTACATCGCAGCGCCGTTACAATTGCTTGCACTTCGCGTCCCGCTCGTTCCACATCTTCATTTTCAACGCAATAATCGTAATATTTTCCAAACTCCGCGATTTCATCACGCGCTTTCTGTAATCGCCGCGCCATATCCTCGTCCGAATTTTGTCCTCGGGACCGCAACCGCCTTTCCAGTTCTTGCCGCGAAGGCGGCAAAATAAAAATCGCCACCGACTCCGGCAACTGCCGCTTCACCTGCGAAGCGCCCTGCACATCGATCTCCAATACCAGGTCGAGTCCTAACCTTCGCGACTCCTCCAGCCATTTCTTGGGCGTGCCATACGAGTGCCTGCCAAACACGCGCGCATATTCCAAAAATTCGCCGCGGGCGATCATGGCTTCAAATTCCGCGTCCGTCACGAAATCATAGCACTTCCCACTCGACTCGGTCGCGCGACGCCCTCTGGTAGTAACCGAGACCGACGGCATCGTTCCCGGCATTTCCAATATCTTTTGCACCAGCGTCGATTTTCCCGAACCGGACGGGCCGGACACGATGATCACTAACGGCGCAATCTTTGCCTCGGCAGTCATTCGATGTTCTGAACCTGCTCTCGCAATTTTTCGATGTCGGCCTTAATCTCCAGCGCCAGTCCGGTGATCGCTAGCGCCTCCGAATCAACCCCGGGGGTTTTCGACAATAGCGTGTTCGCCTCGCGATGCATCTCCTGCAAGAGAAAATCGAGTTTCTTTCCCATTTCACCGGCTCCGCGCAGCAGACTCGCAAATTGCGCCACATGACTTCGCAATCTTTCGAGTTCTTCGCTGATGTCGCTGCGTTCCGCAAGTAGTGCGGCTTCCTGCGCAAGTCGTGCCGGCTCCAGCGAAATTCCGTTCAACAATTCCGCGAGGCGTGCCGCAAGGCGCCGCGCAAACGCAGGCCTCAATGTCTCCGCCAGCACTCGGACCTGATCCGCTTCTCCTTCGATCTTTGTGAGCCTCTTGTTCAGCTCGTCGATCAGGTGAGCACCCTCCGCGCGCCGCATATCATCGAGCTTCGACAGCGCTTCGGCGAGGCAATCCTCGAGCACTCGCCCAAGTTTTCCCTGACTCTCTTCCGATTGCGGCGCGGCGATACCCAATCCCGAAATCACCCCGGGCAAGCGCAGGAGCGCCACCACATCCACGTCCGCAGCCGCGCGAGTTTCTTGTCGCAAGGCTTCCGCCGCGCGCATATACGCCTTCACCAATTCCTGATTCACCTGAATCGTCGCAGCAGTGCGCGGTTCGGCACTCACCTGTAGTTCTACGTGACCCCGATGGATGCGCTCGCGCACCATCTGCCGCAACCGCGGCTCATAAAGCTCCAGCCCCTCCGCCAGCCTCATTTTCAAATCGAGAAAACGGTGATTGACGCTCTTGATACTGACACGCAACGCTAGATCGGTGGTTTCCGCCCGCGCCTGCGCATATCCGGTCATCGAAAGGCATTCGGGTTTCCTGACTGCAGTTGGGGTTTGGCTCATGACAGTTGTGATTTGACGCTCGTCTCCGACGACAACCGTGACGGCGCCAGCATGTCAGCATCCGCGAATTGAATATCGTGCAGCCGAGCGTATGTTCCGCTCTTGGCCATTAACTCCGTATGCGTGCCGCTTTCACGAATCTGTCCGTCTTCCAGCACCATGATTTTATCGGCGCGCCGAATCGTCGCCAAACGATGCGCAATCACAAACGTCGTGCGGCCCACCATTAAATTCGCCAGCGCCTTCTGCACGAACATCTCGGATTCTGCATCCAGCTCGGACGTGGCTTCATCGAGAATCAAAATCGGCGAATCTTTCAGGATCGCTCGAGCGATAGCGATGCGCTGCCTTTGTCCTCCGCTCAACCTGGTTCCGCGTTCGCCGACCAGCGAGTTGTAGCCTAGCGGCAACTCATTAATGAAATCATGCGCCAATGCAGCTCGCGCGGCCGCCAGCACTCGCTCTTCAGCAACCCCCGTCAGCCCATAGCAAATGTTGTTCCAGACCGTATCGTAGAAAAGAATATTTTCCTGGGCCACCATGGCGATCTGGTCCCGCAGTGAGCGAATCGTCACCTCGCGAATATCCTTTCCATCGATTCTTATCGTCCCCGCGGTCACTTCATAAAAGCGCGGCAGCAGATTCACCAGCGTGGTTTTTCCGGCCCCGCTCGAACCCACCAACGCAATCACGTCGCCTTTACGCGCTTGCAGCGTTACATTTTGCAAAACCGTTGTTGAGCCCGGGCTGTAGTTGAAACTCACGTGCTCAAATGCAATTTCACGCGCGAACGCCGGAAGGATCTGGGCGCCCGGCTGTTCAATATTTTCCGGCTCGAGATCAAGATACGCAAAAACCTGCGTGCTGGCCCCTTGGGCGGCCTGAAACTGCTGGTACACATTGCCCATCCGCTTCAACGGCATATAAGCATTGAACATCGCGTAGATGAACGTAAAAAACTGTCCCGTGGTCATCACGTGATGCTGTATCGCGCCGCGCGCATACAGCAGCAACAAAGGAATGACGATAGCTCCGAGCAGATCCATCAGCGGCGAAGTGATGACCCCGGCACGCACCCATCGCATGTTTTCCCGCAACAATCTCTTCGAAGCTTCGCGGAACTTGCGAATTTCAAATGGTTCCATCCCGAATGCTTTCACAACGCGGTTTCCGCTCACCGTTTCCTGCAGAATCTGGCTTAAATCTCCCAGACGTGACTGGCTGGTTTCCGCGGATCGTCGAATTTTCCGCCCAAACTTATTCACCGGCAAAATTACCAACGGCAAAAGAAACGCGGCTCCCAGCGCCATCTTCCAATTCACCACCAGCAGCACACCAACAAACACCAGAAACGTAAATCCTTTTTGAAACAAGTCCGCCAGATATTCACTCAGCGCGATGCGGGTGCGTTCCACATCATTGATCACCGTGGAATGCAGACGGCCGGTGGAGTTGTGCTGAAAGAAACCCATCGGTTGGCGGATCAATCGCGCATACACCTGGTTGCGCAAATCGGTTACCGCCGCCTGGCCCACGTACTGGATTTCCGTAGTCCCTAAATACTCTGCAACGGCCTTCGAGAAATAGAGGATCAACAAAGCAAACGCAAAAACCGTCCAGACGTTATGAATTCTGGGGGGAAAAAAATCGTTGAGATAGATCGTTCGCCCCGACCACGGCAGCTTGACTAGCGCCAACAGCGAGCCCACCGCAGCGGGATTCAGCACCCGATCCACCGCTGGCGCCACCATCAGCGCCACACCGCCCTCAGCCAGGGCCACAAACGCGAGCAGCAATATGCCCGCCACCATCCGCAGCGAGTACGGCCGCACATACGCCAACAACCGCTTTAATTGTGGTGAGAACAACGACGCCACGCTTCAGACTCCCCCAACGCTTCTCTTGGTACGCTATTCGCCACTAGAGGGTGTGTCAAGTTTCCACCCCGTCTGACAGCGAACGGCTGTAACTTTCAAAAGAGTGATCATCCAAATCATTTTTCAATGTCCCGATGCACGACTTTCGCGGTAGTCCCGCGCTTTTCCAGATATTTTTTTACCGCTTCCGACATCATCACCGAACGGTGCCTCCCCCCCGTGCAACCAAAAGCAATCGTCAAATAACTTTTGCCCTCTCGCGCATAGTGAGGAATCAAATACGACAGCAATCCCTCGACGCGCCGCAAAAACTCCGCAGTCTGCGGAAAGGAACGAATATATCGACGCACCTTGGGATCTGTTCCGGTAAATTCCCGCAGCCGGGGAACGAAGTGCGGATTCGGCAGGAACCGCACATCAAACACCAGGTCCGCGTCCGTGGGCACCCCGTAGCGATATCCGAAACTCACCACAGAAACCATCAATGGGCGCTTGTCGGGATTTTTGAATCGTTCCGTAACGAACTGTCGCAACTCGTGCACATTAAACTGCGTCGTGTCGATCACCACGTCCGCCAGTTTCCGGATCGGCGCCATCAACTCGCGCTCGTGCCGCAGACTCTCGCGCACCGAATAATCTTTGCCCAACGGATGCGGCCGACGCGTTTCGCTATAGCGGCGCAGCAGCGCATCATCCTGCGCCTCGATAAACACCAGCGTAATCGGATGATCCTTGCGCAAATGTTTCAGCAAAGGAGGTAACTTCTGCAGTTGTAATCCCTCGCGCGCATCGATCATCAAGGCCGCGCGCGCAAAATCCCCTTCTCCTGCGGCGTGCAATTCGGCGAAAATCGGCATCAGCTCAACCGGAAGATTGTCGACGCAATAAAAACCCATGTCTTCGAAGGATTTTAGTACCGTGCTTTTTCCGGAGCCGGAAAGTCCTGTGAGGACGACGAGGTGTCGCGCGTCATGTCTCGTCGGCGGCCGTTTCACGGGGGCGCGCGCCTTAACTCTTCACTCGGCGCTGGTGCGTGCTGGGAATTCTCATATCTTCGCGGTACTTCGCTACCGTACGTCGCGTAACATGGATGCCCGCGTCATCCAGCTTCTTCGCAATCTGCTCATCCGTGAGCGGCTTCGTGCCGTCTTCTTCTTCGATCATCTTTTTTACTACGCGCTTCAGGGTCAGCAAGGACATCGCGCCGCCCTCCGGCCCGTTCACTGATTCGCTGAAAAATGACCGCAACTCCAATACGCCCTGCGGTGTGTGCGCATACTTGCTCGCAACCGCTCGGCTGACAGTGGAAGGGTGTACGCCAACTTCCTCCGCCACTTCTTTGATCATCATGGGCTTCAGCGCGTCCTGCCCGTGATCCAGAAATTCGCCCTGCCGCGCAATGATGGACTGGCACACCCGCAAAATGGTGTGCTTCCGCTGCTCAATATTCTTCATCAGCTGAATCGCGGCCGTGAACCGCTCTTTGACATAATTTCTCACATCGCGGTCGGAAGCATCCTTAACCAGCAATCGCCGGTAGGTAGGACTTAACCGCAGCTGCGGCATGTCATCTTCATTCAAAAAAGCAACCCATTGGTCGTCCACTTTGCGAAAATACACGTCCGGCTCAACTAGCCGCGGTTCGGTTTTGTTGTAGCGCAATCCCGGTCGCGGATCGAGCTTGCGAATAACCTCCAGAGAACGCTTCACTACCTCCAGAGGACGGTTCAAGGCGCGCGCCACTTCCTTCAATTGATTTCCTTGTACCTGTTTCAAGTGGTCGGAAATAATTTGCTGCGCCAATGTATTCGTCGGATCAAACGCTTTGATCTGCAGCAACAAACATTCCCGCAAATCCCGAGCACCCACGCCTATGGGATCGAAATCCTGCACCACCGCCAGCGCATCGTCCAGATCGTCCTGAGAATATTTCCCGCCTTGCAGCAACTCTTCAATTGACGCCGTCAAATAACCGTTCTCATCCAGATTCCCGATGATGCTTTCCGCAAGCTCCTTCACTGTGTCTGAGCAAATTGTCACACTAAGCTGCCACGCGAGATGTTCGCTCAGACCGGTCGGCGAAGATAAAAACTTCTCAAAGGAGGGTCGCTCGGAAACTTCCCGCTCCTGCGACTTTCCGCCATCGCCACCCGTATCCAAATACTGGTTGAAGAAGCTCCCCACGTCGAACTCATCAAAGGGATTGGCTTCCGGCTTTTCTGGGACCTTTTCCGTTTCCGCTTTCAAGAAATTCTCGTCGCTATAATTGTCGGTTTGCGTGGGTTCTTCGCTTAGCTCTTCAAGCACCGGATTGGCGATCATTTCCTGATTGATCATTTCGCGGAGTTCCAGACGATTCAGCGCCAGCACGCTGACCATCTGCACCCCACCGGGCGTCAAAATCTGCTTTTGCGACACCCTGAGATTTAGTTTTAGTCCCTGCCACGCCATTGCGTCTTGGTCCTCTGTTTCTGGTGTTTCTGGCCCGCTAGTTCAATCGAAAATGATCGCCCAGATAAACCCGCCGAACTTCCGCATCATTACTCAAGCCCTCGGGTGTGCCATGCGCCATTATTTTCCCATGATTCACAATATACGCGCGATCCGTTACGTTCAGTGTTTCCCTCACGTTATGATCTGTAATCAAAATACCAATCCCCGACCGGCTTAGATCGCGAATCGTTTCCTGCAAATCTTTCACTGTTAATGGATCGATCCCTGAGAACGGCTCATCCAGCAGGATAAATGACGGCGACAGCGTCAACGATCGCGCGATTTCCAACCGCCGCCGCTCTCCGCCGGATAGCACGTAAGCTTTGCTGCTCCGCACCGTCTCCAAGCCCATCTGTACGATCAGTTCTTCCAGCCGATCGCGCTGTTGCTGAGGAGTAAGGGGCAGCGTCTCAAGCACCGCTAGAAGATTTTCTTCGCTGGTGAGTTGCCGAAAAACGGAAGGTTCCTGAGGTAGGTAGCTAATTCCACTGCGGGCTCGCAGATACATGGGTAAATCTGTAATCTCTTCGCCGTTCAGCAACACACGCCCGGAATCGGGCCGCGTCAGCCCCACCATTATATAAAACGTAGTGGTTTTTCCTGCACCGTTGGGGCCGAGCAGCCCCACAACTTCACCTTGGCCAATCTCCAGCTCCACATCGTCGACAACCTTGCGGCCGCGGTACGTCTTACTTAACTCAACAGCCTGGAGATTCAGCATACCTCGTCATTTCTGGACTCGATGTTTCGTCAATGTTCGCGAGCCTTTTTCTGAATCGACGATGATCGTATCATCCGCTAAAAAGAAGGTCAATTGACGCCCCGTCGTGGTACCTTGCGTGCCGTCAAACAGCGTCGGAGTTCCGCCACTCATCACAAATTTTCCGTCCGCGGCCGTATACTCCGCGCGCTCCGCGGTAGCCTTGCGCATCTGCTCATCCACGACAACGCCGCCGCTCCCCACCGCACGGCTGATTTGTTGCGCACCCTTATCCGTACCGCCTGCGGTATTTGCGTGGGTAAAATACAAATCAAGCGAGTCGCTGCGCATCCGTTGCAAGTCCGATTGCACCACCACGTTCCCCTCCAGGTGCGCGCGATTTTCCAAATCCAGATACGTAAGCATGTCCGAAGCGATATGCCACAGACTCGGCTTCTTCGAGGACCTGATAGTCGCAGATGAGCCGGTCGTATCATGCCCAGTCGCCTGAGGGAACACCGACCGAACCTTGCCCACGGCGTTCAGTTGCCTGCTCTTCTGCAGCAGCTCGATGGAATCGGCCTCCAGTACGGAATCACCCTGCCAAAGTCGCGCATGCCCACTGTAAAGTGCCCGGCCACTCTTTGCGTTCGCCTGCATTTTCTCGGCAGTGATGTTCGCGGGTGCACCGGAAAATTGCGGCGTCGTCCCGGAAGCTTGCGGTGTTGTCCTTGAGACTTGGGAAATTGCCCCGCGCGCCGAAAATGTTCTCGAACGCACTCCGCCCTCCGCGCGAATATCTCCTGTGGCCTGCATAAAAACAATGTTGGCTGCTCTGGTTTCCGTCGAAGCATCCCGCACAATGGCCTGGCCGCTCAGGGTGGTAATCTGAGTGGCGCTTACCGCGAGCGCATGATCCGCCTGCCCACTTCGCTCCCCTTCTTTGAACTTCACATTTTCGTGCAGCTCGATTTGCGACCAGCCGCCGTTGGCCAGCAAATGCGCAACGCCACGTTTCGCCATTGTGATCTGCGACGGAGCACCAGGTATGTCCCGCTGCGCCTGTACATTCCCAGTCGCCCCTAACTGCGCCGCCCTACCGGCCGTAAAATCGAGCACAAACTTCTCAGCGCTTAACTTTGTCCGCGTCGCGCTATCTTTGCCCACATCCAGGCTACCCGCCGTCGGTCCATTCCCCGGCGCATCCATCCATTGAATCGTCCCGGCAGACAGCGTCTCTGCCTTCTTTGGCTGGCTGCGCTTATCGTCGCTGCCCTCCGTAAATTCCATACGTGCCTTATTGGTTTCCAGTAATCGTATTTGCCCGGTCTTGGCGCTCGTTTTAAGTATTACGCCGCCATCCATATTTATTAACTTCGGCTGGCTGACTTCCGGCCACAGCTCTACGGAAGAATTCGCGGCTGTAAATTCCTCATCTTCCGCCCCAGCTTTCCGTGAGCCTTCAACTTTTCCAGAGGCCTCAAGTCTCTCGAGCCCTCCGTCCGCATTGAACCACGCCGTCAACACATTCGCGGTCAAGGCCATTGGTCCGGACGCGGCCGATGACACCGCGTGCGGCCTTTTACCGTGGCCTCCCGCCGTCGCGAGAAGTTTCCGCGCGCGAAAGTCCTCATCCAGATTCAGCCTCATCTCGCCTGCATCCAGCTGCGCAGTTTGCGTTTGCGCATGCGCCGGCCCCTCCAAATGCAGCAGCCGTGTATCGCGATCGAAGTCCAGGCTCGCACCCGTCACGTGTACTTCCTGTCCCGCCGTGCCCGCAGGTCGGCTACTTTGAATCAGCGTCATCTTCACATCACGCAACAATTTCATCGTTCCCAGCTGGGAGTTATATTCCACCCCTATGGCTTCCCCAGTGCCCTCGGGAAATCTAAACGTGACCCGCTCACTCGTACGCGCCGTGCCGCTTGCCTGATCAAAGGTAACGTTGCGCGTCTCAACGTGTCCCGCGGGGCCAGCGCCCTCTTTAGCTGCGCCCTTCTTTGCCAACTCCGCCTCCGCTGCGGTTTCCAACTCGATCTGCACCGCGCCACTGCAATTGATGGCGCCATTGCCTTTGGCATATTGACAACTGTGCGTGCGAATGACGTCATGCCGGTCGCCTTGTTGTCCAAAAATAGTGATCTTTACTTCTTCCAACAGGCTTGCTTCCTGGTTGCGGAATTCCGTGGATTTCGAAGCTTCCACCGTAAAAATCTTGCGATCACCGTCCACCTTGGAAAATGTCAAGCCGTTCGATTGCCGCTCCACGTTCATCGGCGCAGCAGGGGGCGCTCCTCTTTTTTGCACGCGCGCCACCATCTTATGCTGCATATACACCGCTACGGTGGCGAGTGCCAGCAATAGCGCCAGCGTGGCAGACCAGCGCGCATAACGCGCCGCTTCGCTTCGTTTCATATCATCAAGTTAAGCAAACTTTTTGGGGTGTGTATAGATTTGCGGAATTGTTGCGGAATTCCCTGCAGATCCAAAAATTACTATTGCTCGGCAAATTTAGTCTTCGCCAGGGTGTCCGGTAAAACTCCCACATTGGCCGCCGCCACGCTATCACGGCTGGTATTTTTCACCAGGTACATGGCTTCATCGGCCAGATGCAGCAGACCTTCCTTCGATCTGGAATCCACCGGATAAGAAGCCACGCCTAGGCTCGTTGTAACCTTAATGTTCAATCCCTCGGATGCCAGCCACACACTTTCCCGAATCATCTTGTGCAACCGCCGCGCGACATTCAACGCATTGTCTTTGGAAGTCTGTGGCAACAGCAGCACGAATTCGTCGCCCCCATACCGAAACGCAAAGTCGATCAAACGGCACTTATTCTTCAGGGCGTTTCCAATTTCCGCCAGCAGCCGCGACCCCACCAGGTGCCCATGCGTATCGTTTACCTGTTTAAAGTGGTCCAGGTCGATGAACACCAGCGAAAATTCGTAGTTATACCGTTGCGAGCGGTAAATCTCCGTATCCAGAATAAAACCCATGTGCCGCGCGTTATACAACGTCGTGCAATCATCGGTAATCGTCAGCTCGTGAATTCGCTTTACGTGCCGCGCATTTTCGAGCGCAATGGCAGCAAAGTCCGCCAACGCCTCCAACAATTTCAAATCCCGGTTGTCGAACCCATCGGGTCCCATGCAATTGATCAGCTCAATCACGCCCAGGCAGGTATCGCGAAACTTTACCGGAACCGCCACAATGGATTGCGTTTCGGTCTTGGTCTTCTCGTCCACCTGGCCAAAGAATCGCGTGTCTTTCGCGGTGTCGGGCACTACTACGGTTTCACCGTTCTGCGCCACCCAACCCGCAATTCCCTGCCCAATTTTGATGCGCACATCTTTTAACGATGGCGACGCTTTGCCCACCACCAACTCGAAATACAATTCCTGCTTGGCCTCGTCCAGCAGCAGCAGCGACCAGTTGTCCGGACGCAGAAATTCATCGATCTTCTCCATGATCGTGCGGAGAACCTGATCGAGCTGCAGCGACGACGTCAGCGCCTTCCCTAACTCCTGGAAGATCGCGACCTCCCCGGCTTCGCGCTGTTCATACGGAACAGACGCGTTGCGGCGGCGTTCGATGGCCGGAAACTGCTTTACTTCCTCCACGCGTGTTGAACCTTGATCCTTATAGATATGTTTATCCGTGCTTGTCGACAGCCCGGCGCCCCAAGAGCCAGTTCAACGCCGAAAGAGCGACTCCGTGTCAGTATAGGCGTCTGGCAAAAACCGCCGCAACACTCTCGTGGTACAGGCGTCGCCATTTCGCCATCGTGGTGTGGGACACAAAAACGTCGGAATTCCAAGGTCGTACAACCCGGCCGGGCGCCACTTGTTCAAAGTTGAGTTGACTTGGCTACTGTTCGCTGCCCTTGAGCTCGTCGCTATATATAGGGCGCAACGAGCGCGAACATATAGCAGAGACTTGGGTTGTGGCGCCCCAGCAAAGATTCTTTTCTTGCTTGGCCTCACCCTTACGGCCATTTAACATTCAATACGTAAATTTCCTGCGTACCAATATCGCGCGTAAACACCGGGGACCCATCCGGCGCGACGCCAATCTGTGTACCTTGTTCCACTGGATCCACCACTCGCCGAAGTCCTGTCAAACTGGTGATCGGTTCTACCTTCCCTTCCGACAAACGAACACGTTTCGCCTGCGGCTCCGCGCCGCCAGTCGTAAAATAAAGGTACTTTCCATCCAGCGAAACACACCAGTTCACGAAGTTGCCGGAAAGTAGCTCCGACCATTTCTGCGACTTAAAATCAAAATACAGAAATTTTGTAAACGCCTCTCCTCCCGCTATCAGCCCATCTTGTCCGACCCATGTCCCACCGCCTTTACCCTCCGAAGAAGGGACCACTCTCATCTCTCGGCTTCGTAAATCGAAGGTCTGCAAATAACTTTGGTGCCTTTCTGCCGCCGGCCGGTCGTATCCATAAAAAGATGTAAACAGCAGCGTGTTTCCATCGGGCGACCAATTCGCGGCCGCGGAATGTTCGGCGACTTTTTGCAGCGCCCCGCCATCCGCGCCCACCACATAGATATCGTATTGAGCGCTGGTGAAAGCCACTTTGCTTCCGTCCGGAGAAATGGATGGACCCTGCACCTTCATTGGCGGATAGGTGAGTTGCGTGCGCTCCGTTCCGTCCGCACGGCTGCGCCACAGGTTGTGGTCCGAGTAAGAAGTATAAGTCACCCATTTCCCATCTCTGGAAAACGTAGGACCGATTGCGGAAATTCCACTCAGGAACGGCAAGAATTGTTGCGCCTGCAAATCATAGTGAACTAGTTCGCCACGCCGCTTGGTGCCAATAGCAAAAATCTGCTTTCCGTCATGGCTCAGGCCTGCGCCGGAATACTCTAGCGGTCCGGCCGTGAGTCGAATCGGCGTCCTCGCCAGGCGAAAGAATCCCGTTTGCATCGGAAGCGCCCAAAGATCCGAGCCTTCCCGATGCGCAGTTCCGTACACCAGATATTTTCCGTCAGGAGTCCACCTGCTACAGCACGGTCGTCCGTCCTTGCCTGAGCTCAGGATAGGCCGGAGCCCCGCCCCGTCTGCCCCGATTTCGACCAGGGTCGAGGAAGCCCATCCTCGCGTATATAAAGTGGCCGTCACATTCTTTCCGTCGGCAGACACGCTGGGGTCTTGAATATAACCATCCATCGAGGCCAGCATGCGCGGGTTCGACCCGTCTTTCTCGGCCGCGTACAAGTCTCTGTAGCTAACGAACAGAATGCGGCCGTCGGGGAAGAATGCCGCATCGCTACCGGCAATGGCGCCAAGGCGGCGCGGTTCTCCGGCCGGAACGGGAACTAACCATAAGGGGTAGAGGCCATCTTCATATCCGCCAGCCGAAACCAACAACGAGGAGTTATCCGGGGCAACTCCAGCAATCCAGGGACTCGGAACCCGTGTATCCACCAGCGAAGTCCGCCCGCCTGTCGTGGAGACTTGCGCGATTTTCCAACTCCCATTCGGCCCTTCGTTGAAATAGACCCTCGATCCATCACTGACGAGTTGGCCGTTCTTCGGCTCGCCGTCATCTGTGAGTTGCGTAACCAATTCCACCACGGGAGCTGCGGGTGGCGTCCTTAACCAGGCAACCGCGCCTGCAGCAAGCCCTGCCAAAAACACTGTCGCGGCTACCCATTTCCATGTTCCCGACGATTCTGCAGCTCGCTCAACGTCTGCTTTCCTAATAGTAGCTTGCTCATCCGCCACTCGTGCCGAACCACTAATGTCCGACAGCGCCTCTAGCGCGAATGCCAGATCCGATGCCGATTGAAATCGGCGCTCTGGCTTTTTCTCGAGGCACCGCTGCACTATTCGCAACAGCCCCGGTGAATTACCCACCGCAGTCAGCGAAATCACCGGCGGCTCCTCGTGCAAAATCGCGGTCATCGTCTCCGCCGACGTTGGTTTCTTGAATGCTCTTTGGCGCGTCACTAATTCGTACAGGATCGCCCCAAACGCGAAAATATCCGAGCGATGGTCAACCGTTTCGCCGCGCACTTGCTCCGGCGCCATGTAGCCTGCCGTGCCCAGCACCTGGCCCGGCGTAGTTCGGTCCCGCGCCGTGAGCGTGTCGCCCTCTTCCATTGCGGTTGTGGAGTGTGTCAACTTCGCCAAACCAAAATCGAGGATCTTGGCCCGCGCGTCTCGGGTGATAAAAATATTCTCTGGTTTCAAATCGCGGTGCACGATGCCTTTGTGGTGTGCCGCCGCTAATCCGTGCGCGATCTGAACTCCGTAGTCAATTGCTTTGCGCGAGGGCAGCGCGCCATGCGTCAATTCCTGACGCAGCGTGCCACCTTCCAGTAATTCCGCCACCAAATACGTCGTGCCTTCGAAATTACCCAGCTGATACACCGCCAGAATGTTTGGATGGTTGAGGGCCGCGGCCGCCTGCGCTTCTTGCTGGAATCGGCGCATGCGGTCGGGATCCTGGGAAACAAATGCGGGCAAAACTTTGATGGCAACGTCGCGTTTTAATACTGGGTCATGAGCGCGGTATACCTCGCCCATTCCGCCCTCGCCCAGGAGGCTTAGGACCTCGTAACCATCCAACTTCGTACCCGCCGCCAACGCCATAGAAGCGCGGATTATACCTCCCGATTGGACCGTATCCTCAAGCAATCATGGTCATTGTGACCAAGCTGGCTAAAGTTTATTACCCATATCGTGGTCGCGCCAACGCCTCGGGCACCTCGCAAGTAATGGTTCGCCCGCTAATGTGTTTTACCCTACATACCGTAAACCCTGTATTGAGACGGTGAAAGCACCGGGGCATATTTAAAGTTTATGCGTAAGCGTGTGTTGATAGCCGATGACAATACCAGTGTGCGAGATGTCATTCGCATGTTTTTGTGCGCGCACCAGGAAATAGAGATTTGTGGCGAAGCTGTAGATGGGCTGGACACTGTCGAAAAGGCTCAGCGTCTTAAGCCGGACTTACTCTTGCTCGATCTCGTGATGCCTGAGATTAATGGTGCAATGGTGGCGTCCATCCTGAAGCGCAAGATGCCGAACCTCCGCATTATCCTGTTCACGATGTACAGTGAAAACGTGAGCAAAGCCTTGAGTTCCGCTATCGGTGTTGACGCTGTGCTTTCCAAGCCCGATGGAATGTCCCACGTTGTAGAATCTATCAATTCGCTTTTTGACGAGTAGCGTTCTGCTGGAAGTCCGCTTCTGAAAAAGCCACGCTTTTGCGATCCTGCTCAATGGATCGTCGATGCCATCCCGAGTTCCAGCAACTTTGCCGTCTCCGTGGCGGGCATCGGCCGGCTAAAATAGTATCCCTGTCCTTCATCACAGCCGTGCGCCCGCAAAAAGGCCAACTGTTCCGCGGTCTCTACTCCTTCCGCAATCACCCGGTGCTTCAAGCGACAGCCCATATTGATCACCGCACTGATGATCGTCGCCTCGTCGGTGTCCGCATTGATCTCGTGAATGAACGATTGATCTACCTTCAGTGTGTCGATCGGAAACTGCCTCAGGTAACTCAAGCTCGAGTAGCCCGTCCCAAAGTCATCGATAGCTAGTCCTACCCCCATCCCTTTCAGCTTCTGCAACACTGGGACGCTGAACTCGGCATGCTGCATGAGTACGCTTTCCGTCAGTTCCAATTCGAGGTAGCGAGGTTCGAGACCTGTCTCGTTCAAAATTGTGCTAATGCCTTCAAGGAACGCATCGTTGCGGAACTCTACGGAAGAAACGTTTACCGCCATTTCAATAGGCGGCAAACCAGCATCTTGCCATGCCTTCGCTTGCCTGCATGACTCGCGCAGTACCCACTTCCCGATTGGCAGCATCCACCCGCTATCTTCGGCAATGGAGATGAACTGCAGTGGACCAAGCAGTCCCCTCTTGGGATGCCGCCAGCGGATCAGCGCCTCAACACCCGTAATCTCCCCGGTCTTAAGATCTATTTTAGGCTGGTAGTGCATGACGAACTCGTGGCGTTCCAGCGCGAACCGTAAATCTCCTTCAATCGATTGCCGTTCCACAGCTCGGACGTTCATGCCCTTCTCAAAGAATTGATAATTGCTGCGGCCTTTTTCCTTGGCTTGGTACATGGCCAGGTCTGCATTTCTGATCAGCAATTCCGCGTTCTGGCCGTCTTCCGGGTAGGTGCTCACCCCTATGCTCCCCGTAACTCGCAGGGTGATTTGCTCCATCTCGAACGGTGCGCTTAGCGCACTTAGTATTTTCCCCGCCTTAACGCCGGCATCACCCGCGTGTGCCACCTCCGAAAGCAATATCACAAACTCATCTCCACCCAGGCGGCACACCGTATCCGACGTGCGCACCGCGGCAAGCAAACGCTTCGCCACCAACTGAAGTAGTCTGTCCCCGGTCGCATGACTCAACGAGTCATTGACGTGCTTGAATCCGTCCAGGTCCAGAAACAGCACCGCGATGCGGAGATTGTTGCGGCTGGCTGCGGCAATCGCCTGTGTGAGGCGATCCTGCAGCAACGTTCGGTTGGGCAAATTCGTGAGAATGTCATGTTGCGCCAGGTGCGACATTTCCGCACCCATGGCCCTCGCCACCGACACATCGTGGAAAACAATCACCGCTCCGGTCGCTAGACCATGTTGGTCATGGATTGGAGCAGCAGAGTCTTCAATGGCAAATTCAGTTCCGTCACGCCGTATCAGAATGCAGTTCGGTGTGAGTCCAACAGTCCTGTTTTTTCTGATTGCCGCTCTCAATGGATTCTCACAAGACTCTCGCG
>DASYJM010000084.1:0-4860 GCA_035996445.1 Candidatus Acidiferrum sp. | reverse complement strand
TTGTCAGAGTTGTTGGAGAGCGTATCGCTTGAGGTGCCTCTCCAGATCAATTCCTTCGTCTTGGTGTCGAAGAGATCGACGACCACTGTGCCGACCTTGTAGGTTTCAGTCGTGGTGGTAGCGTTTCCAAATCCTCCGCCGCCAAATCGTCTCCAACCCCAGCCTCCTCCAAACCCGTTATAGAAGGTATTCAAAGTCTGCTGGTCGCGCGTCATTTCGACGGCTACGATTGAAACATCGCCGCCGGAATCCACCTGGGTCCATCCTTTTGCTGCCAAGGTGGCGTTGACGGCACTCTTGATCCGATCGACATCCAGAGCATCTTTCGTTTTGACGTGCTCCCATGAGTACGTCTTGTATTGCGAGAAGTTGGCGCTGCGGTCGTAATCGGTCTTCACCTGCTGTGCGGACACCTTGCCTGCCAACAACAACATCAGCCCAATCAAAACAACTACGATCTTTTGCATTTTCATAATTCCTCCTTTTGTTTTTAAATTCCGATAAAACATTCCGCCGGGAGCCGGCAACTCGAATCGTCCTGCGGCAGGTCCGTAATGTTCAGCGGGCCGTTATTTCCCTTTTTGGATTTGGTGGCGCGCCGGTACGTGTTCCTGAGCTTCGACGTTTGCTTGACTGATCTTCTTTTCGTAGCGGGACTCGACAACCTGGCTGCCGCTTGGATTACCTTCGTCAAACAACCTCGCAAGAAAGTAGCGATCGCCGTATTTGTTGAAGATCAATTCACTTTGCGTTGGTTCGTGGCTGGCTTCCGTGTCCAGAACTTGGAACAATGCGGAAGCAGAGCCATCCATTTTGCTAATTTCCATGATGGTCAGGTCGGAATTGTCCATCATCTGGATGCGATACTCGCCCGCTGGAAGTTTGGTGTTGCCCGCGTAAAACTGGAATGGGATGTTGGCTTCAAGGCTGCCAATTATCTGCGCGTGTGTCGTGGTCGGGTAAATCGTCAGTGCAAAAAACAAGGCGATGAATAACGATAGTAAGTGATGTCGTCTTGTCGCTTTGTGACTTGCAGTGGCCTTGTTAATGACTTCAGTGAACATAGTGATTTCTCCTCATATCTGCCGCCAGCGAAAAGGATCGGTGCGTCAAGCGACACAACTCATTACGCAACACGGTTGCCAAAGATATGTGGTGTGTAAGTGACTGAAAGTAGGGGAGGAACACAAACAACAGAGCAGTGCGCGATGCCAGCCTGCTAAACACGGCGTCCGCATGTCGACAGGCTCAGTGAACGTTATGTATTTGACGGTGTATGAATATCAACGGACTTCGAATTCAGTCGGTAGAGATGAACGCGCCTCTACGTCCGACGGTGGACTCATGAGTAGTGCCAATCGATTGAGGATTGATCCTCACATCATTGTAAGCGGTTACGCGGGAAGATGATCCCTGTTGGTGCGTGAGATGCCTAGCTTTTGCATGCGGAAGTAAAGCGTAGACCTCTTGATTCCCAATCGCGCAGCGGCCCCCTTTGGACCGGCGACAACCCACTTGGTTTGCTCAAGAGTCTTGCGAATGTGGTCGCGCTCCGCGTCTTCCAGAGTAACGGCCTCCAGAGATTCCGTTTCCGCCGCCGCCCTTAGACTCGCGAGAGGGGGGCACAGGACGTTTCCGGAGCTGAGGATTACGCTTCGCTCGATGAAGTTTTGGAGCTCGCGAATGTTCCCGGGCCACTGGTATGAAGTGAGTGCAGACATCGTTTCCGGTGGAATGTGCTCGATTTGCTTACCCATCCGGCGAGCATAAATCTCGACGAAATGTTGCACCAGTGCCGGAATGTCTTCGCAGCGCGCGCGCAGCGGTGGCAGCGGAACCGGAAATACATTCAGTCGGTAGTAGAGGTCACTGCGAAATTGGCTGTGTTTTACCATATCTACCAAATTTCGGTTGGTCGCAGCGACCAGACGAACGTCCACTTGGTGAGTTCGAGTGCTGCCCAAACGCTCGAACTCTTGCTCCTGCAGGACACGCAGCAGCTTGGGTTGCAAGGCCGCCGGAATGTCGCCCACTTCGTCCAGGAACAACGTTCCTTTATCGGCCAATTCGAAGCGGCCAATCTTCTGCGCAATAGCGCCGGTAAAAGCGCCTCGCTCATGACCAAAGAGCTCGCTTTCCAGTAGATCGAATGGAATAGCAGCGCAGTTCAACTTTACGAATGGGCGTCCGCACCGCGTACTGAGATTGTGAATAGCGCGCGCGACCAGTTCCTTGCCCGTGCCAGTTTCTCCTTGAATAAGAACGGTGGAATCCGTCGGCGCGACCTGTTCAACTTGTTCGAGCACTGACTCCAGAGCAGGACTGTTGCCTATGATCTGCTCGAATCTGCGCGGATTACGATCCTGATCGACAGACCCGATTGTTAAGACAGCTCCCACGAAGGACCTCCTTGCGCACCCTTTTAGTAGGCTCAACTTTCCAGAGCGGCCCGAACACTCTCGAGCAGTGCGTCATCGTTGAATGGTTTTGCCATAAACTCCACCGCACCTGCCCGTAACGCCTGCATCCGCATTTTTTCGTCGCCATGCGCGGTGATGAAGATGATCGGAATCCGGCAATGTTCGGCGTTGAGCTGCGCTTGCAGCTGGAGGCCGGACATTCCCGGCATACGGATATCGGCGATTAAGCATCCAGCCTGGCGCTGTTGGCCGGATTTCAGGAATTCTTCTGCGGACGCAAACGCTTGTGCAGGCAAGCCAACCGATTTCAGCAGACCTTGTAGCGCGCCGCGCATTAAATCATCATCATCGACAATCGCAACCATTTTGGTGTTCTCCAGAGCCGCCATAGCTGGAATCTAGCAGTGTCCCCAAAAGGGGCGCAATTATACTTTGGTATGAGAGCCCAAATACGTCCTCGAGCTGATTAGGCAACCAGAATCCAGGCTTGAAGTTGGGATAGGTGCGGTCAAAACGTGAGGGTTGCCACTGGGAATCTGCCCTGCGCAACTGCGACCTCTTGGATTGCGCTACTTTTTGCCGGGCGGAAGTTCCAGTTTCGACGCCATTCGAACCAATTCTGCCATCGACTCGGCCTGCATTTTCCTCATCACGTGACCGCGATGGATCTTCACCGTGATCTCGCTGATTCCCAGCGCAAAAGCTATCTGCTTATTGAGCATGCCCGAGACGACCAGGCCCATGACTTGACGCTCACGTTCGCTCAGGGTCTCGTAGCATTTTCGCAACTCGGTGAAGTCACTCTGCTGACGGCGCGCTACACGGTCACGGTCCAAAGCCTGGTGGATCGCATCCAGCAAGTCCTGGTCCAAGAAAGGCTTGGTCAGGAACTCCACCGCGCCGGATTTCATGGCTTTTACCGTCATCGGGATATCTCCGTGACCGGTGATGAAGATGATGGGAATCTGTATGCCGGCATCAGCCAACTGTCGCTGAAAGTCCAGACCGTTAATGCCAGGAAGGCTAACGTCCAGAACAAGGCAGCTTGGCCCGTCCGCTAGCTTACTGCGCAAAAATTCTTCCGCCGTCCCAAAGGATGCGCACCGTAACATCGCCGATTTCAGCAATCCTTGAATAGACGCACGCACACTGTCATCGTCATCAACGACGAATACCGTGGGAGCGTCTGCGCCCGTCATTCAGACACCTCGGCCTTGGTGGGCAGAGCGAAATAAAAAATTGCGCCGCGCGGAGGGTTTTCGGCAGCCCACAAGCGGCCATCATGTGATTCGATGATGGAGCGGCTGATGCGAAGTCCCATGCCGGTCCCGTGCGGCTTGGTAGTAAAGAAGGCATTGAAGATTTGTTCCGTCTGTTGTGGAGGCAGGCCCACCCCGCTGTCACTGACGGACACTATAACTTCCTCGTTTTGCACCAGCTGCGACCTGATAGCAAGCTCGCGCGTTCCATCTGCGTCCTTCATCGCTTCTATGCCATTGATCATGAGGTTCATCAGCACCTGCTGCAATTGCACACGGTCGGCCAAGACCTGGGGGAGATCTGCCGCAAGGTCCGTCCCGATTAATATGTTGTATCGCGTGGTCTCGCCGCGCAGAAGAACGATCATCTCTCGAATAATCTCGTTTACGTCCACGAGCTGACGTTGCGAACTACCTTTCCTGAAGAGCTGCCGCACCCGGCTGATAATTTCCGCCGCGCGCTTTGAGTCTTTCACGATTCTCATGGCAGCCGCGCGCGCCTCTTCGATGTTTGGAGTGTCGCCCGCGAGCCAGCGAAGGCAGGTATTAGCGTTGGTGCTAGCTGCGCCGATTGGTTGATTCACTTCGTGAGCCAGGGAAGCGGTAAGCTCTCCCATGGTGGTGACTCGGCTTACGCGTACGAGATCCGCCTGCGCCTGGCGCAAAGACTCTTCAGCCCGCTTTCGCTCGGTGATGTCCGTCGAGCTACCCACGAATTCCACCAAATCTCCGGATGGGTTCAGAACCGGATGGCCGACGGTATGGAGGTATTTGACGGTACCGTCGGGAAGAAGGATTCGGAATTCCACTTCGTAATGGGACCTTTCAGCGACTGCTCGATCGATTGCTCCTTGCCACTTGGCTCGATCCTCCGGATGAACGCGCTGCAGCCGTTCCTCCCAAGCCGGGGGCCCCTTTTCTGGATCGAAACCATATAGGCGATACCACTCTTCGGACAGATACAAAGCGTCCCGTCCTGCGACCCGCCAGACCCAACTCCCCGTATGCGTGAGCCTCTGAGCCTCTGCCAAATAACTCTCGCTTCGGCGCAACGACTCTTCCGCACGGTCTCGCTCACGACTGGCTGCTTGCAACACCTCGTTCGTGCGCTGGAGCTCTTGAACTATTCCTTTGAGGTCATCGCGGGCGCGCCGAAGCGATTCCGTGGCGCCTCTTTGGGC
>DASYJM010000083.1:0-10899 GCA_035996445.1 Candidatus Acidiferrum sp. | reverse complement strand
AAAGCAAACCTTTGCGGGCGGGATCTTCGCGGACGACGTTAATAGGCGCGTTGTCCGCCAGGCCTTTTGTAATTTCCGCCCAGTTCTTGCCATAGTCGTGGGTGCGGTAAATATGCGGACGAAGATCATCAAGCCGGAAAGTGTTGATGGCCGCGTAAGCTGTGCCGCCATGGTAATGCCCGGCCTCGATTATCGAAACTTTGCTCCAAGGGGTCAGTTGCGGGGGCGTCACATTCTGCCAGGTCTTGCCCGCATCTCGCGTTATATGGATCAAGCCGTCGTCGGTTCCCGCCCAGATGGTGTTGGCATCCTTGAACGAAGGAGCTACGGCGTAGATTACCCCGCGGTGCTTGCCCTTTTCAGGGTCGGACGCCGCAAAAACTCCCAGATTTCCCGGCGTTTCATAGGATTCCCGGGACAGATCGGGACTAATGACTGACCAGCTTTTCCCGGCGTTCACCGTCTTAAACAAAACATTCGCCGAAAAGAAAAGTTCGTGAGAATTGAGCGGAGAAAATACTACCGGCAGGGTGCGGTCGTAACGGTATTCGCCCCGACGGACGGGCTCGGGAGTAATATCCGCGACCTCGCCGAGCTCTTGATTGGTGCGCGACAAGCGCGCTCCGTAAACAATGTTGGCGTCGAGCGGATCGACGGCGATGTAGCCATATTCAAAAACACCGACGGAATGCCATTCGCGAAAAGTGATCTCGCCATAATCGCTGCGGCTTAAAGTTCCAGCCGAGCCGCTTTCTTGCTGCGCGCCGTACACCCAATAGGGAAAGCGATTGTCAGTGGTGACATGATAAAACTGCGCAGAGGGTTGGTTGTACCAGGAGCTCCAGCTGGCACCACCATTGACGCTGATAACCGCGCCCTGATCAGAAGTCAGCGCAATGATCTGCGGATTTTCTTTGCTGATCCACCAACGTTGGTAGTCATCGCCGCCAGGAGCGCCCTTGAAACCCACAAAAGTTTTCGCGCCATCCGTGGATTTCCACGACGAGGTATTGGCCACATAAACGGTGTCGGGGTTATCAGGAGCCACAGCGATACCCATGGCGCCCGGCCCACGACCGCCTATGCGGTGGTCAGTGTTTACTTTCGTCCAGGACTGTCCGCCGTCGTCTGAGCGGTAGATTCCAGCGTGATCCTTTTTTGCTTCGAGCGTGGCGTACAGGCGATTCGGCAAGCTTGTTGAAACCGCGATGCCGATGCGTCCAAGACCATGCTCGGCGCCCGGAAGTCCAGCGGTCAGCGGACGCCAACTGTCTCCTCCATCGGTGGACTTGAACAAGCCGCTACCCGCGGTGGTAAAAGATTCGCCGCTGCGAATTTCCCAGGGGGCAACGCGGGCCGCCCACAGCACCGCATAGAGGGTACGTGGATTCGATGGATCGAGAACCAAGTCGGCCGCGCCAGTATTCTCATCCTTATATAGGACCTTCTGAAAGGTTTGGCCGCCATCCGAGGAACGAAAAACGCCACGTTCCGTGTTTGGTCCGTAGGGGTGACCAAGCGCCGCTACGAACAAGCGGTTCGAATCTTGCGGATCGATCACGATGGACGCGATCTGGTAGGCATCTCGCAGCCCGAGATGCGTCCAGGTTTTGCCTGCATCTGTTGATTTGTAAATTCCATCGCCGGTAGAGAGATCGGGACGTTGCAGACCTTCACCGCTGCCGACGTAGATCACGTTAGGGTCGGATTCGGATACCGCCAAGGCTCCCACGGAGCCCGTAGGTTGATCGTCAAAAATGGGCGTCCAGGTATTCCCAAAATCGGTGGTCTTCCAGACACCGCCGTCCACAGCCGCCATGTAAAACACGTTGGGCTGGTGGGCCACACCACTGATCGCCACCGTGCGCCCACCACGGAACGGACCAATACAGCGCCAACGCATTTCGTGAAAAAAGCCGGGAGGGAATTCTATGGAGGTCGACGGGTGTCGCTCATAAGCGCGAATATTTTGAGCAGCTGTGTTGTGAGTACTCTGTGAGGCAAACAACACTCCGGATACAACGATCACGGCAATCTGCAACCTATGCATAACACCTCCGGGAAATGACGATTTCTGCAAGTTCCATTAAGCAACTGCTTGTCCCGTAGATAGGGCTTCAGAACGTTTTGTCCAATTACCGTCGCTACTCGCCGGCCGTCTTTACTGGAGCGTGTTCGGGAGGTGTGGCTGGCGCAGCGTCGCCCTTCACATAATGGTTGTACCAAGCAAGGTAACGCTCCAGGCGGTCCTTTATATGGGATGGGGTCGAAAATTCGTGATATTCATCCGGATAAACGACGAGCTCAGTAGTTCGCCCCAAGCTCTTCAGGGCCTGGAACATTTGCTCGCCATTAATGATGGGGACGTTCCAATCGATATTGCCGCCCATAATGAGCGTCGGAGTGGTGATACTTGCGACTCGATAAAATGGAGAGAGCTCCTCGTAGAGAGTTCTCTTTTCCCATGGCCGTCCCAGCTCCGTTTCCCAATCGCGCTGGTAATGGTCATGACCGTAATTCGTCATGTAGAGAAATTCCCCGGCCCCGGAGATCGCGGCTTTAAAACGCGTCGTCTGGGTAATGATGAAGTTCGTGGAGATACCGCCGTACGACCAGCCGCCGACACCTAATTTCTCGGGATCAGCGATTCCCTGTTCCACGGCGAAGTCGACCATGGCCATGTCGTCCTGGAAATCCTTGTTTCCCCAGTCAGCGAAGATGGCTTGCGCATATTTTTGGCCGTAGCCGGTGGAACCCCGCGGGTTGGGAAAAAGTACGGCATAACCATTTGCCGCCAGGAGCTGCGCCAAATGCGCAAACTCCGCGTAATACGCCCACACCGGGCCCCCATGGGGTCGCAGAATCGTCGGAACTCTTTTGCCAGGAACGTAATCGAGCGGTTTATAGAGGTAACCGGCGACGGTGGTGCCATCCTTACTTTTGAAATGGACGTATTCTCCATGCGACAGCTTAAGCTGTGAGAAGAGCGCCTCGTTCGTGTGTGTGACCTGGGTGAGCTTGCCATTGGGTACAGTGAAAATCTCGTCGGGACGGTCGATGGTGGCCACTTGCACGGCAATGTCTCCCGTTTTTGCGACGTTGTAATCATTGACCATCAATCGGCCGCCGATGGGCCGGGTTATTTCTCCGCCCCCAGCCGGTATGCGGCAGAGATTCTGGGTGCCATCGTCATCGGCGATAAAGTAAATGAACTGTCCGTCGGGAGAAAAATGCGGTTGCGTGCTCATGCGATCGAAGGATTTAGCGAGAATTTTTGCCTCGCCTCCGTCAACCGAGATGATCGCGAGATGCCTAGTGCCATATTCAAACACTGAGGGATCGAGCCGCGCGCTGTAAGCGATTGACTTACCATCTGGCGACCAGACGGGCGAACGGTCTTCACCAGGACTCTTGGTTACCTGCGTGACGTGCGCCCCTTTGTCGGTGTTGTCCGCAGACACTATCCAAATGTCAGTGTTGTACGTGGCATCCGGATCGGGTGTGGAACGATTGCTGCTAAAGACCAGTTGCTTGCCGTCGGGCGACCAGGCAATTTCCTGATCGTCGTAATCGCCCGAAGTGACCTGCGTCAGGCTGCGTTTCGCAAGATCAAAAACGTATGCGTGCGTGCGGCGGCGGTCTAGGTAGCCGATTTCGTCTTGCTTGAATTGGCGCCGGTCAAGGACCCAGGGCCGCTGCGTTTTGAGCTTTTTCTCCTTGGTGCTCTTGTCGGTGTCCGAGTCTTTTTCCCTCTCGTCTTGCTCTTTAAAAGCTTCTGTTTCTTCCAGTGACGCATCTCGCAACAGTAACGCCAGGCGGCTTCCGTCAGGGGACCAGGCAAGCTCGTCGACATCTTGCGGCGTGTAGGTAAGCCGCTCTGCTTCGCCGCCAAGGCGATTAAGAAGCCAGACCTGCTCTTTGCTTTCATTGCGGGCCGAAAGGAAGGCTATGTACTTTCCATCGGGACTCCAACGCGGATGGGAGGAGGAAACTCCCGCTGCTGTAAGAGCGATGGGAGCGCCACCGGAGGTAGGGACCATCCAAATCCGTTCCTCGTTCTTGTCTTTCTTCAGAAGCGGAGTTTTCACGGTATAGGCGATCCAGCGACCATCCGGGCTCAGCTGCGGGTCGTGCACCTCGTGGATTTGGAAATAGTCGGCGGCGGTGATAGGCCGCTGGGCTGCGGCAAACGACGCAAGACATCCCAAGGAGAAAATGAAGATAAGAGCCGCGACCAGAGTGAAAGAAACCCGATTAAGCATCAGCAAGGACTCCTGAACGGGATAGTGGCAAGCAAACGGCGGAGTTTATCACACAGAAGAAACCTGTGGTCGTGAGTAGGAGCAACGGCCAGGAGTTGCAAGATCGCTTTGAAGAGTGGGGCGACAACAACGGCAGCAGCCGTGTTACCTCATACACACATCACGGTAAGGGCTAAAAATAATTTGTTTGGAGAGCAGATTTATCTTGCATGCAGAAATGACTCTTGTATTCTTCGGAATGCGAACTCGCTTCAGCGCGTCGCGAGAGTGAGTGTCGCTCGGAGGACGAAAAGTAAAAATTGAGTTCTCTGTCTCTTCCCGCCCAATATCCCGCACAGGCAATTTCCACACGGAAAAAACGAGTCGCAAAGCTGACGCTCTGGCCGCTTGTGGCCGCCACCTTTTTCATGGTGTCCGGCGGCACTTACGGAACTGAAGAAATCGTAAGCGGCGCGGGCTACGGCCACGGAATCCTGATACTGCTGTTTTTACCGGTGCTATGGTGCTTGCCGACCGCCTTTATGATTGGCGAACTGTCGAGCGCACTGCCTGCAGAGGGCGGCTACTACGCGTGGGTACGCCGCGGACTTGGCAATTTTTGGGGATTTCAGGAAGCGTGGTTGTCGCTGGCGGCCAGCATCTTCGATATGGCGATCTACCCCACGCTATTTGTTTTTTACCTCAAGCAGATGTCGCCCTGGTTTGGTGTCGGAAATCATGGCGTACTCGCCGGTCTGCTTGTGGTGGTCACCTGCGCAGCGCTGAACCTAGCTGGAATTCGCGTTGTGGGCATTACATCACTATGGCTGTTCTTTTTGCTTTCAGCCCCGTTCGCGGCAATTGTGTTGCTGGCCCCCGTGCGCGCTGGTGCGCTGGCTGCCGGCCCCCACGCCGTTGAAACCGGTGCGGGTCTCGGTTTACTTGGCGGTGTGTTAGTAGCCATGTGGAATTACATGGGCTGGGATAACGCTTCTACCATCGCGCAGGAAGTGGAACGGCCGCAACGTACCTACCCGAAAGCGATGATCGCCGCGGTTATTCTGGTTTCGCTCACCTATGTGCTTCCGTTTGCCGCGGTTTATTTTATGGGTGTACCTGCGACGACCTTCTCGGGAGACGGCTCGTGGGCCATGGTCGCCGGCCTGGTAGGTGGCAAAATAATGGGATTCGAGTGGTTGCGCTTCCTGGTGGTGCTCGGCGGCATGATGAGCGCATTCGGGATGTTCAATGCTCTGGTGATGAGTTACTCACGGCTACCTCTGGCGATGGCGCGCGACGGAATGTTACCCAAGATCTTTGCCAAGACCAGCGCCAGAACACAGGCTCCATGGGTAGCCATTCTTGCATGCGCCACGTGCTGGGCGCTGTGCCTGGGACTCGGGTTCAAACGACTGGTGACGCTCGACATCATGCTTTACGGCGCGGCGTTAATGCTGGAGTTTGTGACCTTGGTAGCCCTGCGCATTCGTGAGCCGCAATTGAAGCGCGAGTTTCGAGTTCCAGGCGGATTGGCGGGTGCGATCCTTGCCGGCGTATTTCCGCTGGCACTGCTGATGATCGCTCTGGTGCAAAGTGAGAGCCAGTCAGTACTGGGAATAAACGGTCTGCTTTTCGGTGTGCTGATTATGGCGGCGGGGTTCGCGCTGTATGCCTCAACGCGTAAGCTTCGCAAACGGTTCCCATCGGAAGTCACTGCGGACGTTGCCGAACCAGCCTGATTAGTTCACCTAGATAGCGGTCGAAACTAGCCTCCTGATCCGCACAAATTAGAATCGGTTCCATTCAAAACTCCAGACTTTGCCTTTGGCGCGCTGAGATATACTTCCGGCTCGTTCGATTAGAAATTTGCGCATCGGAGAATTGCTCAGTGAAAATTCCGCGCCTGGGATGGCTGCTTACATTTCTGTCCATCATTATTGCTTCCGCCTTCGCAGTGCAAATTTCGTCGGCTCAAGCGCAAAGCGTCACGCCGCGCTTCGACGACAAATTTTTCCAGGAGTTGCGCTGGCGTGCAATCGGTCCGCATCGTGGTGGACGCGCCCTCGCGGTCACGGGGGTGCGTGGACAGCCGGAATTATTTTATTTTGGCTCTGTGGATGGCGGTGTGTGGCGAAGCAATGACGCGGGGCGAACATGGAATCCTATTTTCGATTCGCAGTCGATTGGCTCGATAGGAGCCATTGCCGTCGCGCCGTCAAATCCGGAAGTGATCTATGTTGGCTCGGGCGAAGCTGATATGCGTTCGAATATTGCCGACGGAGACGGCATGTATAAATCGACGGATGCCGGGAAATCCTGGACACATATTGGATTGACGGACTCCCGCCAGATTGCACGTATCCTGGTCGATCCCGCGGACCCCAACAAAGTGTTTGTCGCCGTGCTTGGACACGCTTACGGACCTAACACGGAGCGGGGCGTATTTCGATCCAAAGATGGAGGGGCGACGTGGCAGCGCATCCTCTTCCATGACGAAAACACCGGCGCGGTCGACCTAGCATTCGAACCCGGGGATACAAGCACGATTTACGCCGCCTTGCTTCAGACCCGACGGCCACCCTGGAATGTGTATCCGCCGTCGAAGGGCCCCGGCAGCGGATTATATCGCTCCAGCGACGGTGGCGATCATTGGGAACCAGTGACTGGCCACGGATTGCCCGCCGAAGAAGTTGGCCGCATGGGAATCGCCTTCGCACCCAGCATTCCAAAGCGGATTTACCTGATCGTTGATGCAAAAGTCGGGGGACTTTATCGCTCGGACGACCGTGGCCAAAATTGGCAGTTGATGTCCCAAGACGCGCGAATCTGGCAGCGCGGCTGGTATTTCGGGGAAGTCAGCGTCGATCCCAAGGACGCGGACACCGTTTATTTGCCAAATACCACGCTGTATCGCTCACGCGACGGAGGGAAAACATTCGCTGCGTTCAAGGGCGCTCCGGGCGGGGACGATTATCACCAATTGTGGATCGACCCGGATGAACCGAACCGAATGGTTTTGGGAAGCGATCAAGGAACCATCGTCACGCTCAATGGGGGCGAAACGTGGAGCTCCTGGTACAACCAACCGACTGGGCAGATGTATCACGTAAGCACCGACAATCGGTTTCCGTACTGGGTTTATGGAGCACAGCAGGATAGCGGCTCGATTGCGACGCCCAGCCGGGGAAAATATCGAGCGCTGGATGTTCACGATTGGCGTCCTATCGCAGCAGGTGACGAGAACGGTTACATAGCTCCCGACCCGGAAAATCCCGAAGTGATTTATGGAGGATTTGTAACCCGTCAAGATTTGGATAATGAACAGATCCAACTGATGCCGCCGACGCTGGCACATCCCGGCAATTACCGAAGAACTTGGACGCTGCCGCTGGTTTTCTCTCCCCTGGATCCTAGGGTGCTTTATTTCGGTTCACAGGTATTGTTTCGCACGGTGGATGGAGGAAATTCCTGGCAGGTGATCAGCCCCGATTTGACGCGCGAAGATCCTGGCGCCCCACCAAACCTCGATGCGCCGACGATTGCCAATGCTGGAAAAGAAAAACGGCGCGGAGTGATCTACACCCTCGCACCTTCTTACGTACGCAAAGGCGAAATCTGGGCGGGCACGGATGACGGGTTAATCCAACTGACTCAAGACCAAGGGAAAACGTGGAGCAACGTCACACCCTCTGAAATTACGGCGTGGAGCAAGGTCACGCACATTGAAGCATCGCATTCTGCTGCAGGCACGGCATATGCCGCCGTTGACCGGCACCGTCTCGACGATTTGCACGCGTATATATATCGCACACGAAACTTCGGCAAGAATTGGGAATTGGTCTCGGACGGAATACCGGAAGGGTATTTTTTGAATTGTGTGCGCGAGGATCCGGCGCGAAAAGGTTTGTTATACGCCGGCACTGAAAAAGGCGTGTTCGTTTCTTTTGACGATGGTGATCATTGGCAGCCATTGCAGATGAATCTGCCCACCACCTCGATTCGCGATCTCGTAATTCACGGCAACGATTTGGTGATCGGGACGCACGGACGGTCGTTTTGGATTTTAGACGACATTGCGCCGCTGCGGCAAATAACCGCTGAGATGGCCCAGTCCACGTCGTGGCTTTTCCAACCGGCAACTGCGTATCGCGTTCGACCGGGCACAGACCAAGGCACTCCGGTGCCATTCGATGAGCCGCATGCAGATAATCCGCCCGACGGCGCGGTTCTGGATTACTACGTCAAGGAAACGTTATCCACGCCGGTGCAGTTGGAGATTTTTGATTCAGCGGGCGTTCTGGTGAGGCGCTATGCGAGTGATGATGTCCTTCCAAAGACAAAAGCGGAAGACACGCAATTTCCATTGTATTGGGTACCCGAGCCAGAGCCTATTTCGACAAAATCTGGCGCGCACCGCGTTATTTGGGATTTGCATTACGCATTTCCCGCCGATGTGCATGCTTCATTTTACGGGCCAAAACCGCCCCTGGCGTTGCCCGGCAAGTACACGGTCAAGTTAACCGTGAACGGGCGAAGCCAGTCTCAGCCATTGGTCTTGAAAATGGACCCGCGTATAAAAACATCGCAGGCTGATCTCGAGAAAATGTTTCGGGCAGAGTCCCGCGTCGCGAAAAATCTGGCAGATCTTTCCACGGCGATGAAACAGGCGCAAGAACTTGAAGCGAGTCTTGCCGCGCGTAGGAAAGCAATATCTTCCAATGGTGAGGTCGCGGAAGCGCTTGCCGCCCTTGATCGTAAGACCGCTGAGCTCATGGGTGTTCAGGGGGAACCCGAATTTGGGGTGTTCGGCTTGACTGTGCCGTCAACGCAAACGGTCACCCTACGCGAGGCATCGAACGCGGCAACGGGATTATTGTCCATTGTTCAGAGCTCGGATTCGGCTCCTACCGCGGAGGCGGTCGTGGCGATTGAGAAATGGGATAGTGCAACAAAGAACGTCCTCGAGCTCTGGAACGCCTTTTGGCAGCATGACCGGACGCAGGTAAATTCCCTGTTGCGAAGCGCTAATTTAAAAGCACTATAAGCGGCGGTGGCCGGCAACGCGACATTCTATCTGGAATGGGGTTATATGGACGAACTCAAAAAACCCAGCTCAAGAAAAGGACACCCCATGAATCGCATCCCGAAGCAACTCGCAATAACCGCCAGCTTCCTGCTGCTGAGCGCGTTCCCGGTGCTGAGCCAGGCGCAAAACAAAGCGCCCGACTCGGCCCCGGGACAGTCGCAAGCCATACATGAAAAGCACGGCGATCACACCGCTATGCTGGCCAATCTGAACCTCACGGAAGACCAGAAAACGCAAATCAAGCAAATCCACGAAGGCACCCGATCGAAAATCGAAGCGGTGAATAACGATTCGTCGCTATCGGCAGACCAAAAACAAGCGAAGATCCACGACCTCCGGCGTGATACGCACGAGCAGGTGAAAAAGGTGCTCACCCCGGAACAACGCAAACAGTTTGAAGAAAATATGCGCGAGCACCGCGAGTCCAAGCAACAGCAGACACCGCCAACCAAGTAACGGTTTCCGCTGCTAAGAAAGGGATGGCCGGTGCAGGCCGTCCCTTTTTCGTTGCATCGCGGTTCGCGCGCCTTAGCTATTGCGGCTAATTTGGTATGCTGCTCAAGGTGAGGAATCGCGACGACAAGCAGCCTCGAGGCCTGGCGCAAAACAGTTTTCGCTATACTTGTTTCGCGCTTTTTCTCTTCCTCGCCACTGTTCTGATTGTTTCAAGCCAATCCTCCGCGCAAGCTCCGACGGACAGCGCTCCTGCATCAGTGGCGCCACAAAATGCTAATCCACAAGCTCCAACTGCCGCTTATTCCGATCCACAGCCGGCGCGTCCTGGACTGAATGTCGTCGTGCTGGACCCTGCGCACGGTGGCACAGACACCGGCGCGCGCGGCACCGGCGGAATCCGCGAGAGTGAAATTGTCCTGCAGTTCGCGCTTCAGGTACGCCGCGCGCTCGAAGCGCAGGGTTTTCAAGTGATACAAACGCGCATGGCCAATGAGAATCCTTCTTTTGATGACCGCTCCGCGATGGCCAACGCACAAATTGGCGCGGTATTTGTAAGCTTGCACGTGTCCTCCACGGGCCTGCCCGGAACAGTACGCGTGTATGTGAATTCAGATTTGCCCGCTGGCTCCGGCGGGCGCCACGCTAGCGGGCTTATTCCATGGGATCGCGCGCAAGCACCTTTCCTCGTTCTCAGTCACAAGTTGGGAGATTTTGTGCAGGGTAACCTGGCCGTGCGATTTAGGGGTTCACCCGGCAGCGCGCAAGCTTCCGCCATCCGTCAGTTACGAACTACCGCCGCTCCAGCCATTGCCGTGGAGATTTCCAGCGTCTCTGTGAATGACCGCACTGATTTGGATCGCATGGCCCCCGGAGTAGCCGACGCCGTCGCTCGCGGCGTCACTGATTTTCGCCCATCTTATGTGGTGGCCGGCGTCCCCGGAGGATTACGTTGAGCGCCCGGTGGATTCGACTGGTGTTGGGAGGATTATTTGGCGCGGTGATAATCGCCGGCCTGTACTTCCCAATATTGAAGCAGCGCGTAAAGCAAACCGCCAAAGTTCAGCCGCAATCCGAGGAACAGGCACGCAGAGAGCTGACGCAATCACTGACAACCAG
>DASYJM010000082.1:0-2896 GCA_035996445.1 Candidatus Acidiferrum sp. | reverse complement strand
ATCTCAGCACGATCAACTCGGACCTGATGGAGATCGGCGAATGCCTTCACGAGCAATTGGAGGAATCAATTCATGCTTTTGAGGAAAGGCCAGTTCGCCGGATGGCTTGATTTCCATCGCATTCAACCTGCCTAAACAACTCCGGCAAGCTCGTTTTCAAGGCCGTGTTGGCACCTTCTCCGATCAACTCACGGACGAGTTGTCCCGGCCAGGGCTTCATCGAACAGCACCAGACAGCGACTGTCCTTATTACAGCCGATGTAGATCAGGAGGACATTGAATGCTCAAAGCAAATCGGGCTGGGTAATTGTTCCCATGATCCACTTGCCGTCGGTTCCCATAATGACGTTGAAGCGGGGAGTATCCTGCCAATGCCAGTGCCCGTTTTCGCGGACACTGCCATAAGACTGCTTCAGTTTCTCTATGGCGTCATCAATCGAGTCGGCTACAACCCCACAGCCGCATTTACACACAGCAGCATGTAATAGGCCATCGTCGGCTTTCTGCCATAAATCATCCTGATAATGTCCCCGCTGGTAAAAACACTGGAAGCGATAGCCCTTAACCTGTAATACAAACTCATCGTTGTCCACGGTATTAGACTCTAATGCGGTTTTTGTGGCGACATTCGCGGCAGTTGCAAACTGGTGGCCCGGTCGGTTCTCCAGCCTGTGCGCGATTCTCATGAATATCCCAGATTTTATGCTGGCATTCTGGGCACTCGATGCCGTCATCCACTCGCTCCATAAGAAGTTCGGGATGATACTCACACGGTCTTTCTTCCTGCTCGTGATGGAATGCCGCCATTCGTTTTCTCCTGATTTAAATGACGAGTCTAGCGTAAATGCTAGAATCCCGCGATGACAGAGCCAAAATGTATTTGCGACCGAGCCCTATTTGATGTCGGGCCTCATATGAACCCCCAATGTCCTTTCTTTAGGACACCCAGCGCAATCCACGGAATGCCCAATGTGCAGATCGCTATTGATTGATGGCAACTATTGCAAAACGTCTGACCGGCACGTCTATCAGTAAGCACCACGACCACACAACGGATTAGTGGAACAGGACATGATATTCATGCACCAGCAGCCACACGGACAACATTGCCACACTGATAAGAGACATCAACTCAAACCACGCAGACAGACCGGAACTTGAAGTGGGCTAGACAAAACTGGGCTACCGCATAGCTGGCGCGATGAATAAGGAGCGACCCCGGTCTATCTGCTCTGCGGGCGGCTTCGACCTCAATCTGGCGCACTTCGTCGGAAGTAAGAACTCTCATTAGGCCAACCAATTTACTCCGGGTCGACTGCTGTTCCAAAATCACCCTTCGCCGCGCGCCTTGCTTGTGAGACATCTTGAGGCGCTGCAGCCCGCTCGGCGTTATGTAGTTCTTGCCTCGCGTCGCGGGCTCGTCCCCTTGTGGTTTTCTCGTAAACCTTTCCGCATCTAGTAGTCCTTCCAGCGCGAATCCAGTGGGTGCCCCAATGAACGCGGATGAACGCCGATAGAAAACACTGTAGGTCATCCGCGTTCAGGGGAGTTCATCTGCGGCCCTAACTGATTTTTTCACGTCTTCCGGTCCCTTAGCGATCCTATCCATCATCTCGGACAAGTGCCGGCGAAGGCATGCTTAGGAGATCAGTACTCAAGCCGGCTTGTGTGAATCGATTCCAGAAACTCCTGGATCACGGCTACTTTGAAGTAATCCCAAGGTAACAGTTGCCGATCATCCGGACAGAATCATCTGCACGGTTGTTAGTCGCTGACCATTGCGGAGCCCGCGAGCCGACGCACTTTGATGTCCCGTATCGGCGGTTGACCAAAGAAGCGCTTGTACTCGCGGTTGAACTGACTCGCACTCTCATAGCCGACTTCGAACGCCGCACTCGCGGCATCGAGCCCTTCAACGAGCATTCGTTCTCGCGCGGCAACTAATCGAAGCTGTTTCTGGTATTGAAGTGGGCTCATCGCCGTCAACGCCCGGAAGTGATGATGAAGGGTTGACATTCCCATGCGTGCAATTTCCGCAAGTTTCTCTACACGCAAAGGTTTGGTGTAATTGGTCCTGAGCCAAGCGATGGCCCTCGCCGTTCTGTGACTCTGATCGCCCAACGTGGCGATCGCGCGCAGGCGCTCTCCGTGAGGTCCTCGAAGTAAGCGATACACGATCTCACGCTGGATCAGGTTGCTAAGGAACGGTATGTCCTCGGAAGCGTCAAGAAGGTCCAAAAGCCGACAAGAGGGCTGCAGCAGATCGACGGTCGTTTTCCCAATCGCGATGCCACGAGCTGGGGATGAACCATCAGGTGCATGGAACTCCTCATGGCTGAGAATTTCCCGGACTACTGCCATATCGAGTTTTAGCAGCAACGACAGCAAGGGCACGTCCTCGCTTGCTGCGACGATTTGGCTGACGACTGGCACGTCAATGGAGCTCAGGAGGAATGTCGATTCGTCGCATAGGTAAGTCATTCCGGCAAAGATTATGCGCTTCCGCCCTTGAACGAAGACGTTGAGGCTGGGCTCAAACATCGCGGGATAGCAAGGACTCGGTGCAGTTCGGTGGTACAGGGTGAGGCCTGGTATCGCGGTTGCATGGGCTCCTGCGTTCGGAGTGTGAGCGGCAATCTTGCGCCGGAGTTCTCCCCTTAACTCACCTACGCGTGGAGACTGCTCTTTGTTTGTAATCTTCTGATTTCCCGCGTGTACCACGAAGTGCTCCTTTGTGAATCAAGAATAGCGCCGAATCGTGAATAGACCTCCGCGAAATCGTAGGCAGCGACAGGAATAGGCAATGAATCGGAAGGATCAGGATACCGGTTCCACAACGCTTGACCTTAGCCTTGGAGATAAGAGAAACACCCCGAAGGAGAAACAATGCAGAAAC
>DASYJM010000081.1:0-41066 GCA_035996445.1 Candidatus Acidiferrum sp. | reverse complement strand
ATTTAACTTTTTCCCTAATCTCAGCGACACGGGAGACTACCGTTTACAACTGGACGCCACCGCGGCAACCAAGTTAAAAAACTGGCTCAGCTGGCAAATCACTTTCAGTGACCGTTATGTCAGCAGACCTCTTTTAGGTCTAAAAAATAATGATGTGCTGTTTACGACTGGCTTGCGGTTGACATATGGCAAGGGTGTGTTCTAGAACCTGACATGCGGGTTAGGCCTCGTGCATGAATAAACCGGTCTGAGAGGAGGCAGCTATGGCGGGTGGCGGAATTCTTTGGTGGATCATTGTAGGTTTAATCGCCGGTTGGCTAGCTGGCCAGGTGATGAAGGGCGGCGGATACGGCGTGCTTGCTGATATCGTGCTGGGGATCCTGGGAGGCATCCTTGGCGGATGGATATTCGGAAAAATGGGCATAGGAGCAACATCCACGATTGGCTCGATCATCGTGGCGTTCATTGGTGCCGTGATTCTCGTCGGCCTTACGCGGCTCGTCAAACGCGCCTGACGACCAACTACCGTTAAGCAGCAATGTCGTTTCAAATGACGGGCCGGGGCAAGTAAAATTGCCTCGGTTTTTTTTATTTCGACGAGAAGTTTCCCCAACGATCAATTCGTTCTCCAACGGATTCGATGGCAAGAAAGTGGAGGGCTAAAGGATGAAGGTCATGTTATTTGGCGCCACCGGCATGGTTGGTCAAGGGGTGATGCGCGAATGCCTACTCGATCCCGAGGTGCATTTGTTGCAGACCGTAGGGCGAACCGCTACAGGGACCCAGCACCCGAAACTGTGGGAAACCGTGCACAACGATCTTTGGCACTATGAGTCCCTAGAGGCCCAGCTTTCCGGTTTTGACGCCTGCTTCTTCTGCCTCGGTGTAACCTCCAGCGGAATGACGGAAGAGAGCTACCAACGTGTGACCTATGGAATCACCTTGGCAGCAGCTGAAGCGCTTAGCCGGCTTAATCCCCAGATGACCTTCATTTATGTTTCGGGAAGCGGAACCGACACTTCCGAGCGTGGTCGAAGCATGTGGGCCCGAGTCAAAGGAAAGACGGAAAACGCCCTGCTGCGGTTGCCATTCAAAGGCGCATACATGTTCCGTCCAGGCATTATCCAACCACTGCACGGAATCAAATCCAGCACGCCGCTCTATAACGTTTTCTACACGCTTGGGAAACCTTTACTTCCGTTGCTCCGGTTAGTGATCCCTGATCAAATTTTAACCACCGAGCAGGTCGGCCGCGCCATGTTGGCGGTAGCCAAACACGGTTTTCCAAAACAAATTTTGGAGATTAAAGACATTCAAGCCGCCTCTAAAACCTAGGGCCGCGGGTCACGGCCTTCGGCGTCAAGTTAAAAAGAGGAAATTCTAGCGCGTAATGCTGCTGTTTTGACTCGCCAGATACCATTCCACTGTCGCCGCACGTTGATATTTCAGTTGGTTGAAGATTTCGCTTGCCGTCGAGGGAGAGCCCAATTTCTGTTGGGCAACAGCCAACTGTTGCACCGCCAGCGGGGAGAGTTGGTTAGCGCTTAACTCATCCACGGCGTTGGCGAGATCGCCTTGCGATAACAACAGATATCCGCGTGCTGTCTCGTAGGGATTTTCCACCAAAAGATCAGCGCTCTGCGCGGCAAGCCGTTCTAGCTTACTGATCGCCTGCTCGGCCGTTTCCGGGACGCCATGTTGTGACGCAACCCGTGCTTCCTCGCAGAGAACATTTGCCAATGCTCCGTTGCGGTCCGATGCGCTCATCCCTTCCACTGTGTTTTGTAATTTTTCCTCGAGCGCCCGAAGCTGGTGGAGTTCGCTCGCAAAATCGGCGGCCAGCATCGCAGAGCCCAAGGCGATTTCGAATTGCGCATTGGGCTCATTTTTTTGCGCCGCTTCCGCGGCAAGGTTGGACAGAGCGGAGCGTCCTTTCTCGGCACGGCCTTCCCAGAAATAAACCAACGCCTTTTGAAAAGACGCGTGCAACAAGTCGCGATTATTTTCCGAGACTAAGGCCGCCCGGTCATATTCCAATCGCGCATCGTCATACTTTCCCATCAGCGTCAGGGTATCTCCCAGCCCCAGTTGGGAGTTAAAAAACGTCGGATCGATTTGCAGTGCCGCGCTGTAGTGCTCCAGAGACCCTTGATCATCTCCGACGTAACGCAGCACATCACCCATGGAGTCCTCGGGATTCGGCGAACTGGGATCCGCTGCAACGTAGCGCTTTAAAGACGCCACGGACTTATTAGGGTCAGGATGGGCGGACTGAATATATGAATAGCCAAGCATGTTCAGCACTGGCGGGAAGGCTGGATCGATCTGCAACAAGGATTCCATCATCCTCTGAGAGCGGTCGAAGTCTTGCTGCAGGAACAGCCACTCCGAGGTGAGGTACAAAACGTGCTTATTTTTCGGATAGCGCTTCAACAGATCGTTCATGCTGGCAATAGCGGGTAGAAGATTGTGGTCCTGAATGCCGGTCATCCAGCGCACCAGTAATTGTTCGTCCGGGGAGGCGTGCGGCAAAAGAGCTTTGGCACGCGCCAAGGCTGCACTGTTGGGGATGCTGCGGCGCGATGCAAAAGAAAGCAGCGCATAGCCCAGGGCAAAGTCCGGGTCCTTCTCAGTGGCGTGCTGGGCTAGCACCACGGAATCATCCAGCATCACATTTTCGTACTTATCGAGCGACATCTCCGCGAACTTGCGGGCTTCCTGCGACCGCGTTGATACCGGAATCGCTCCAAACAAGAGCAAGGGAGCTGGCGCTATGCGCGTCGACCCGCCTGCGCGCGATCTTGCTTCTTCCACCCGGGGCGGATGTTCCTGGGCCCGCGTTATCTGGGCGGCTAGGAGCACAGGGAAAATCAGCGCAAGACTCCTTCGATACATCCGGTTCATGGATACTCTCCCAAGAGTCGCAAAGGAATGCGGACCAGCAGCAAAGTTAGCGCGGCGGCGGAGGGGCCGATACTGACCCAAAGGACAGGTGTTCGTACTGGGTAACGCAATGGCGCTTATCAGTAAGGGGGTCGCCAAGTGAGCACAAGCAGCGCAACAGATACTTGTTCCCAAAATGGCGCATGCCGATACTCAGGTGAGTTCCCTGAAAGGTCGGCGTGGGAAAGATGAAAGCGCAATTTCAAGTCTACCGCTTCGCGGCATGCGTCCTCGTGCTCAGTTGTCTTGTGCTGCTGGTCTCGGTGTCCTACCCGGCGATAAAGAATATGGCAGTAGTTGTAGCAGCCGGCAGTAACCTTCCCGATCTGACCATGGCGGAATTTTCGAAACTTTCCAGGGGTGCGCAAAAATCGTGGCCCGACGGCCGAACCTTCACCTTAGTCTTGAAAGATCCAACCGCCCCGGAAATGCATGTTGCCGTGCAAAAGCTGTTTGGAGTTTCCCCAGCCGATGCTCAAACGGCCATCGCCAAGATCAATGAAGTGCGGCCACTAATAAAGATTGTTGGAAGCGATGAAGACGTTTTCCGGACCGTGAGCACCACCCCCGGGGCAGTAGGCCTGGTGGACGTGTACTCGATCAATAGCGCAGTAAAGGTATTGCACATCGATGGCAAGCTGCCATTCGATGTTGGCTACGCGCTGAAGTAGCCTATAGGATACTTCGACAATTCAGCGACTCGTCGATAGAATTAGTCCTCAGCTCCCGAAAACCGTGGGAACGATAAGTCTATTAAGTCCTTTACAACAGAGATCCAACCACTGCCGCAGTCGTGACCCGTTTGGCCCACAACCCTGCCCCACTTACGTGATGTAACTCCTTTAGAATAGCCATCCGGTACGCGGTGCCTTGGGTTATTCTTTGCTGCCATCTGACCATGGCTGGCGGTACCATGGCCAGGGGCTGGCGCATCATTAAGACCATGTGGCAGCGCATACCAAGCTGACTCCCTTTGGTGGTTTTGACGTGGAAGCTTAGGGTTATAAAATCGAAATAGATCAGTATTGCTGCTATCACGGGAATTGACGATGGCTGAGAATAGATCACATTTTGCGACGGTGGAGGAAGCGGTCGAAGAAATTCGTCAAGGGCGCATGATCGTCCTGGTGGACGATGAGGACCGCGAGAACGAAGGTGATCTGACCATGGCGGCGGAGAAAATTTCGCCGGAAGCGATCAACTTCATGGCCAAGTATGGACGTGGATTGATCTGTCTGACGCTTACGGAGCAGCGCTGCGATGAATTGCATCTGCCGCTAATGTCTCCGTTCAATACATCGGTGCATGGCACGGCGTTCACCGAAGCGATTGACGCGCGCGTTGGAGTGACTACCGGGATCAGCGCATCGGACCGGGCCATCACGATACTTACGGCAATTGATCCGAAAACACGACCGCAGGATCTGGCGCGGCCGGGGCATATGTTTCCACTGCGTGCGAGGAATGGCGGCGTGTTGGTTCGCGCTGGCCAGACGGAGGCGTCAGTCGATCTTTCGCGCATTGCGGGCTTGAACCCATCAGGAGTGATCTGCGAGATCATGAATGAAGACGGCACCATGGCGCGCGTGCCGCAACTGCTGGAGTTTTGCAAAGAACACAACATCAAGATGCTCACCGTGGCGGACCTGATTCGCTACCGCATGCAGCACGAACGCTACGTCCGGAGGGTTGCGGAGGCGGTGCTGCCGACGCGACATGGCAATTTCAGAATGATCGCGTACGCGAGTGACGTGGACCACGACCAGCACATCGCGCTGGTCAGGGGCGACCTGGAAGGTGCGGAGCCGGCCTTGGTGCGCGTGCATTCTCACTGTTTGACGGGGGATGTTTTTGGCTCCACCGCGTGCGATTGCTCCGAGCTGGTGGCCGGTTCGCTGGCGGCCATCGCCAAGGAAGATCGTGGAGTGTTTCTTTATTTGCATCATACCGGGCGCGGATTTTCCGTCGAAACTGGCGGGGAGCCGGGCGCGCTGCCGCAGATTCATTTTCATTCACGCGGACAACTTGATCGCGAGCCGGCGCGGTTACGCATGGTGCAACATGAGAGCGGCATCGGGGCGCAGATTTTGATCGACCTGGGATTGAAAGACATCCGGGTGCTGACGAATCATCCGAAGAAGGTTGTGGCGTTGGAAGGCTACGGAATACGAATCGCGGAGCAGGTGCCTTTGCGTTTGGAAGCTGCTGGCGGCCGGCGGACTACACATCAGGTGTTGTAGGACCGTCAGATCGTGCGAACCAGGGGTGGGCACCCGACCTCAGGCCAACCATAAAAATCGTCAACAGCGGGCAGTCATCTTTCCAACATTAAATTACTGCAAGGGTTGCTCTGTTTCTTCAGGCGGCTGCGTTGACGGGGGCCGCGGCGGCGTATTCTGCGTGGCGGCGGATTTTGCGGGGGTGTGGGCCTTTGTTTTTGTGCATCCGGAGCAGCTGGCTGGTTGAGCGATGTTTGGGGCTGTGGCTGCGCCGACGAGCAGAAGCAAACAAAGACTCAGGTAGAGAGTAAATGTACGAGTCCACCTGCCATAGATCCTAATTGATTATATTGCTTCATGTAATAACATAGAAGAAATGGCAGTCTGTGCGTATTTACCACACCTCGCGAATACAAATTTATTTTAGGGGGGCGCCTTGGGCGTCGTAGATTTCCAGGTCGCCGAAGAGACGGGCTTGGGATTCGATTTGGGTACGGTCGCCGACGACTACAATTTGCATGTTGGCGGAATCGAGATACTGGCGCGCGGTGTTGAGCAAATCTTCGGGGGTCAGGGCGCGAACTTTCGCGCGGTAGGTCTCCAGATAATCATTTGGCAAATCATTCAGCGCTACGGTGGCGAGCTGGCTGAGCAGGCCCTCCTGAGTGGCCAAGCCCATGGAAAATACGCCGGTCAAATAATTTTGCGCATCGGCCAGCTCAGCGTCTGGCACCGGCAGCGAACGCAATTTATCCATTTCGTAGAAGATTTCCGTGAGGGAGGCGGCGACGACGTCATTGCGTACCGCTGCTGAGACGGAAAAATAGCCGTGCTCGTGCAGCGGGTGCACAGCACTGCGTGGGCTATAGGTGTAGCCCTTGTCTTCTCGAATATTCATGACCAGACGCGAATTAAATGCGCCGCCGTAGAGACTGTTGGTCAGGCCCAGCTTGATCCAATCCGGATGTGTGCGGGTGATGGCCGCGCAGCCCGCGACGAGCTGCGTTTGCACGGCGCCGGGCACGTGCACGAGATAGACGCGTCGGCCATGCGGCTGCGGCGGCGCGGCTGCGGGTTTTGTTTCCGGCTTCCTGCCTGCCCATGCGCCAAAGACCTTTTCGGCGGTTTTCACCACGGCTTGCGAATCGAAATCCCCGACCACGAGCAGCAGCGCGTTTTGTGGAGTGTAAAATTCGCGGTAAACGGCAATCAAATCTTCGCGGGTGTAGGCCGCCACTTGCGCCTCGGATGCGGAAACCTGGCCATACGGATGTGCGCCAAATAAAACTTTGCGAAGGCGCTCGCTGGCCAGGAAGCCCGGGGAAGTGCGCTCCAACTTTACTTCTTCGAGTTTCTGGCGACGCTCGCGTTCGAATTCCGGCGCGGGAAAGCTGGCTTCGCGGGCCAGTTCATTTACCATTCCGAGAAGCTGATCGGCATATTCAGAAAGTCCGGCAAAGGCGATGGCGCTGTTGTCCTGACCAGCGCTGGTGGAAAGATCCGCGCCGATGCGGCGAAGATCTTCCTCGATCTGGCGGCTGGCACGCTTGGCGGTTCCGGTGCGCACGACGGTGGCGGTCATGTCTGCAAGGGCCGGACCACGGTGGAGAGCGGCGGCGTTCCCAGAGCGGAAGAAAAGCTGGCCGTGAAATTTGGGAATGGAGTGGGCCTCGGCTAGGACGAGTTCAAGCCCATTGGAAAGGCGCGTCTTGGTTTGCTTGGGCCAGGTTACGGCACGTTCTGCGGAGAGTGCTGGAACGCCGATGGCCACTGCTTCTTCAACAGAGGCGGGGCGCGCGGTCATTAGGCAGCCTCCTTGGAGGCAAGGTTGACAGGTTTGCGGAAAACGATGGCACGCTTGTCGTTACGCAAATATTTTTTCGCTGCGGCGAGAACATCTTCACGGGTAACAGTCTGAAATCCATCGAGGATGGTATTCACCAGTTGCGGTTCTCCATCGAACAAAGTGAAACATGCGAGCAGATGCATGAGGCCGTAACGGGGCATATAACCGCCGCGGCCACCTTCGAGAGTGGAATAATAATCGGAGCGCCATTTCACCTTCAGCTGCCGCAATTCGTCTTCGCTGATGCCATTTTCCTGGACCTCGCGGATTACCGCGTCGAAAGCGGCGAGGGTTGCTTCGCTGGAAAATTCGGGCTTGTGCAGGATGCGCGTGACCATTTGGGAAGGTCCGTTGTAGCCAAAGATGTCGTCGATGCCGCCGCCGGCTTCCACAGCGATTTGTTTTTCGAGCACTAGTTCGCGATGAAGGCGTCCAGCGCGCCCACCGTGCAACGCCATATCCAACAAAGTCATGGCGCACCAATCGCGGGTGCGGCGGGCAGGGATGGGATAGCCAATGGCCATGGCCGGTAGCGTGCCGAATTTTTCTTCCACTTCACCGCGGCGTTCTTCTGTCTGTTCCGGCTCTGCGGGATCGGCGAACGGGGGAGGAGGTCCGGCGGGAATATCGGAGAAATATTTTTTCGCCAGCGCGATGCCTTCGCCTGGCTGGACATCGCCCAGGATTAACAGTACGGCGTTGTTGGGCACGTAATACGTTTTGAAGAAAGATTGCACGTCCGCCAGGCTGGCAGCGTCAAGATCGACAAAATCGCCATAGAAATTATGCGAATTAGCCCAATTGCGAAAGGCCACGGGAGGCAGATCGAGCCACGGAAACCCGCCATAGGGCTGATTCATCACGTTGACGCGTACTTCCTCTTTTACAACGTCGCGCTGGTTGCGCAGATTTTCGTCGTCCACTTTCAAGGCGCGCATACGGTCGGCCTCCAGCCAGAGCACGCGTTCGAGGGCGTTGGAGGGAACGGCTTCGTAATAATTGGTAACGTCGTAGTGCGTGGATCCGTTAAGCACGCCGCCGCTGGAATTGATCAGCTTAATGTGCTGCATCTTGGGTGCGTTTGCGGAACCCTGAAACATCATGTGCTCAAATAAATGCGCGAAACCGCTGCGGCCCTGGGGTTCGAGGCGAAATCCAATTTTGTAATACACGCCGACAGTGACCACGGGAGCGGTGGAGTCCGGAGCGATTACGACTTTCAATCCGTTTGGTATGGTAGCGTGTTCGATTGCGATTTGCGGCTGCTTCAACCTTTTCCTCCTGCGGTACGAGCTTTGACAAGGGTTTTCACGAGACCGATGTTATTTCTCGCATCGCCATTAGTAGCGGTCAAGATTCCGGACGAACCTGACGACAAAACCAGGCTGGCGAGACTGTTTAACGCCGCGTAGGCGTTGGAGAATTCGCGCGGTAAGCGTTTCATGGCGGCCAAGTGGGCCGCTACCACGCCATAATCGCCGCGAGCTAAAGGCCCGGTCCAGGCGGCCCGCGGGCCGAGTCGCTCGAAATTCTCGAGGACCTGGCGCGTTAACTGCAAAAGAGCACGAATGGCTTCACCGCGCTTCATTCCAGCTAACATCAACAGCCGCGTTGCCGTCTCTTCCATGGCCAACACATGTCCAGCAGCGAACGCAGCGGCGGTGTGATAAAGAACCTTACTGCCGCCAGCAATTTGAACGGGCAGCCCGCCAAGTGCGCGCACGATTTGCCGCGCCAGACGAACGGCTGCAGGGTCGCCTTCGATGGCAAAAACGTTGCCTTCGAGCGGCGGGATCGCGACTCCGCTGAAGGATTGCAACGGGTGCATGGAGCCAACGGCCGCGCCGTAGGCCCGCGCGGCGTTAAGCGCCCTGGAGTTCAAAGCGCCGCTGGTATGCAATACGACTTTGCCGCGCAATTCTTCGGCGCCGATTCGCGCCAACTCTGCGGCAATTTTCACGACCACATCATCCGGAGTAGCTATAAGAATCAGTCGCGAGGTCAAAACATCCCGTGTGAGCTTAGCGCGAGCGTTTCCGGCGCCAATGAATCGTACCGCCTTGCGCGCGGAGGCCTCACTTCGTGTTATGACCGCGCCGATTTTCCAGTCCAGTTCATGCAAACGCCGTCCAAAGGCACGACCGACGCGCCCTGCACCTATGATCGCCAAAGCACCACGCATGTCATGCTAGGATAACCTGAGGGCCGCTTCCGACACCAATTCATGCACGCGTTTGCGCTTGTAATTTTTGGAGGCACCGCTTTTATTTGGATCGTTCTGGGCTTGCGCACCGCGTACGGAGCATTAAAACTCCCCTGGCTCAAGGATTTCCCACCTAACACCGGGGCCGATATTCCGCGGATTTCCCTGCTTTTCGCGGCGCGCGATGAGGAAGAAAAACTTCCTGGCGCGTTGGCCACGCTGGCTCAACTCGATTATCCCGAGCTGGAAATAATTGGAGTCGATGACCGCTCGGAAGACGCGACCGGACGCCTGCTGGATGAGTTTGCCAGCTCGCACCCCAGATTTCGAGCGATTCATGTAAAGGAACTTCCCGCAGGTTGGCTCGGCAAACCGCATGCTTTGCAGCAGGCTTATGAAGCGTCCAGCAGCGAATGGCTTTTGTTTACGGACGCGGATGTGCGCTTCAAGATCGATGTGCTTCGACGCGCGATGACGATGGTAACCGAGCGCAACCTGGACCACCTGTCGTTATTTGGGGACGTGGAAATGGTGGGCTTCTGGGAGAAAGTGGTGGTGACGTTTTTTGGAATGGCCTTCCATATGGCGACGGCTCCGAGCGAGGTGGTTAATCCCAAGTCGGGAGCCTACATGGGCGTGGGCGCGTTTCAATTGTTGAAGCGTTCGGCGTATGAAGCGGCAGGCACGCACCGGCGGTTGGCGATGGAAGTGATTGACGACATGAAACTAGGAAAAATCGTGAAACAGGCCGGATTTCGCTCTGGCGTGGGAGTGGCGCAGGATTCCGTGGTGGTGCGCTGGCACGCCGGGGCGCGCAACTTGATCAAGGGCGTAACCAAAAACTTTTTCGCGGGATCGGGTTTCAGCGTTACGCGAGTGGCCATCTCTATTCTTGGGCTGTTTCTAATGAACGTGCTGCCGTTCGCGGGCTTGGTTTTTGCTCATGGCTGGGTAAGGATTTTTGCATGGATTTGCGTGGTGATTGTGCTGTGTTTCCATGCCAGCGTGGATATTGTGATGCGCGTGTCGCCACTGTACTGTCTCACGGTGCCGATCGGCGCGTTGATATTTGGATACATGCTGCTGCGATCCACAGTATATACGCTGAAGCAGGGCGGAATTGTCTGGCGCGGGACGTTTTATCCGCTGGAGGCGCTTAAGCGCGGCGCAGTGTGATGACGGAAGGACGCAGGATTTTTGTGTTAGCTGCCCTGTTCGGCGGGAGCCGGCAGTTCGATATTAATTAGCCCCGCAAGGTCTTTCTGTCTGAGGCTGCGGATGCGGTCGCGCAATTGTGCGGCTTTCTCGAATTCGAATTTCTTAGCCGCTTCGCGCATTTGAACCTCAAGTTGCTTAAGCATTTCGGCTAGCTGATCGCCAGTTTTGATGTTGGCGGTGGCAGCGTCAAGGACCACGTCGTCCAGCGGGATGGTTACGTAGTCGGCTTCGACGATGCGCGCGAGATCCATATCCACGGATTTGATAATGGACATGGGAGTGATGTTATTTTCTGTGTTGTAGGCGACCTGCTTTTCGCGGCGGCGATTCGTTTCGCTGATGGCTTGCTCCATGGAGCCGGTGCGACGGTCGGCGTATAAAATAGCGCGGCCTTCGATGTGGCGCGCGCAGCGGCCGATGGTTTGAATCAGGGAAGTAGCGCTGCGCAGGTATCCTTCCTTGTCAGCGTCCAAAATCGCTACCAGCGAAACTTCGGGTAGATCCAAGCCCTCGCGCAACAGGTTGATGCCGATCAACACGTCAAATTCGCCGCGCCGCAAATCGCGAAGGATGCGAATGCGGTCGAGTGTTTCCACTTCGGCGTGCAGGTAACGGCAGCGTACGCCGATTTCCGCGAAATATTCGGATAAGTCTTCGGCCATGCGTTTGGTTAGCGTGGTGACCAGCACGCGCTCGTTGCGCTCGGCGCGGATACGAATTTCTTCCAGCAGGTCATCGACCTGACCTTTGACGGGGCGCACTTCGATCTGGGGATCGACCAAACCGGTGGGACGAATGACCTGCTCGACGACCACACCGCCAGATTTGGTGAGCTCATAAGGGCCGGGCGTGGCGGAAACATAGACGACCTGGTTGAGACGATGCTCGAATTCTTCAAAGGTGAGCGGACGATTGTCGAGCGCGCTGGGCATGCGGAATCCGTAGTCCACCAGCGTTTGTTTGCGAGCGCGGTCGCCGTTGAACATGCCACGCACCTGACTGACGGTTTGGTGTGATTCATCGATGAACATCAGGAAATCTTGCGGAACGTAATCGAGCAGCGTTGGCGGAGCTTCGCCTGGCAGGCGGCCACTCAAATGACGGGAATAATTTTCAATTCCGTGGCAATACCCGACAGTGCGCATCATTTCGATATCGAAGAGCGTGCGTTGCGTGACGCGTTGGGCTTCTACAAACTTGCCCTGCTTCTCCAATTCTTTCTTCCACCACTCCAGCTCGGCATAAATACTTTGAATGGCGCGTTCTTTTTGGTCCTGGGGCACGACGTAATGGGTTTTGGGATAGATAGAGACGCGGGATAAGTCTTCCTGACCGGCGCGAATCTCGCCGGTCAGAGGATCGATCTGGCGCAGGACTTCGATCTGCTGGCCCCACATTTCGATGCGATAGCCCTGGTCCTGATAAGGCGGATAGATTTCAATGGTGTCGCCGCGCACGCGAAAGGTGCCGCGACGAAGATCTTCGGAGCGCTCGTACTGAATATCGACGAAGCGGTGCAACATGGCTTCGCGAGAGATTTGCTGGCCTTTTTCGAGCATGACGATCTGGCCGTAGTAGGCTTCCGGCGAACCGATGCCGTAGATGCAGGAGACGGAAGCCACTACGATCACGTCGGTGCGTTCGAAGAGAGAGCGCGTGGCGCTCATGCGCAACTTGTCCAACTCGTCGTTGATGGTGGCTTCTTTATCGATGTATATGTCGGCGGAAGGTACATAAGCTTCCGGCTGATAAAAATCGTAATAGCTGACGAAGTATTCGACGGCGTTTTCGGGGAAGAAACTTTTGAATTCGTGATAGAGCTGAGCCGCGAGAGTTTTATTGTGGGCTAAGACCAGAGCGGGCCGATTTGCGGCTTCGATCAGCTTGGCCATGGTGAAGGTCTTGCCGGAGCCGGTAACGCCCAGCAATACCTGTTCTTTTTCGCCAGCCTCAAGGCCCCGATAAAGTTGGTCGATCGCTTCAGGCTGGTCACCGCGCGGCTGATAATTGCTGTGTAATTTGAACTTCATTTGCAGGGTCCCTTGGTCGCAGCCGATATTAAATGCTGTCACGCCGCGTGCACCAGTTATTTTTGCCGGTGACTGGCGAAACCTCCATTATACGCGATCACGCAAACCCTTTCAGGAAAGCGATTTCTGCTCCAGTTGCGAGACAGAGATATGTTGACGACGCTTTATCGCATCAGGATTTTGGCACCGGTGCATCAGCGACCAGCAGGACTTCGGTGTGGCCAGTGGCTTCCACATTGTAGTGAATCTGATTAGATGCGTCGGTCTTGGCTACGACTACATCCATGAATTGTTGGGCATCTTCGGTGACGCGAACGATGAGACCGGACTGCAAAGAGATGTAAGAGATGGTTTCGTTTTTTCCCCTGGCGTTGCCGGTAGTGTGAAGCTCATGAAGTCTGAAGTCGCCGGGTGTCGTGTCTTTCGGTGAGGACTTCTGTTTCAAGACGGCGCTGGTCAGTACCACCGCGCATGATTCGGTTTGAGAATTTTTGGAAGTGACGATACCCGTTTCCGAGAATTGAATCGCGGCGCAAGGTTCATCGCGAACGTAGGTGGCCTGTTTTTCCCACTCGAGTCTTACGATGGGCGATGGGGCTTGCTCGGGCTCGCTTGATTTCCAGGACTGGCCGGGTTTTACGCCATCACGAGGGAAAACGCCCGCAATGGCGAATTGCCGCAACCATACTTGCCAAACCAAGCGCTGGTCGGGAAATAGGTCGGCAAGGCCGGTCACTGCGTCCACATGGCCGTCGGGCAGAATGGTGAAATCCACGGATCTGGCTTCTGGATTCTGAGCTGGCGACCCGGAGGCGGACTGTTGGGAGCCGGTATTGTTCTGGGCCATCGCGGAAGCGACGCTTTGAAACCGGGAGCGGGCGTGGATGGAGGCACGCTCGCCCTGGGGATGGACATCCAAAATATCCACGCGCAAGAGCCACTGAGCATCCGTCTCGGCGTCCTGTGGTCCGGTAGGAGTTACGACGCGACTTTCGGTCTTGACGTTCTTTTTGGTGCGGTATTGGACATAGTAGGTGAAGGTCTGGCCACCGTGGAGACGGGGAAACAGTGTGGTGCGTACGACTGGGGAGGCAGCGGCACGGTGATGAACCTGGGCGATGCTAAATAATGTTGCCAGCATCAGCAGAAAACAAATGATGCGGCGTTTCGAGCATGCGATTTTTGAAATTTTCATGTCAGACATCACTTCCAGGGGCCGCCGAAGTGGCGGTCGAAGAAATCGCCGGTGGCGTGGTAGGCAGCAAGCCAGCTTCGATGCATAAGAAAATTGTGGATCTCGTCGGGGAAAATCAGTTGCTCAATTTCCACGTTTTTAGCGCGCAAACGCGCAATCAAATCGACGGTTTGGGTGAAGATCACGTTGCGATCATCATCGCCGTGAATGAATAGCACTGGCGAGTGCCAGGTGTCGACAGCGGTGACTGGCGAGGAGGTATGGGCCAGCTTGGTAAGATCGGGCGGAATATTTTTTCCGTCCCAATTGTCGGTGGGCCAGTCGTGCACGCCGTGCAGATCGACGCCCGCGGCGAACAGATCGGAATTGCGGCCGAGGCCGAGCGCTGTGAGATAGCCGCCGTAGCTGCCGCCCCATAAGCCGATGTGTTTTGTATCGACGTCACTGCGTGCTGTTAGAAATTTTCCTGCGGCTACAACATCCTGATATTCGGAAGCGCCTCGTCCGGCGCGCTGAGGTGCTTCAAAAAATGAGTGGCCATAGCCAATGCCGCTGCGGTAATTCAGGGCCATAACCATATAACCGCGGCTAGCGAGGTATTGATTCATTGCATAGCAGTGCGAGTAGTAGTTCATGTAGTGCCAACCCAGCAGCATTTGGCGCATGGGGCCGCCGTGCAGGAAAATCAGGGCCGGACGCTTCTCGCCGAGCTTGATATTGGGAGGCAAAAATAATTGAGCGTGGAGTTCGAGGCCGTCACCGGAACGAAAGATCGTTTGTTGCGGGATGACGAGACGGTTGGCGGGAAAGTCAGCCGGCCAGGTACCTGAATCCAGCCAACGCGGCAAAAAATCAAACAGAAGCGGCGAAACAAATGGGCGCCCAGGATGTGTCGCGTCGGAGCCTAAATAGGCGATGGATTTGCCGTCGCCGAGTACGACTGGACTCCATTCAATGCTGTCGCCGGTGGTGATGCGGACGGGTTCACTGCCGCCAGCCGCATTTACGCGCGAAAGATGGCGGCGATCGATGTCTTCTTTAGCGCTGCCACAATTTGAATTGAAAACCACGGTTCGCTTATCCGGGGAGAGAGCCCATTGCTCCACTTCGCAATTTCCCGGCGTGAGAAGAGTAAGATTTCTGTCTTCCTGTCCATCCGCGGGCAACGAATACAGATGTTGCCAGCCGTCTTTGGCGCTCGCGATGATCAGCCGCTCACCGGACGCCCAATTGAGTACCCCGCCACCGGTATCTGCAGCCATTTCGGGAAATGAGTCGGTGAGCTCTTTTCCGCTGTGCCAGATTTCATGCGCGGAGGCGCTTGAAACATCGGCGATCCAAATGGCCCAAAGCTCTGGGACATCTGGAGCTATAAAAAATCCTTCAGGTTTATCGCGCGGCGCCGCTGGGCGGCGGATAAAGGCGAGGAATTTCCCATCGGGAGACCAGCGAGGGGTCTGGTCGGAATCGACAGAAGGAGTTAAATAAAGCAGCGATTTATTTGACGCGTCGTACACGGCGATAAAAGCGTGATCGGTGCGGGAAGAAACGAAGGCAAGTTTCGTGCCGTCTGGGGACCACTGCGGATCTTCGCTTTTACCGCGCATAACAATTTGAAGCGGCTTGCTGGAGGCGTCGAGCTTGGCCACCCATACCTGGTGGTCCTTGATGTAGGCGACGGCTCCCGAAGCGGAAATCGCCGGCGAATCGCCGGCATCAACTTTTTTTGGTTGGCCACCTGTCCATGCGATCGACCACACGGATTGCTCGAAGCCTGCAGTGTTGCTGGTGGGATTAGGAGACTGGCCAGCGGTGTTTTTTCCTTCACCGCGCACAAATACCAGCGTGCTGCTGTCCGAGGAAAAATGAAGGTCAGACAGGGCCTGGCCTTCGTCAGTGTCGGAATTAGTCAACTGGCGCACATGAAATTCGGGCGCTTCCGCAACCCAGATATTTCTGCGGCCCTGTTGATCGAGGGTCCAGGCCAAGCGGCCGCCGGTTTTGGAAGCGGTTAAATTAGCGGGAAATGGAGCGCTCATCACCTGTTCGAGCGTGAAGGAAGACTGCGCGGGAGTACGCGGCAGAAAAAATAACAAGATTACGAGTGCAAGCAGCAGCTTACGAATCATTAACAGGCTCCTGGCCGAACTTATTTTTGCTCCAGAGTTTCTCGCACGAGGCATCAGGTTTTAAACGAGGGCGCAACTCAGTCCGCCGGTTGACGTGGAGCGTTTTTTTCTCTTGTGACGCGCGGACCATCCAATGGTCCAACAATTTTCAACACCTGTCCGGGTCCATCGGTGTTGCGAATTGCGCGTCTCCCCACACTGGTTTCCACAGCAAGATCGGCTTCGCGGCTGAAACTAACCGTTCCGTCGATTAAAGTGAACTGCGCACCACCGTCCAGCCGTACATCTTCCAAAAAAACATTGCGGTCGCGAACGGTAAATGTGCCAACACCAGACGGCCAATTTGAAATTCCCGGGTGGGCCTCACCATCTGCAACGCTGGCATTCACGTCCCAGCCGCGAAATTCGAGATTGTCCAAGCGAATTTTGCCGGCGCCAGTGAGCTTTTGCAGCAGCTCTTCGCGACCGACGCCGGTGGTCTTGAAGTGTACGCTGCCCGAAGCAAGGCCTGCCAGCCGCTCGGCCACCGATGCATCAATAGGGAGTTGGGTCAGGTTCACGCCATCCAACTGCGCGTGCAGGTCATACGCAGGGCGAGGAAGAAATTTCGCAAGCATGGTGGCGCGAACGGCGCCACCCGCCCATTGCGCGCGGCCATCGATGACGTCGAGTTGCAAGTCATGCAACGAACCTTGCAGATGCAGTTGCCGAAGTTTCAATTTTTCGATGGTGAATTCGTCTACTTGGACATTTCCAAGAACGTTCAGGCGGCGGACTAATTCGCTGGCTGGAACCGCTTGTGCTTTGCCGCTGAATAAAGAAGGCAAGAGACGTTGCACCCAGCCGGGGCGAGCGCGTGGGCCGACCCAGCGGTCAAGCTCGGTGGCATCGAGGTGATCGGCGTGAAGTTGAACGTTCCAGGTACCTTGGCGCTCAGGATCGGGTGAACTTACTTCGGTGATGTTGCCGGACCAGGTGGCACCAAACCCTTCGACTTGACCTATCTGCGCGAGACGGTTGCCGTTGTTCCATTCGAGCCGCGCTTTTTGAAGTTGCACAGGCTGATTTAACCCCGCGGCTGCCAGCTGCGCGTCAGTTACTTCCGCGGCGCCACTCCACGTAGCGGAGGATGTGGAATTCCACTGGCGTCGCATATCGACGCGTGCAGGGCCGGTGAGATCCCAGCCGTGATTGAGTGTATGTCCGAAAGCCGCGGCGATCTTCAAAACTTTTTCTGCGTTATCAACATGACCCTGAATGCCAATGCCCCCGACGTGCGAAACAAAATCGTGGACCAGCGTGAGGCTTGCTTCGCCGTCCGTCTCACCGGAGGCGCGGAGTTTGGTCGATCGGTCGATCCGAGCGGGTGGCGCTGCCAGAGAGTTGCTGGCGAGAGCAACATGGAGGGGGTCCGTCACGAGCCTATTTCGATTGAGGGCAGCATGAAATGGCCCAATTCTCAGAGCATCTTTCGAGCCGCGCAGATTGACTGCGCCGCCGAAGCTGGACACGCTGATTTCTTGAAACTCAACGGGCCAAGCCTGCAGTTGCAGGGTGCCGGTGAAAAATTGGTCTGCGGAAATTGTGTCTGTCACATCAGGATGAAATGCTCGGTACCAGGAGAGTATGTCTGCGGCCTGGACACCGGCGGACTCGAATTTAATCTGCATGAACGGATTCGTTGCGCTGTGAAATTCCGCCGTGCCATGTAGATTCGATAGTGGCGTCTCGATGAAGAGCGCTTCCGCGACGAGTTTTTTTAGCGCGACATTGCAACGGCCCTGAACGTTAGCGGTAAGTGCGGGATTATCGGATCGCTCGGTAAGATCCCAGCGATGGATTTGAGCGGCAGAAGCTCTCAGTGAATAGGACCACTCTCCGCCGACAAAAGAATCGTCCAAGGAATTAATGGCAGCATTAGAAGTATTGGCTGTGTCTGCGGGAGCGCCGCTTTTGGCGGTGGCCTCCAACTCAAAAGTACCGCGCACGCCGTAGTCCTTGCCGTGCAGGAGCCGAAACAAATCCGCGAGTGATACTTTATTCCAGCGCACCGCGAAAGAGGCGGGCTGCAAGCGGGCGGAGGTGCCGGCAATATCTCCGCGAACCTGAACGGTTCCGGCCGATTGCAAAGTCTCGCCGCTGCGCCAAGGTTGAGCCTCAAGTGCCAGCTTCCAGCGCCCAGGTGAAATCTGTTCCACGGAGCCGCTTACTGAAATCAAAGCAAAAGGCTGTTTGACATCGGTATTTTTGAAATTGATCCGCCCATCTTCAATTTCTATTTTTTCCAAGCGGTTGGCGATGGTAGGGGCGCGGCCAGGGCCATAAACCGGGGAAGGCACAGCTCCTTGGCGTTTGGCTGGCGGGAGCCAATCTTCTAAATTCCAACGGCCTTCACTGTTCCTTACGAGGGTGAGGCTGGGCTGGCCCAGACGCAAAGTACCAAACTCAAAACGGCCGCGCAAAATACCAGACCATTGGAGCCCGGCGGTAAGCTGCTCCGCGCGCAGAAAATATTCATAACCAAATGCGGGATCTTCGCCCACGGTCACGCCGCTGGCATAGATGCGAGGGCTTGGCAGGATTTCAATGTTGAAATGGTTTACCTGCACGGGGCGGCCGAAGGCATCTTCCAGGCGGGCGCTGAAATAATTGCGGACACGTGGGGTGCGCACGGAAATAGCGGCAGCGATTTGAGCGGCCACGAAAATGGCGGTCACCCAAAGGGCAATCTTCCACGAATTCCGCAAATTGGTCACGGTCAAAAGTCTCGCAGACTAAAGCAAAAATGTGTAGGGCGCGGGCTCCTGAAAGGCGCGCCCCAAGAGGTCATCGATTTGGTCATACGAGCGAGTCACATGATGCGTTGCTAATGGACGGTGTGAAACATTCTATGCCAGCGGGTGCGTGCGGGAAGATGAATAAGGGTGTCGACGATTCCCAACAGGCGCTGCCAGAAAGTGCTGTCGCCGGCGTAATCGGCACTGGTGGCGTCGACGGACCAGTAGATTAAAAAGGGATGGCCCATGATGGCTTCGCGGTCGACAAATCCCCAGTAGCGGCTGTCCTGGCTGTGATCGCGATTATCTCCCATGGCGAAATATTTGCCGGGAGGAACGACCATTTCATCTCCTTGAACATACTTGCGCAACTGGGGCCGCCATTCGTTGATGACGTTCAGAGGAATCATCTGGTCGCGGAGAGGCGGAAACGAATAATTGAAGGGATCGTAAGGAACGCCCGGATCATGCACGACGTAAGGCTCATTCAACAGCTGGCCATTGATGTACACCTGCTGGTCGACGAGCTTTACATGATCTCCGGGCAAACCGATGACACGTTTCACATAATGCGGGTGATCCAGGTATGGATATTTGAAAACGATGATGTCGCCGCGCTGCAAAGAACGATAAGGCAGGAATTTTTCATACCAGGCGCCCTGGCCGCCAAAAATAAATTTGTTAACCAAGAGATGGTCGCCGATTAACAGGGTTTTCTCCATGGAAGCGGAGGGAATTTTGAAGGCTTGTACGATGAAGCTGGTGCCGAAGAGTGCCAGGATAATGGTGACCAGCAAGGATTCGAGGTATTCGGAAAAAGTAGTTTGCTCGCGATAGATAGAGGAATGCCTTGACCCGGCAGGAGCTTTTTCCTCCGGCGTATTTTCAGCGGGAAGATTCGCTGGCGGCGCGTCTTCGGGTAATGCGCCTTCGACCGGAACTTCTGTGCGGTCCGCCATAGCGGTCCAGCCTCCACGATCATGCGTTCAAAATTGCAGAGTTCGACGTGACTGCTGAGCAACCACTGTGGCAGCAAGCGCGATTATTTCGCAAGCTCTAACAGCACGAGAGCCTTGCGAGCCGCGCGTTGCTCGGCTTCTTTTTTTGTGCCGCCTTCAGCACTTGCCAGGCGCGAACCATTTACCCAAACTTCGATCCTAAAAATTTTCTGATGATCCGGACCGGACTGGCCGACCACACGGTATTCCGCGGGGAGCTGGCCGCGTGATTGCAGAAGCTCCTGAAGCGCGGACTTGCGGTCGGATTCGGCCATGCGCTCGCCAGCTTCTTCGAACGCTTGCTCAAAAAGCGTATGGCGCAAAACTTCTCGTGCGGCAGCCAAGCCGGCATCCAGATAAATGGCGGCGAGTACGGCTTCGAAAGCGTCCGCCAGCAGGGTATGCTTTTCGCGGCCGCCAGTTTTTTCTTCTCCGCGGCCGAGGCGCAAGTGATCACCTAGCAGCAAGCGTCGCGCAGCCGCTTCGAGCGAACGCGCATTTACGAGGCGTGCGCGGCTTTTGGAGAGTTGGCCTTCTGTCCAATCCGGAAAAGCCTCCAGGAGGTATTCGCTGGTGAGCAGTTCGAGCACAGCATCGCCGAGAAATTCAAGGCGTTCGTTATTTACAGCGACTCCCAGGTTATAAAAGTCAGCCTGACTGGCGCGCATTTCGGGGATTGCCGAGCTATGCGTCAGCGCGTCGTGCAAAAGCGCAGGGCGAGCAAATTTGTGGCCCAAGCGTTGTTCTAAAAGCGCGTCATTCGCGGGGGTCATCTCAGGCACACACCGGCAATCCGAATAAGGCGTTACTTTGGTGCGCTAAGTTGGGTGCCCCCAAGTTTCTTGGATTCCTCCGCGCCCTTCTTGCACGTTTCCTGCATGGCGCCAGCGGTCGCAGCGCATTTGTTGTAAGCAGCTATTGAGTCGTCGAAATGCGAGGTTTTCGCATTGGCCATCCCCAGCAGGTAATAGTTTACGGGATCGGGCGTGGGGTCGATGGTCACGGCCTGATTCAACTCGGGAATGGCTTCGCTGAACTTGCCGCGCCGGATGTACACGAGGCCGAGACCACCGTGGGCCATGCCTAATGTCTGGTTCTTGACCAGGGTGAAAGAATCGTCGCTCACGGTGGCAGGCTTCGGTATGGTGGGGGTCAGTTCTATAGCCTTTTTGGAGTACTGTTCTGCTTTGGACAAAACTCTGTCGGGCTCCGGAGTTTTTGAATTCATGGCTCGTGGAAGCGTCTGGGCGACTACCGCCAAAACCTGAACGTCGTTGGGATTCAGCGCAATCTCTTTGTCCGCGGTCTCTTCCATTTTTTGCACCTGTCCGCTCTGGACATAAGCCATGATGAGCGAGCCGTATACCGGGGAGCGATAGCGGCTGTTTGGATACTTCTGCAAAAAAGCTTCGCCTAGCTCGATGCGCTTGGCTTGATCGGTTGAGGGCACGTCTGAAAGGGCCTTGAAGGCCGCATCTTCTTCGGCATTGACCGGCGCGGCATTAGGATCATCGAGCGTGAGCGAATTGTTGGCCTTCGATTTGTCCGTCGATGTGGCGGGCGGATTCTGGTTATTGGCGGGCGGAGGATTCTGTTTATTACTGGCAGGGTATTGCGCTACGTTCCGTCCGGGCGCTGTTAGCATAATCGCCACCAGCGCGCCCGTCGTGAGCCACGTGTTCCTATCTAGCTTCATATGTGATTTCTCCTGTAGAGTTCACCATCGGATGTGCGGGCTCACACCCGATTGGTGTTGGTTCCTTTAAAATCGATTGGAGCGCCGGAAATTCAAGGGCGCTCCACGGACTTTTCCCGAGCGGTATCAGCTAAACCTTTTTGCGCGGCCTGACGTGCCTGTTCCGGGCCGCCCTGCACGGTTAACGCCGCCTGATACTCCGCCTCGGCCTGGCGCGGCTGGCCTTCCCCATCATAAATCCGTGCGAGGTAAATATGCGACCAGGCCAGGACCATGGGGTCAGAAGTGGCGGCATGCTCTCCGGTAGTTAGACGGCCGAAAACTTCTTTCGCGCGCGGACCATCATGATCCAGAAGCGCAACCAAGCCAAGGCCATACCAGGCGCGCGGCTGGTCTGGATACTTCGCCACCACTTTTTGGAACGAAGCCTCCGCGGCACGTGCGTTTTTTTCGGCGATGCGGCGCTCGCCTTCCGTAAGGGCAGCGATAGCGTCGGGATCATTCGGGACCGTAGCAGGCATGGCGGCAGCACGGCGGCGCGCGACCTCTTCGATATTCAAGTCACTGGTATTTCGAGGCCGATCGACAGGCGCAAATTGCAGCGTACTTACGCGCTTCAGCTCGGCAGCGACATCGATGGAGCGCACCAGATCAGGGAAATACAGTTCCATGGATGGATCGGAGCCTTCAAACTTTGGCAGCGCCGCGAAAAGCGGGCGTACCAAAACGTAGCCGTCGGCGTCATTGCGCTCGAGGGCGGCGTCGCGCTCGCCAGGTGACATTTTCCTCAATTTCAGTTCCACGGCGCGCACCATGCATTCCGCGAAGAAAGAAGGAAAATCGTCTTTCAGGTCTGGTGCTAGCCGCGGGGCGCTGGCGGCTTTTTCAAACAAGGGTTTTTTTACTGCGACAACGTGAGAATAACGCAGCGGCAACGGATCGAGCATGAAGTGCAGATAAGCGTGGCGCACCACATCGGCGGGAATATCATCGGCGCCACTGAGCACGATCGCATAGTGATCGCCAAAATTTCGGACGTTGGTGATGTGGCCGACCAGCGGCTCAACGATTATGGTGAACGTGCGTTGCTCAGACGCCCGGGCCATGGCCCGCAAATACCCGCTGGCTATAAACACAATTTGTGAAACGGCGTCGTGCATGCGCTCGATTTCGCGGTTGTAGCCGGGCTGCATTTGAAGCCATAGCTGGTGAATATTTTGTTCCTGATAATATTTGGAAAGCAGTTCGTTGAAGCCTTCGAGCGCCAATACTTCGGGCGGCAGATCCTCGCGCCGCATGCTGGGTTTGAAATCCGGCGCGGGACCAGCCACCAGGCCAAACCACAAATAGCGGGAAAGAGCGGCGCCGGGATCGGCCGAGTCGTGCTGCTTGTAATATTCGCGAATGGCTTCGACGGCCGGGCCTTGCTGGTGTTGCATGCGATCGCGAAGCTGAGCGCGGAGCGGGCGCCAATTTTCGGCGCTAATATCGGCCTCAAAGCCGGAAGCCAACAGCGCACACATGGTCGTAAACATGGGCTCACTGGCATCCACGGTAATGTTCGTGGGCGGGGCCAGGCCTCGTTGCGGTTGAGCTGTCGGCGGAGGTGCCGGCGGAGCCGAATTGATCGTTTGTGCCCGGCTCGAGGGAGCAGACCAAAGTAAAAACAGGCTGCCGATGACGGCCAGGCCGAGTTTTGCGGCGGACATTCGCGCGCGCGTGCGCTGCCGCAAGCCGTTGAGCGGTTGGCTGACAGTGCGGTACTTCGCGTTTTTCTTGCCGAGGTGCATTACATTTCCAATCTAACGTCGGGCATCCCATCCGTCAAGGAACCCGGCGCACAAGCTGAGGACCGCGAGCATTTCGCTTCAGTTCTTGACTTGAACAACGGGAGCTTCCATATCTCCAAAGCTACCGTGTCGTCATTCAGTCTGGTCCACCAGTTCAAACCGCATGTTCTGAAGCGGAGATGAAATTCACGCGAAGAGCAGTATAATCTGGCCGCGCATGGCTCTTCTGATTGGCTCACAACTAGGTCCTTACCACATCGTGGCTCCGCTGGGCGTGGGCGGCATGGGCGAGGTCTACCGCGCCCACGATTCGCGGCTGCGCCGCGAAGTGGCCATCAAGGTAGTTCCCGAGGCCACCGCGCACGACACGGTTCGCATGGCGCGCTTTGCTCGTGAGGCGCAATTTCTAGCGGCTCTGAATCATCCCAATATCGGCGGCATTTATGGCTTTGAAGAATCTTCCGCCATGCTTGCACTAATTATGGAGTTGGTGGAGGGTCCGACACTCGGCGACCGCATCGCGCAAGGCGCAGTGCCTGTCGAAGACGCACTGCCCATCATGAAGCAAATTACGGAAGCGCTGGAATATGCTCATGAACGTGGCATCGTGCACCGCGATTTGAAACCTGCGAACATAAAGATCAAGCAGGACGGCACGGTCAAAGTGCTGGACTTCGGTTTAGCTAAAGCACTGTCGGATGAGGCTAATCCCGCCGATATCTCGAATTCTCCCACACTAACTGCCGCGGCAACCAAAGCGGGATTGATTCTTGGCACTGCCGCATATATGTCGCCAGAACAAGCTCGCGGAAAAGTGGTGGACCGGCGCGCGGATATCTGGTCTTTCGGCGCCGTGGCGTTCGAGATGCTTGGCGGCAAAATGGCGTTCAAAGGCGATACCGTTTCAGACACTCTGGCAGCGGTTATTCGCGGTGAACCTGAATGGAGCTATCTGCCGGCTAATGTGCCAAGCGAAATTCAACAACTGATCCGCCGGTGCTTGAACAAGGATCCACGCCAACGGTTGCAATCCATCGGAGAAGCACGCATTGCCATCGAAAATGTGATCGAAGGCCGCACGGCCGCAATGAGAGGCTCCGGCATCAGCGTGGCGCCGAGTTCCCTTGTCGCTCCGTTGAAAGACAATCGAGCGCTTAAAACACTGGCTGGATTCGCGTTGGCGGCGTTGCTGGTAGCGGCAGGTTTTTTACTGGCAAATCTGTTGCACTCCGGAAGCGCGCGCGAGAACCTGCCCATACGCTTCGCCATTCTACCTCCGCCTGGCACCTCTCTCAATTCCGTCCTACGCACGGTCGCGATTTCACGCGACGGAACCCGCATCGCTCTCAGCGCGAGTAGCTCGGACGGCCCGCGCCTGTACCTTCGAGACATGAATTCGGCTTCGGCGGTTCCCATCGGCGGATCGGAAGGCGCCGTGAATCCAGCGTTTTCGCCGGATGGGAGGTGGCTGGCTTTTTTTGCTGCCGGCAAACTGAAAAAGATCTCGCTCGATGGTGGCAGTCCAGTGGTCATTGCGGAAGGCATATCGAATCCGAAAGGACTGAGCTGGGGCCCAGATCACAACATTTACTACGCGCCTTCGTCGAGTTCAGGAATTCTTCGTGTCAGTGATAACGGAGGAACACCACAACCCGTAACGAAGCTACAAGCGGGTAAAGGTGAGTTCGCCGATTTTTCTCCGGACGTTCTCCCGGACGGCAAAACGTTGCTGTTCACTGCGTTTTCGGGCGGCAACATGGACGATGGAGCCCTGGTGGCGCAAAGAATCGGGTCCGACGAACGGAAAGTTATCGTGGCCAAAGGCGCTGATGCGCATTTTTTTGCTCCAAACCATTTGTTGTATATGCGCGCTGGTAATTTAATGGCGGTAGAGTTTGACGTCGGTAAGCTGGAGACGGCCGGCTCGCCCGCGGTAGTCGTGCAGGACGTGCTGATGCAGCCTGCAACTGGATTCGCGCAGTACGACGTGTCGGACAACGGCACTCTCATCTATGTAAATGGCGGAAAGCAGGCGGTGGAAAACAGCCTGGTTCTGGCCGAGCACGATGCCAAAGTGCAGCCGCTGCCCGTCAAACCGAATCTTTACGAATCTCCACGGTTCTCTCCCGACGGGAGGCTGTTGGCGCTGACAGTGCGCCTGCCCGACCCGGACGTTTGGGTGTATGACATTGAGCGCGGCGCATTGCGGCGAATCACGTTCGCACCTGGTGAAGATGAACTACCCGTCTGGTCTCCGGACGGGAAGCGCATCGCGTTCGCTTCCAATGGACGGCAGCAGGCTTTCATGGTTGCCGTGGATGGCAGCGGCCAGGAAGAGCCGCTGATGAAGAATGAATCGCATTTTCATCTGCAAACGTGGTCGCCGGACGGAAAGCTAATTGCGTACGAACGTTTAGGAAGCTCCGGCCAGTACGAAATATGGATGCTGCCGCTGGGCGGCGATCGAAAGCCATATCCGTACCTGGTCTCGCAATTTCATGTCAACCAACCAGCCTTCTCGAAGGACGGTAATTGGTTGGCATATACTTCGACCGAGTCCGGTCGAGCTGAGGTTTATGTGCAACGGTTTCCGGGCCCGGGCGAAAAGATTCAGGTTTCGACGGATGGCGGAAATCATCCAGTGTGGTCGCATGATGGGAAGCAGCTGGTTTACGAAAACGCGGGCACGCTGTGGGCTACTGAAGTTCTAGTTTCACCGTTCCGCGTCGGAAAGTCCCGGGTGCTGTATCAAGGGGATATCTGGAATGACGCCGCGGGTCCGAACTATACGCTTGCGCCCGGGGGCCATCGCATCGTGGTGGTGGAGCGGATTAAAGATCCTGAGGGGGGCAACGTGAAAGTGGTGGTTAATTGGAATCAGGAATTGCAGGGATTCGCTGGCTCCAAATAGTTGGTGCGAGGCAACTGGCAGCGTGGTGGATAATCGCCGGTAAATTAAAAAGACCAACCGTTCTCTCAGGACGGTTGGTCTTTTTCACGGAACTTAATCGACGATTCCGTGGTGCTCTGGCTGAAGCCAGAAAATCTGTCACCAAATCCAGGGTATCAAATTTAACCGTGAAAATTATATCGGACGCCGGAACGGGCGGCTTCCCAGTTCTTCCATAGCGGCGGCTGCGCGACGCGCCATACTCGCGGCGGGACTTCTGCGTTCGGCCATGCGCGCCACTCCGACTTCCCAGACCTTTTGCATCATGTAGATGCCGGAAACCAAAACGGCGACCACGGCGAACCCGGCGGCGAACAACGCGAAGGCTGCCAGCAGTTCTCTTACGAAATACAACTGCGCGGCAACCACTGATACCAGGAACCACCACATCCACTTGCGGCTCTTGTCGTCAGTTTTAGTCATTGGCTTGGTCTCAGTCCCCTTGGGTAGCACGTACTTGTTAAAGCTGCTCTTGTTCCTGCTGTGCCGGCCGCTGTCGCTCTTGATTGAGCGTCTCGCACCTGAACCATTTGACACCTTGGGGCAGCCAAAATCGATGGTACATAAGACACATTTTTGACCTCAAACGACTCTACTAGTACCCTGCTGTGCATATCGGCATGACCTATCTCTATAGAAATAAGGCATTTGTGTCACACCGGCGGGGGGGTAGAGGTTTCGGCCCAATTTCGCTGGTCTTTCCACTTGAACTGTACCGCCGGACAGGTAAAAAGGCCCCAGTTAAGGTAAAGGGGCCACGATTGTTGGTGCAGGTGAATGCAGATTCTAAACGGCTTACGGTAAACCTGGTATGAGTGCCGAGCGCGTCTCCCGCTTACTGCAGGAAACCGATTTTGCTGTTCAAGCTCGATATTGTCAAAAGATCCGCAAGCGCTGCATCAGGCAGGACTTTCAGCGCGACAAAGCGACCCAGCACTCTGTCTTCGGCCTTGTAGACCACCCCATGCCGCCGCCACCGAGCTTTTCCACGATCCGGTAGTGTGAGATGGTTTGGTCAATCACTAAGCGTCATCCAGCTTCTGGACGCTTCATCTTAGGGATGCAACCGCAAGGCGTCAACGAACGCCGCAAACAGCGTGAACTCACTGCGCTCGCCGGCGTCCGCGTGGAAAACAAAAAGGGCGTCCCGTTTCCCGGACGCCCTTCTTGCACATCACTTGTTGTCGTTCTCTTAGTACATCCCACCCATACCGCCGGGGCCGCCTGGACCACCGCCGGCCGCAGCCGACTTCTTCTCGTCTTCCTTGATCTCAGCGACGAGCGCTTCCGTCGTGAGCATCAGGCCGGCAATCGAAGCCGCGTTCTGCAACGCGAGACGGGTAACCTTGGCGGGGTCAATAACGCCCATCTTCACCATGTCGCCGTACTCGCCGGTTTCCGCGTTGAAACCGAAGTTCTCTTCCTTCGACTCGCGGACCTTGCCGATCACCACAGCGCCTTCAGCTCCGGCGTTGTGCGCGATCTGGCGAGCTGGCTCTTCGAGAGCGCGCCTCACGATGCCGACGCCAACACCTTCGTCATCCTGAAGCTTCAGCTTATCGATCGCCGAGATGCAGCGCAGCAGCGCCGTGCCTCCGCCGGGAACAATGCCTTCCTCGACGGCTGCGCGGGTTGCATGCATGGCATCTTCAACGCGAGCCTTCTTTTCCTTCAGCTCGGTTTCGGTTGCCGCGCCCACCTTGATGACCGCCACTCCGCCGACCAGCTTGGCAAGCCGCTCTTGCAGCTTTTCCTTGTCGTAGTCGGATGTGGTGTTCTCCACCTGCGAACGGATTTGCTTGACGCGTCCTTCGATGTCGCTGGACTTGCCATAGCCTTCCACGATCGTGGTGTTATCCTTGTCGATAGTGACTTTCTTGGCGCGGCCCAGATCCTCAAGCTTCACATTTTCCAGCTTCAGACCCAGGTCCTCGGTAATCGCCTTGCCGCCCGTGAGCGTCGCGATATCCTCCAGCATGGCCTTGCGGCGGTCGCCAAAGCCAGGAGCCTTGACGGCGCAGCATTGCAACGTGCCACGCAGTTTGTTCACGACCAACGTGGCCAGCGCTTCGCCTTCCACGTCCTCAGCAATGATCAAGAGGGGCTTGCCCATCTTGGCGGTCTGCTCCAGCAAAGGCAGCAAATCCTTCATTGAGCTGATTTTCTTTTCGTGGATCAGGATGCGGCAGTCTTCCAGAATGCACTCCATGCGCTCCGGATCGGTGATGAAGTAAGGAGACAGGTAGCCGCGGTCGAATTGCATACCTTCGACCACTTCCAGCGTCGTTTCCATGGTCTTGGACTCTTCCACGGTGATGACGCCGTCCTTGCCGACCTTCTTCATCGCTTCGGCAATGATGCCGCCGATTTGCTTGTCGTTGTTGGCGGAAATGGTGCCAACCTGCGCGATCATGTCGCCCTTCACATCTTTGTGCAGACGTTTGATCTCTTCCACGGCAACTTCCACCGCGCGCTCAATACCACGCTTCAGAGCTGTCGGGCTTGATCCTGCCGCTACGGTCTTCACGCCTTCGCGGAAGATCGCCTGCGCCAGTACCGTCGCTGTGGTGGTTCCGTCGCCAGCCACATCGCTGGTCTTTGAAGCCACTTCGCGAACCATCTGGGCGCCCATGTTCTCGAGCGGATCTCTCAGCTCGATCTCTTTGGCTACCGTTACGCCGTCCTTGGTGATGATCGGCGCGCCGAACTTCTTTTCGATTACTGCGTTGCGGCCCTTGGGGCCGAGCGTAATCTTCACTGCGTCGGCAAGAGCATTCACGCCGCGCAAAATCGCCTGGCGGGACGCCTCACCTGTTACTATCTGCTTCGCCATACTGGTAATTCCTCCTGATTGATTGACTAAATTTTCTTTTATTGCCTGAATATCTGCGTAATTCCCGTTACCCGAACTATTCCGGTTTCATCCGAACGCTTCGAAAAACCGGCCACTGTTTCCCACTAAATGTTAGACAAACGTTACTTCTTTGCAGCTTTAGCCTGTCCACCCAGCTTTGCGAGAATCTCTTCTTCGCGCAGGATGAGCAGGTCTTCGTCGTCGATCTTGATTTCTGTTCCACCGTATTTGCCGAACAGCACGCGATCTCCAACCTTCACGTCTAGCGGATGAACTCCATCTTTTTCCCGCTTGCCTGGCCCCACGGCAATCACTTCGCCCTCTTGCTGCTTCTCTTTGGCGGAGTCCGGGATGATGATGCCACCCTTCACACTTTCCTTTTCTTCAATGCGCCGCACGATCACACGGTCGTGGAGCGGTGTAAGATTCACTGCCATCTTGAGAAAACCTCCGTAGGTAAATGTTGCGGTTTGTGCCGGGAGGAAGGGAATTAGCACTCCTCACGGTCGACTGCTAATATAACAGAGTACCCAGTGAAGTCAACGCTTTTCCCAGAGAAATATGAGTGCACTACACTCATATTCTGCATCGTCGCAAATTATTGATAAAACTATGCTTACACAAATCGGGCCGGTGGTTGCGATTTAGCTGCTCGTTTTCTTGCAAATTTCCTCAGTCTTCTCGCAAGGCCGTCAAAGGGTCCACACGCATCGCCCGTCGCGTAGGCACATAGCAAGCTAGTAGCGTCACCGCCGCCATTGCGCCCGTGACACTGAAGTAAGTGAGTGCATCCATCGGACTCACACCATACAGCTCGCTCGCCAACAACCGCGTGACCACCAAGGCCCCGGCCAATCCCAGCGCGATACCCGCAAAAGAAAATTTCGCGCCTTCGCGCATCACCAGCCACAATAGGTCCTGCCTCCTGGCACCCAGCGCCACCCGAATACCGATCTCCCGAGTGCGCTTCGACACGAGAAACGCCAGCACTCCATAGATCCCGATCAAGCCCAGCACCAACGCCAGTGATGCAAACGTTGCAAACAGCGAAGTGGTGGAAGCCGGCGTAGCTACCGCCTCGGACACCACCTTCTCCATCGTTTTCATTTCGCTTATTGGAACTTCCTGATTCAGTCCGCTAACGATTCGTCGCAGCGTCGACTCCGCTTGCGCCGCATCCAAATTTGTCCGCACCGCTATCGTCATCTCTGCCGGTACCCTGCCGTCTTCAAGCGTCGCGCTGGAATTGTAGGGAACATACACGGTGCCCTCTATCCACTCCGGTTCGCTCGTTTGAATATCAAAAGCGCGCACGTCCGGAATCACTCCGACCACCGTACGCCATTCCTTCTCTTTAAGTAATCGCATGTGCTTTCCGATGGCATTCTCACCCGGCCAATAACGCCGCGCCGTGCTCGCGGTCACTACCGCCACCGTACTTCCCGCTTCGTCCGCGTCCTTGAATTCTCTTCCCGCTAAAGCGCTAATCCCCATCACGCGAAAATAGTCAGGAGTGACCACATCGAGCCAGAACAGCGGAGCGTTTTCGCCGGGAGCGGCAATATGCTCCTCAACATCCACGTTGCGTTTGGTAATTCTGCCGCCCAGCGGAAGCGTGTTCACCAGCGCCGCGCCCGCGAATCCTGGTGATGCCTGCGCCTGGTTTACAACACTGCGATAAAACGCCAGGCATCGCCCCACTTCCTCGCAAAACGATTCATTGGGAGCGATGCGCGCTGTTAACAAATGCTCGGACTTGAAACCAGGGTTGGTGTGCGATAGCGCCCAGAAACTTCGGATCAACAATCCCGCGGATAGCACCAGCATCACCGCAAATGCCACCTCTGCAACCACCAAAGTGCTGCGTAGTCGTTGAGAAACGGATATTGCCGCGCCGCGCCCTGCCGATTTCAGCGATTCCATGGGAGCAACCCGCGAAGACTGGAGAGCCGGCGCGAGCCCAAAGAAAAATCCCGTTAAAATTGCCAGCCCAGCCGTGAAAACCAAAACACGCCAATCCAGATGCACATCCATCAATCGCGGCATGTCTGTCGGCAAGGTAGCTTTAAGCAGCCACAATCCGCCTTTTGCAAACACCAGTCCCAGTACCCCGCCGAATCCAGCCAGCAATATGCTCTCTGTAAGTAATTGCGTTGCAATTCTTTTGCGTCCGGCACCCAGCGCCGAACGAATGGCAATTTCCTTTTCTCGCGTGGTCGCGCGTGAAAGAGTGAGATTGGCAACATTCGCACACGCGATCAGCAGCACCAGAACCACTGCCCCCAGCAGTATCAATAACCGCCCGCGAACGTCGGCAACCATCCCGTCTCGCAAGGGAACCACGCTCACATCGGCATTCCACTTAGCGGGCATTGGCCACGGGAACATTTTCGTCACTCGCGACTGAAACATTTTAATTTCCGCTCGCGCCTGTTCCAGTTTCGTGTCCGCGTGCAGCCGGCCAATTACCGGCATGAAGTCCCCCGCCCAATAGACCGCAGTGTTTCGTGCATCGTTGTGCAAGGGAACCCAAAGAGCGGTCCTTGCCGAAGGAAAACGAAAGTCGGCCGGCATCACGCCCAGCACTTGGCGTCCCACGCCCTCAAGTTCGATCACGCGTCCGATAATTGCGCGATCCCCCGCGAAATGTTGTTGCCAAAGCGCATGGCTCAGGACTACGAAATTATCCTGACCCGCTCCATCCGCGCCGGGATAAAACGTTTGACCCAGTTCCGGTCGCGCGCCCAACATCGAGAACATTTCGGCGGATACCAGCGTGCCTGGCAAACGCACCGCCTCTCCATATCCCGTTAAATTGAATTCGTGATCTTCGGAATACGCGGCGACATCCATGGTGTGCAGGTGCTCACGCATGGCTACGAACCCACCTTTCGGATAGGTTCCTTTCACACTAACCAGTTGCTCCGGATTCGAATACGGCAGCGGACGCAAAAGAATTCCATCGACCAAACTGAAAATTGCCGTGTTGGCTCCGATGCCCAGAGCCAACGTCAACGCGGCAATAATCGTGAAGCCCGGAGATTTGCGTAGAGTTCGTGCGCCATATTTCAGGTCCTGCAAAAATGTTTCGACGAAGCCTACCCCGCGTGCGTCGCGGCATTCTTCCTTGGTGCGCTCGACGCCCCCAAACTCCAACCGCGAACAGCGCATCGCCTCCTCGTGGGGAACGCCGCTTCGCACCAGGTCCGTCGCATAGGCCTCCATATGGAATTGCAGCTCCGTGTCCATTTCCTGTTCCATTTCAGGGCGCCGTATCACCGTGCGCACCCACGAACGAATGCGGCTCCAGCTGCTCATACTTCCTCCCGCTTCGTGCTCAAGATTCCCGCGATGACATCCGCCATGCGGTTCCACTTTTCAGTCTCGTTTAGCAGTTTCCCTTTACCTGCCGCTGTGAGCCGGTAGTATTTTGCTTTCCTTTTATTTTCCGACTCGCCCCATTCACTCGCGATCCACCCCTGATGCTCCAGCCGATATAAAGCGGGATACAAAGAGCCTTGTTGAATCTCCAGCCGATCTTTTGAAATCTGCTGGATGTGCAGCAGCACTCCGTACCCATGTAGCGGCCCAAGGGACACCGCTTTCAAAATCAACATGTCCAGCGTGCCTTACAATACGTCAACCGGTTTATTCCCCAAGCTAGCCCTCCTAGAGTGTCTAGGCGAAGTCTATTTGTGGTCTCCTAGGCTGTCAAGGAGAAGAAGTTGGTCCCCTTGATTTGTTTCAGCGGTAACGAGTTGGCACTATTTCGACCGCAGCCTTATGATTTAGGTTGCGGCAGTTCTTCAGAACAACTTGCCTTTGAATCCCACTTTGGATGTGCGCGCCTACGTTCTAGCTGGCGGCGCGAGTTCGCGCTTTGGCCGCGACAAGGCGCTCGTTCGTTTTGGGGCTAGGCCGTTGTTGCTGGATATTGTCGCGCTCGCCCAAACCTGCGTTTCCGAAGTTGCAGTTGTCGCGGCCGCTCAGAAATACGCCGACCTCGACGGCCAACTCGAAATCATCAAAGATCAATGGCCCGGCGAAGGCCCTCTCGGCGGCATTATCACCGCATTGCAACACACCGCAGCGACCGCGCCCGTATATCAATGGAATCTCATTCTCAGCTGTGACATGCCCTTCCTCACCGCCGAATGGCTCCAGTTTCTTGTCGCGCTTGCGCGCGCGAGCGACAAAGAAACTCAAGTAATCCTCCCTCATTCTGCCCATGGCCCTGAACCTCTCTGCGCCTGCTATTGCACTAGCGCTGTGGAGCCCTTAAAAAGTGTCTTTGACCGCGGCGTGCGCAAAGTCACGCAAGCGGTGAAACAAGTGCGCACAGAAGTGCTTGACGAGTCAGTCTGGAAACGATTTGATAGCGCAGGACGTTTATTCTGGAATATCAATACGCCCGCTGATTTTGAGGAAGCTCAGCGCCTGTGGGAGACACCAAAAAAGTGAGCGACGAGAAGGCACCCGATGCCAACCCGGAAATTGAACTTCCTCCTATCCCCGAACCCATTCTTCCGGCTGACACGACTCCCGAGCTTCAAACCGTCAACACCACCACAGGAGACGATGCCCCTAATTACTTTGAATTCAAGAACGTCAGCAAAGGTTTCGACGGCCGCCCCGTCCTCGATGACGTCAGCTTTTTCGTGAAGCGCGGAGAAACCTGCGTCATCATGGGCCGCAGCGGTGTCGGCAAATCCGTCTCGCTGAAACATATTCTCGGATTCCTCAAGCCCGACTCCGGCCAGGTTTTTATCGATGGCCAGGATGTCACCGACTGGACCGAAGAGGAATTTCAAGCCGTGCGCCGCAAAGTCAGCATGGTTTTTCAATCTGGCGCGCTGTTCGACTCTCTAACCGTTGGCGAAAATATCGCTTTCCCCCTGGAGGGCCAACCTGGCCTTACCGATGACGACATCGATGCCTACGTCGAAAAGCTTTCTAAAACTTTGGAAGTGGATCAGGTGCTGGACAAATTGCCGGGTGAACTTTCTACCGGCTTGCGCCGCGCCGTAGCCATCGCCCGCTCGCTTGCGCAAAATCCTGAAGCCATTCTTTACGACGAGCCCACTACCATGGTGGATCCCATCATGGCTGCGCACATGGGCGACCTGATCCTCCGCCTGAAGGAAGCCTTCCACAAAACTTCGATCGTTGTCACACATGACACTCATCTCGCCAAGAAACTCGCGGACTCCGTCGTTTTTCTTCAAGACGGTAAAGTATCTTTCTTCGGCACCTGGGAAGAGTTTGAAAATTCCAAAGATCCTTTCATCCATAATTTCCTTGCGCAGGATCAACTGTGTCCCGCCATGGACGTCACCCTGTGACCCAGACCGAAAACGTCCCAGCCAATCCCATAAAAGAACTTCGCAAGGAAATGGGCTTCTGGGATGTATTGTTTTTCAATATCGCCACCGTGCTTGGCCCGCGCTGGGTGGCAGCTGCCGCACACAACGGCACATCTTCCATCAGCCTTTGGATACTGGCGGCCCTCTTCTTTTTTGTTCCTACCGCACTGGTAATTAACGAATTGTCGTCGCGCTTTCCTAATGAAGGCGGTTTGTACGTCTGGTCCAAGGAAGCTTTCGGCGACTTTCACGGCTTCATCGCCGGATGGACCTACTGGATCTACACCGTTTTTTATTTTCCTGGGCTATTGCTCGCGAGCGCCGCGATGAGCGGTTACGCTGCGGGCTCGGCCGGCGCCGCGCTCGCACAAAACAGAACATTTTTGCTTGCGGGCTCTTTCATTCTGCTAACCATCGCGGTGGTCCTGAACATCATCGGCCTCAACATTGGCAAGTGGCTGCAAAACGCGGGCGGCGTTTCTACCTACATTCCTCTGTTAATGCTTGCCGTCATCGCGGCTTTGGTCTATATGCGCCAAGGTTCCGTCACGCATTTCACCGTGTCCAACATGATGCCGCACTGGAATCTCAACACTGTCAATTTCTGGTCGCAGATCGCCTTCGCCTTCACAGGGCTTGAGCTGGTCTCCGCCATGAGCGATGAGATTCGCAATCCGCGCAAGACTCTGCCTCGTGCGGTGTTTACTGCCGGCGTGCTGATCGCCGTCATCTACATCATCGGCACATTTGCCGTGCTTACCCTAATTCCTGCGGAACAGGTCGAGCCCACCAGCGGCGTGTTTCAAGCCATCACCGCCGGTACCAATGCGTTGCGCATCGGCTTCGTAGGGGTGCTTGCTGCTTTGTTTGTTTCGGTAGGCAACGCCGGCGGCGTCGGCAGTACCGTGGCGGGAATTGCACGCGTGCCGTTCGTCGTCGGTATCGATCGCTATCTTCCGGCGGCGTTCGGAAAAATTCACCCTCGCTGGAAAACTCCATACGTCTCGATCATCGTACAGGCCACCGTTTCCGCGGCGGTGTTGCTGTTCAGCCAGGTAAACGAAACGACGCGCGGCGCATATCAATTCCTCGTCGACGCTGCCATCATTCTTTACTTCATCCCGTTTCTATACATGTACGCTGCTGCCATCAAGCTCGCCGGCCGCAAAGACCGCCTTGAAAATCCGCAAGCCGTCTTGATCCCCGGCGGCAAACCGGGAGTCTGGCTGGCCAGCAGCCTCGGTTTCCTCGTGGTGCTCGCAGGTATCGTCCTCTCACTTATTCCGCCGGGCGATTCCTCCGACAAACTGGGCTTCGAGCTAAAACTGTTAGGCGGCACCGCAGCTTCCGTCGCCCTCGGCCTAATTCTTTATTTCCGCGGCGCCCGGAGCAAAGCCCGCCCCGGTTAAAGCGATACGCGCTCAGGAACGATCATTCTAGGATTCAACCATAAAGTTAAAAACGGTCATTCCGACCGGAGCGAGTCGACGCTTTTTCTTCTCCTTCGCTCCTGCGACGCAGTCGGCTCGCGGAGTGGAGAAATCTCTTTTCGATTTAACATATGACGAATTTGTCCGGTCTTTGTGAATCGTAGCGCCCACAAAAAAGCTTACAAATCCTCCTTCTCCCCGATCCTTCTCTCTCGCGCTTCAAGATAACTCTCAATATATTTCCCCAGCACATCCGCCTCAAGATTCACGGCATCGCCGTCAACACGGTCGCGCAAATTCGTATGCTTATAGGTATAGGGAATCACCGCGATCTCCGCGACTCGCCCGTCCCAGCTCGCCACCGTAAGGCTTATACCGTCAACTGTGATCGAACCCTTCGGTACCACATACCGCGCGAATTCCTCCGGCACTTCCACTCCGAATCTCCAGCTTTCACCACCAATTCCCTCGGGACGTAACTCGCTCACCCGTCCAATCCCGTCAACATGTCCCAAAACAAAATGCCCGCCAAATTCCTGCCCGACCGTCAACGGTCGCTCCAGGTTTACGTGCATGCCTCGTTTCCATTCCGGAGGAGTAGCGCCAAAAGAAGATTTACTCACCGTCTCCGCAGACAGATCGGCAGAAAATCTTTCTCCATGCAGCTCTGTGATCGTAAGGCAACACCCATTGACGGCGATGCTTTGCGACACCGCCAGCGAGCCCGTCAAAGTTGGAGCATGAATCGCCACGCGACCGCCCAAGTCAGTTAGTTCGAGCGAGTGCAGCAGTCCCACATGTTCAATGATTCCCGTAAACATCGTGCAGCATTCCCTCAACCGCAAAGTCTGGCCCGAACCGATGAATATTCAAAGCACGTAGCGGCGCATGCTTCAAATTTTTCGCCGTAGCGAACGGCACACGCGTTTCGCCAGCGAATCTCGGCGCGTAAAACAAAAATACTTTGTCCACCACATCGGCCGCCAGCGCCGCGCCATTCAAAGCGCTGCCGGCTTCCAACAGCACACTCAGAATTTCGCGTCTCCCCAATTCCTTCAGCACCGCATGCAGATCTACATGTCCTGCGCGCTTTTTCATGCTGACAATTTCAACGCCTGCCTTCTGCAAACTTCGTACGCGCGAAGATCCCAACGCTTCGCTGGTAAATACCAACAGATCATCATCGGCAGTCTTGACCACGCGCGCTCGGGGCGACAACCGCAATTTTGAATCCAGAATCACGCGCAACAGCCTTCGTCGTCGCGGCAGCCCGCTGCGATCTGTTAGCAACGGATCATCCGCCAATATTGTGCCAATGCCAGTGAGCAGCGCGTCAGAAGCATTCCGCATTCGATGTACTTCCGCACGGGATTCTTCCGACGTGATCCACGTGCTGCTTTTTCTTTTGCCTGCTTGCGGCAATGCCAGTTGGCCATCGAGCGTCATCGCCGACTTCAGCGTGACAAACGGTCGCTTCTTGCGAATCCATTTTGCAAACGCTTCATTCAGCTGCCGTGCTTCGTCTTCCAGCACTCCGGTAAATACTTCAATGCCCGCTGCTCTCAATCGATCAAAGCCGCTGCCCGCGACGGCGGGATTTGGATCCTCGATGGTCGCGACCACCCGCTGAATCCCTGCCTTGATGATCGCTTCGGTGCAAGGCCCGGTGCGCCCTGTGTGATTGCACGGTTCAAGATTTACATACAGCGTCGACCCCCGAGCTGTTTCTCCCGCGGATTTGATGGCCACCACTTCCGCGTGATCGCGCCAGTCGTACTGGTGAAACCCTTCGCCAACAATCTGCCCTTCGCGCACTAGCACGCATCCGACCAGCGGATTGGGACTCGCGAGCCCTGTGGCTTTACGCGCCAAGCTCATCGCGCGCTGCATGTACCCGATGGCGTTGGCGTCCACGATTAATTGAAAAGGGAATCAGCGTACGTTTGCGCGTCGAACGGAACCATATCGTTAATCTGTTCTCCGGTGCCCACGAAGCGAATCGGCAAGCGCAGTTCTCGCGCGATGGCTACCACGATGCCGCCCTTGGCGGTGCCATCCAGCTTGGTCAAAATGATTCCAGTCACGCCCACGCTATTGGTGAACTCGCGCGCCTGCGCCAAACCGTTCTGACCGGTAGTGGCATCCAGCACCAGCAGCACATCGTGGGGCGCGCCAGGAATTACTTTCGCGGCGGTGCGTTTCATTTTTTCGAGTTCGATCATCAGGTTCGATTTGGTATGCAAGCGTCCCGCGGTGTCTACAATCACGGCATCGGCTCCGCGAGCCTTCGCCGCGGCCATCGCGTCGTAGACTACCGCGGCGGGGTCCGAGCCAAACTTTTGCTTGATCACTTCAATATCATTGCGCTGCGCCCAGATTTCTAGTTGTTCAATGGCGGCGGCGCGAAAGGTATCCGCGGCGCATAACACCACGCTCAATCCTTCCTGTTTCAGCCGATTGGCCAACTTCCCAATACTGGTGGTCTTACCCGCGCCGTTTACACCCACCACAAAGATCACTCGCGGTCCGTGGCCATTCAAGGAAGCGCGTTCTTGAAAAACATTTACGCTTCTTGACTCCGTCAAGATGCGCACAATGTGCGCTTTGATCTCACGCTTCAGCTCTTCTCCGTTGGACAGTGCGTTGCGGTCCATTTTCTCTCGCAGCGCCTCCAGAATCTCTCGCGTGGGGGTCACGCCCAGGTCTGCGGAAAGTAAAGCGGTCTCCAGCTCCTTCAGCAGCGCAGGATTGATTTGGCGCTCGCCCTGAAAAATGGTGTCGACAGTCTCCGACAGCACGCTCTTGGTCTTACTGACCGAAGTTTTGAGCTTGTCGAGAAGTGTTGGTTCGGGTGGCCCGAAAAGTGAAATCATACGGTTGAACGCCACTTTTTTTGGCGCGCCCAGAAATTGTAGCAGAAGCGCGCGCTCGCTGAATCGGCGCTGCGGCTTGCGGCGAGGAGCGGTCACACTTTTGTGCGCCATCGCAATCGCCCAGCGCACACTTGTTAGTGGGAACTAGGACAACCGTTGCAATAAAAGAAGTAAAGAAAAAACTGAAACAAAAAAATCAGACCTGCACTTCAACCGCGCTCAATCGCAATTTTCCTACATTGATAGCTGTTTCCAGCGCGTTTACAACTTCTTCGTCAAATTTCGTGCCTTTCAGAGCCTTAATGCGGTCCAACGCATAATCGATATCCATCGCCGACTGGTACGGCCGGTTGGTAGTCATGGCGTCCAGCGTATCGGCCACCCCAATAATGCGCGCCATCATCGGAATTTGCGGCCCCTGTAACCCGTACGGATAGCCGCGCCCGTCCATGTGCTCATGATGGAGCTCGATGCCCGGCAGCATTTCTTTCAATTGCGAAACCGGGCGCATGATGTTGGCGCCCTTGATGGTGTGTTGCTTCATTAGCTCGAATTCTTCCGCGGTCAGCGCGCCGGGCTTCTTGAGGACGCGATCTTCCACGCCAATTTTTCCCACGTCATGCAGCAGCGCTGAAATGCGCAGCGTATCCAGGGCTTCCGGAGAAAGGCCCAGTTCCTGGCCAACCAGTGTGGAATATTTTGCAACGCGACCGGAGTGACCGCGCGTGTACGGATCCTTTTCGTCGATAGCCGCCGCGAGCATGCGGATGGAACCGATAAACAGCTCGCGGTTCTCTTCCGCGGCTTCCTTGAGGCGCTCGATGTATTCCTCGATGTCGCCCGCCATTTTGTTGAAATTTTCGGCCAGCTCGCTGATTTCCGCGGCGCCTTGCACCGGTGACCGCTGGTGAAATTCACCGCGGCTGATAGCGCGAGTGGAATCGGCCAAGCCGCGGATCGGGCCGCTGATTCCCACCGCGAAGAAATATCCAAGACCAATTGCCGCCATCGCCACAAAGCTTACGAATGCCAGAGCCTGGCGATTTAGCTCGTCCATGCCGGCATCCGAACGGGCGTGATTCAAGCTGCGTTCGGCAATCACCGCCCAGTTAACCTCCGGGAAAGTGCTGTAAGTGCCGATCATTTCCACGGTGTGATTTTTTTCTTTCTCGGTGAAGCGCACCGTTTCAGTATTGCGCAGCTCCTGAGGCAGCGCCGTCACCTGCTTAACCAGGGAGTTGCCACTGGCGTCCGCGCCTGGCACGAAGTTCTTGGTATCCGGATGCGCAACTATATGCCCATAGTGATCTACAACGAACACCGTGCGGCCGCGAACACTCGCTTCCTGCAAGCGGTGCAGAATGGTGTCCAACGAAACCACGGCGGCAAGCATGCCGCTAAACTGATCGCTCACATCCCGCAATGGCACGGCAATCACGAACGCGGGGCGGTTATCGGGGGCCAGCGCCAACGGATCGCTGCGGAACTTCACTACGCTGAGCTGCTGCGACTGCATGCAAGTTACAAAGGCACGCTGCAGCGCTTTGGCGACAAAGGGATCCTGCTCCGCGCGAAAATTTCCTTGGGATGCGCTGGTCCCTTTCCCGGAGCGGCCCACGGCGGTGAGGTAAATAAAAGTAGTGCGGTTGCTGTCGACGAAATTCTCGAGCAAGCGAGTTACTTTTGGTTCCGAGACGGGATCTTCGACATTGTCGATGAGCCCAGTCAGCGTAAGGATTTGCCGCTCGCTCATCAACTGCTGGGTCAGATTGGATTCGAAGAATTGAATTTCCTGCGAGAGTGAGCGCGTGAGGTCGGTCTGCTGCACTCTTTCGTTGTCCGTTAATTTTCCCTGACTGAGGTGCAGCACCTGACGGTGATACAAACCAAGAGGGACCACGCTGACCAGCAGCATTGCGCCCAGCACCAACCACAAAATACGAATGCGCCCGACGCGCACACGATTCCAGACGCTTTGAAGGTTGAAGCTCATAACCAGGCTCTATTTTAGGGGAACCGCGTGTGTGGAAGTGGCTGACCACAGTAGCGCGTAGCGCATCTGCAACTGGAACGGAGGTACTACTCGCTGACGAACCTGAACGCCGCGCGCATTTGCGTCCACGCGGAGTCATTCGCGTATGTGCCGAATCGGTCATGGATGAAGTTACCTACGAAGAGCTAACCCTGAAACGTCGCCATTGGTTCGACTGCAATTACCCGGGATTGCACACCCGGCGGATACCCCCAGCCCCCCAGTGTTTTCGCCCAAAGAGTTCATAAATCGTTGAAACAAAGGGCGAGCGTTCAGGGATGTGCAAAGAGTACAGATCTTGTTGAAAATAAATTGGATAATGGCACAGAAGCGAAAGCGAGGCGAAAACAGCGGCAAGCGTGCGCGGGCCAAGAAGGAGGGCGTGCGGAGTTCATAAGATGTATTACTATATTGATACATAAATGACTATAAACAAATAAATGGGAGGCTGGCGGGAGGGCACCGCGATAACTATTCCCGCTTCTGAGGGCGGCCCATGATTTCTTCCATGGCCTCTCGG
>DASYJM010000080.1:0-24615 GCA_035996445.1 Candidatus Acidiferrum sp. | reverse complement strand
ATTGTCACCCAGCGTTTCGATGCACGGTTAGTCAGGATTGGGTTCCGACCATTCAGGGGAAACGAATCCGCCGAGTTGCTGATTATTGGCATCGATTGTTGGATTCGGACTGCGCGAAACGTTTATATCCAGGAAACCGTGAACTTTATGCGTGCATTTCGGCGCGAGCACGCTTGCTAGACTACGGCATAGGATACGCGTCCCCGCGCATGAGCCCCCACGAAACCGAACGCATGAATTTTGGCCGCCAGATTGTGTACGCGCGGCCTATCAGCGTGCTACTGGCGCTGATCGCGGTCATTGAACAACCGGCCACGACATATCCTCGCTATGCTTTAAGTTTCTTAATAGGCTACCTGATAATTTCGCTGGTTGTTATTCCCGCTGAATGGGTTTTTCGTAGCCGGCTCTGGCATTTGCCGCTGGCGGTAGACCTTCTTGCCCTAGGCATCTTTTTATACATCAGCCCATTTTCCGTGGCCCTGTGGTTCCCGTATCTATTCGTGTGCTACGCATCGGGATCGCGGTGGGGGCTTACTTCCGCGATTCCCATTGCGGGCGTGCTTTCCCTCGCGTTAGTAGTACGTACCGCGCTGGAGGGGCAGATCGGGTGGATGCGCGCGATCGGTTGGATCGCGCTTGTCGTGATTACGTTTGCAGCCGGCGGAGGAATGGCCTTTCTAGGGGACTTAAGTCGCCGATATGTGGCGGAAAACGAATTTTTGTCGCGAATCACCGGGACCATGCAAGTCGACCAGGGGCTGGCCGAATCTTTGCGATTATTGCTGGAAGAGCTTGCCAGCGCTTTTCGCACTGAAGAAGCCATGCTGGCCTTCCGGGACGTCGATCTAGAACGTATTTTCTTGTGGCGCGTGAAGGCCGGGGAAAGCGAACGGCTCATTCCTCAGGCCTTGCCGCTGTCGCGCTGCGACGGATTTCTTCTGGATGATATGGACGCTACGGTGTGCTGGAACAACCTTACAGGCGAGGGTTCGGGCTTTGGATGGAACCGGGCAACCCACCGCAAATTAAGGACTTTGCCCAGGTTGCCCGGAACCACTCAAAATGACTTAGGACTACGTTCTTTAATGAGCGTGACGTTCGACCAGGGGGGCCAACCGGCGGGTCGAATTTTCCTTATAAATCAACGCGATCACCGGAAGCCTTTTCAAAAAGCGGATCTAGCCTGGCTTGAACGCATCGCCCGCCACGTAGGGCCGGCTCTTGAGAATATCTTCTTACTAAGGCACCTGCGGGCACGTGCCATAGAAGGAGAGCGTAGCCGAATCTCGAGGGATCTCCACGACGGTATCCTCCAGACCTTGCTTAGTATTGAGATACAGCTAGACGTGCTGCGCCGCCGCGTGGCAGCGTCACCGGAGGAGTCTGTAGGCAGCCTGGCGGCGTTGCAACAGACGGTGCGAAATGAGTCCGCTGAGTTGCGGCACATGGTCACCGACCTGCGCCCATTACGGGTGCAAAGCGCGGACCTGGTCGATTTGATGCGGGGGTTTGCCGAGCGCTACCGCAACGAGTCCATCGTCGCGCTAGACCTGCTGATCGATTCGGCCGAAATCCACGCTCCGGACCGCGTTTGCCGGGAGATTTTCCAGATATATCGTGAAGCACTCAACAATATAAAAAAGCATGCTAAGGCTTCCCATGTCGTGGTAAAACTGTCACAGGATGACAGCGCTCTGGTGTTAGTCGTCGACGACAACGGCGAAGGTTTTAGCTTCGCAGGACGATTCACCGGAGATGAGCTGGACCGCCTGCGGTTGGGACCCATCTCCATCAAGGAGCGTGCGCGTACTGTCGGAGGGATTCTGACGGTGGAATCGAACCCTGGACATGGAGCGCGACTAATCATCGAAATTCCGCTCGGTTGACATGGCAAAAACTAAACAACAAATACGAGTCCTCCTCGCGGATGACCACGCGATTTTTCGCGACGGGCTCCGCAAGCTGCTGGATTCCGATGAGGATATGTCCATCGTCGGAGAAGCGCAGAATGGCGTTGAGTGCATCAAGCTGCTCGCCAAATTGAAGCCGGATATCCTGCTGCTGGACTTGCGCATGCCGGACAAAGACGGTCTCGCTGTGCTCGAAGAGGTGAATTTTGACACGCTGCCGACACGCGTTATCGTTTTAACGGCTGCGGAAGACGATCGCGATGTAGTGCGCGCGATGCGGCTGGGCGCTCGCGGTGTCGTTTTGAAACAATCGGCTACTGATCTTCTGGTGAAAAGCATTCAACGTGTTTTTGCCGGCGAAATTTGGCTCGACAATCGTATGACCGCCGAGGTGATGAAGGCATTTTCCAAGTCTTCGGAGTCCGGGCCGCGGCGAGAGAAGCCGCTGTTGAGCGATCGCGAAAAAGAAATCGTTCAGTTGGTGGCGCAGGGGTTTCGTAACAAAGAGATTGGCGAGAAACTGTTTATCAGCGAACAAACGGTGAAGAACCACCTGCACAATATCTTCGATAAGCTCGGTGTGTCGGATCGCCTGGAGTTGGCTTTGTACGCCATACATCACCGGCTAATTGACCAGACCTAAGTGTAAAGACCGTGTGTTTTGCGGTTCGAATTGACCCGTCCTAGTACATTGGTACCCACAAAGATGTGAATTCTTTTGTACCCTCAGTCCTATTGTTCCCAATGTGATACCCGGCTACACTGCATTCGATCAGGAGGTTCCGCTTTGACCGGCTCAGAACGCCGCACTACCCAGCGCTTTTCCATGCGCCTTCCGCTCACCGTTCGTTGGACTACAGGTGCGGCCGTCGGTGAAACAAGCACAGAATCCCGCGATGTCAGCTCCCGCGGAGTGTATTTCTTCCTTCAAAAAGACGTAAAAGAAGGTTCTGCTGTTGAAATACTCCTGACTCTTCCAAATGAAATTACTCTGGCAGGTCCAGTGCGTGTGCGCTGTCTCGGACGCGTGCAACGTACCGAACCTCGCGAAGAAGGCGCCGTAGGCGTAGTGGCTGCAATTGAGCGCTACGAATTTCTGCGCAGTGAAGAAGAACGCGCCTAGAGGTTTGGGGTGGTGGCTTAACTTTTTCCCGCTAGAACGACGGCAACGCTGTGCAATTTTTCTCCGGCGTAGCGAAATTCGGCAAGCAGATGCTCGTCTGCTGCTAACAGGTGTCCGGGCTTGAAAGTTTTCTGCGGTAACAAGTTTCTTGCTCGCACACTGCGGAGGCGGGCAGGATAAGCCGGGGCTCCTTGGCCCCTCAGCGAAGCGCCCCGGCTCTAATTTTTTGCGCGATCCGCACCCTCGGTTTTAACTTCCACTTCGATTCCCAGCGTAATTATTGTGAGGTTGTTATCTGTGCGCCCCCTGTACTTTGGGTCAGGCGACATGAAGGTGTGCATAAGAGATGATGAAACAGCCGGAACGAAAAACGAATGGGGAGAAAGATGTCTATTGCGAATGAGCCTGAAACGAAGACGGGGACGGTTTGTGAAATTCAGGCGCTGGATCAACCCGAGATGTCTGTGAGCGAAATGGATAAATTGGAAATGTTAGCTGCGCTCGAAGAGAAGCCTGCGAAAGCGATGGCCGCGGAAGTTTCTGCGAACGCCGGTAACTTGCCCACCGCGAATCAGTCAGATGTGCTTTCTTCTGATGCGCAATTTTCTGAGGTTTCTGCTGCGCATGCTTTAGATTTGACCGCTGTAGCTACGCGACCTTCCAGCATTCCACTGATTGAACTAGCGCAAATTCTGGACGAACACAAAATGTGGGTGGAGTCCGGAGGGGAAACAGGCACAAAAGCCGATTTGACGGGAGCAAATCTCACAGGCGCGGACCTGACCGGTGTGAACCTGCAAGATGCGATTTTGACCAAGGCGAATTTGACTGGCGCGGATTTATCGATGGCGAATCTTCGAGGAACGAATCTCGTTCATGCCGATCTGCGCAACGCGACTTTGCTGGGCACCGAACTCCGCGGTGCCAATCTTATGGGCGCGACTCTATACGGCGCGGAAGGGCTGTGGGTTGGCAGGCTTGGCGGCACGAATCTTTTCGATGCGCTATTGCCGGAATCGGTCGCGGAATTCAGCAGCACCAATCCGATCGCGGATGCCAGTAAAATAGCGAGATTCTTTTATTTCACGACTCTAGCGGTGAGCGCCATTTGCTGCCTGATGATTGTTTTTACCACGGATGCGCGCCTGCTTCTGAATACGTCCGCTTTGCCTGCATATCTTGGCAATGCGCTGCCTATGACGGGCTTTTATCTTGGCGCGCCGCTGGTGCTATTTGCGTTGTACCTGCGGTTTCATTTTTTGCTGCTTCGCTTGTGGGGAAGTATTGCAGCGCTTCCAGCCGTTTTTCCGGACGGACAAACACCCGAACGAGACGGTCCCTGGTTTTTGATGGGCTTGATTCGCAAGCATTTTCGATGGTTGCGTGATGGTCGCTCGCCACTGGCAGTGCTGGAGACTGCAATTTCCATGGCGCTGGGCTATTGGATAGTGCCCGCGACGTTGCTGCTTTTCTGGGTACGCTATCTGGTGCGCCAGGATTTTCGCGGAACGCTACTGCAAGTCCTGCTGATCACAGTTTCTGTGGCGGCCGCCACGGGCTTGCCAGATATCGTCTCCCGCGTGTTGCGATCGGGAGAACTCCGCATTGCAAAATCAAAGACTTTCTTCCGTCTGACGCTGCTGACCATGCGCGCGGCGCTGATCATCGGCGGTGTTTTGCTGGTTATTTCACTAGGGGTGATTCGCGGATTGCCAGCGGATCAGGACATTGTTTCTGACCACTCGTCGGCGAGCATTCGGCGATGGGCCTCGGAGCTATTTCAATGTGTGGGCTATCGTCCTTATGCGGACGTGACAGAAGCAGTTATATCCACACCGCCAGCCGCCGCTAATTGGACGGAAGCGGGAATGGCAGAGGCGCCGGGCGCAAGACTCAATCAGATGAATTTGCGTTTTGCACGCGCTTACCGATCTTTTCTGATGAATGCAAAGCTTTGGCGCGCCGATCTGGAGGGCGCATACCTTTCGGAAGCGGACCTACGCGGCGCGAATATGCGTGAAGCGGTGATGCGTTCGGCCAATTTCAATCGCGCGCAAGCTAACCGCGCAGTTCTGGTATCAGCCAATGCCGTTGGCGCTCAATTTATATCCACAGATCTTCGCGGTGCCGATCTTTCCTATGGAAATTTCGACAATGCAGACTTGTCGACTGCCAAGGTGACGGGATCTTCGTTGTATGCCATCAGCCTGCGCGGAGCACGTTTGCTGCGAACGGACCTTTCGCGGACGGACTTGCGCGATTCGAAACTGGACCATGCGGTGCTTTCTTTTGCAAATCTGCAGGACGCGGATTTGTCTTCGGCAAAACTTGGCGGAGCGACTCTGGCGGGAGCGCAGATGAAAAACACGATTCTGCTGGATGCCGACCTGAAGAACGCGGATTTGCGGGGGGCATTTTTGAGTGGCGCACTCCTGCGCGGGGCGGAAATTGACGGTGCAAATCTTGCGGGAGCCGAGATGCACGGCGCCACCGGTTTATCGGCGGGACAAATATGTTCCGCGCACTGGCAAGATGCATTGCTTGATGCGGAATTGCTGAGCGAAACTCAGGCACGGTGTGGGACACCCGGCACAAGTGCGAATGCATCCAGACCGGCGCCGCAGGTTAATGCTTCACCGACCGCTGCTGGAGCGGTTGCTACACCTGCAGCGGATGTCTCCAAGCTTGGTTCAGGGCAGGCAGGCGCACCCTCGCAGGCAGATACAGGCGGGTCGCCAAATGTGAAACCGGTTTCGGAGAAGGCAGTCGCCACCAAGACAAAATGGAGCGACACGGGAAAGAGCAAAGAAAGCACGCCTAATCAAGCAGGCTCCGGCGCGACAAAAGCAAAAAAGAAATCTTCAGCGCCTGAAAATCCAAAAGTAAAATCAGATACAACGGCGGCAACCGTCTCCGCTCCACAATAAACGAAGGTGAAGCTTAAAGGCTCTCGATTAAGTGGAGGAGATTCCTGTGAAATTCTGTCAGGCCTCCTCGCCGAAACGCTTAATGTCTTCGGGGCCATCTTTCAGTGGACCGACTCCACGGCCCTGCACTAACTCGCGAATTTGCGCGACGATATCGGGATTGGCGAGCGTGGTGATGTCGCCGGTATCCAGATTATTGGAAATCGCAGCCAGCACACGCCGCATGATTTTCCCTGAACGGGTCTTGGGCATATCCGGCACCATGTGGATTTTTTTCGGGCGCGCGATCTTGCCGATCATGGTTTCTATGGTGGAGATGATTTTGTCTTGTACCGCTTTGCTCGGCGGAATTCCTGGCTTCAGCGAAACGTAGACTTCCGGCACCCGGCCTTTCACTTCATCGACCACCGGGACGACTGCAGCTTCGGCGATTTCCGGAATGGTCAGGCACGCGGATTCGAGTTCCTTGGTGCCCAGGCGGTGCCCAGCAACGTTTATCACATCGTCGACCCGCCCAAGAATCCGGTAATAACCATCGGCGGGCAATACCGCGCCGTCGGCGGCGTAGTATGGCCAGTCGCGCCAGTCCTTGCTGTGCGGATGCTTATTATATTTTTTGTAGTATTGATTGACAAAGCGTTGCGAATCGCCCCAGATGGTCTGCATGATGCCGGGCCACGGATTGCGGATACAAATGTTTCCGGCATTTCCGGAACCGGCGGTGACTTCGTTGCCGTTCTCATCCCAAATTACCGGGTAAATTCCCAGCGCCGCAGGACCGGCGCTACCAGGTTTCATGGCCTCCAGCGCGGGTTTGGTGGTGCATAAGAAACCGCCGGTTTCTGTTTGCCACCAGGTGTCGACGATGACGGCTTCGCCTTTGCCGACGACCTGGTGATACCACTTCCAGACTTCCGGTTCGATGGGCTCGCCCACTGTAGTCATGTGCTTGAAGTGATAGTTATATTTCTTGGGTTCGTCACCACCCGCTTTGCGGAGCATGCGGATTGCGGTTGGGGAAGTATGAAAAATGTTGACGTCCAGGCGTTCGGCGATGCGCCAGGGTCGTCCGGCATCGGGAAATTGCGGAACTCCCTCGTACAAAACGCTGGTGGCCGCCAACGCCATGGGGCCGTACACAATGTAGGAATGGCCAGTGATCCAACCAATATCGGCCATGCACCAATAGACGTCGCTAGGATGAATGTCCTGGTAATACTTTGAGGTGCCGGTTACGTAAGCGAGATAGCCGCCGGTGCGATGTTGGCAGCCTTTGGGTTTACCGGTCGTGCCGCTGGTGTACATCAGGAACAAGGGAGCCTCGGCATCCATGGAAACGGGTTCCACGATGTGGCCGCGAAAATCCTTCAAAGCTTCATCGATAAAATAGTCACGCTTCATGATCATGGGCGATTCGGAATTGTATTTTCCGCTGTAGCGCCGCCAGACCAAAACTTTGTCGATGTGCTGTCCTTCTTTTTCCGCCGTTTGCACGGCGAGGTCGGCATTACCTTTGTGATCGACCCACTTGCCGTTTCTGAAATAGCCGTCGGCATAAATCAGTACGCGACTGCCGGAATCCGCGGCACGCAGTCCGCAAGCTTCTCCGCTGAAGCCGCCAAAGACCACGGAATGGACAATGCCTAGCCGCGCGCAGGCGAGCATGGTGATGGGCAGTTCCGGGATCATGGGCATGTGAATGGTGACGCGATCGCCAGTTTTTAGTCCGGCGAAATCGCGCAGCATGGCGGCGACTTCATTCACGCGGCGGTAGAGTTCCTGGTAGGTGATTACCGTGGCTGATTCTTGTTCTGGTTCGGGAACAAAGATTAGCGCGGCTTTATTTTTGAATTTCTCGAGGTGCCGATCGACGCAGTTGTAGCAGGCGTTTAGTTTGCCGCCGACAAACCATTTCCAGAAAGGTGGCTCGCTGGTATCTAGAATGGTGTGCCAATACTGATCCCAGTGAAGCAGTTCAGCATATTCGCGGAAGCATTCGGGAAAATGTATCTCGCTAAACTTTTCTACCATGGCCGGATCTTTCAGATTGGCCTGGCCTATGAATTTCGCGGACGGCTGGAAGTACTCTTCTTCCTTCCAATGTACGGCGATTTGCGCTTCGGTTAGCTTGCGCTCGTCGTGGTGTTCATTTTTTTTTGACTGCTTTTGTTTTTCTTGTAGTTTTACGCGAGCTTTGGCCACGTTACGGACTCCCATGAAGAAGATGCGATTGTGCCGTCACCGAGCATAACGCCACTTGACGTGGCGCCTCAAGGCAGAGGCCAAAGGTCACGTGTGGGGCAAGATTGCAAGCTGCCGATCAACGCCGCCCAGTGGGCTAAGGTATCAAATCACCTGAAGCCACCTGGGGTGTGGTGCCGACTTCGCTCCAGATTTTTGTGCCATGAGTTTCGCGCAGCAACAAGCTGCCGACTACGAAGGTGATGGAGGCAACGATCATCGGGTAATACAAGCCGGCATAAATATTTCCAGTGGCGGCGCACGACCATAATCCAATGAGCGGCAGCAACCCACCGAAAACTCCATTGCCGATGTGGTAGGGGAGCGACAGCGACGTATAGCGAATCCTGGCGGGGAAAGCCTCCACGAGGTAAGCCGCAATGGGGCCATAGATCATGCAAACGTAAATGACCTGCAGGAAAACAAGAAACACCAGCATGGGCACATTTGCGTTGGTGGCGTCTTTGGCCGGCACGCGATTTCCGGTGACGGGATCCACAGTCATGGCTGTGAGGGTGGTTGCGCCGGTGACTTTGTTCTTTGCGGAGTTCACGCCAACGACATTGTTTCCGGCGGCTCCTTGCATGCTTTTATATATGGGGATGTAGGTAAGTACCGCGAGCAGGCAGGCCGCCATCATTAACCATTTGCGGCCTACGCGATCGGAGAGCGCGCCGAACAGCGTGAAGAAGGGCATGGCCAGGAGCAAAGAGATGGCGATAATGATGTTTGCGGTTTTTGCCGGGACTTTCAAAATTGTTTGCAGATAAAACAGCGCGTAAAACTGGCCGGTATACCAGACCACACCCTGCCCGGCGGTAGCGCCAAACAAGGAAATCAGCACGCGCTTCAGGTTTTCCCACTTGCCGAAGGCATCCTTCAGAGGTTGCGCGGAAGTCATCCCAGCGCTCTTGATCTGCGTGAAGATGGGCGACTCTTTCATCTTCAAACGGATGTAAAGCGAAATGGTTACCAGGATGATGGAAATGAGGAAGGGAATGCGCCAGCCCCAATCCTGGAAGGCTTCTTTGGTCATGGATTGCTGAGTAAGAAGAATAACGATCAGCGAGACGAACAGTCCTAGCGTTGCAGTGATCTGGATGAAGCTGGTGTAGAAGCCGCGCTTGTGATCTGGCACGTGCTCGGCGACGTATACTGCCGCGCCGCCATACTCGCCGCCAAGAGCCAAGCCTTGCAGCACGCGGATGATGATCAAAATAATGGGAGCGAACCAACCGGCCGTCTTGTAGGTGGGCAAGAGGCCAATGAGGGCGGTAGCGCCGCCCATAATACTCAGGGTGACGAGAAAAGCGTACTTACGGCCGACGATGTCACCGATGCGGCCGAAAAAGAGCGCGCCGAACGGGCGTACCAGAAAGCCAACCGCGAAAGTCGCCAGATAGGCGATGTACGCGAAAGTGTCGTTGCCAGGGGGATAGAATTTCAGCGCAAGCACGGCGGTGAGGCTTCCAAAGATGTAGAAGTCGTACCACTCGATCATCGTGCCGACCGCGGAAGCGAGTATTACCCGCCAGATGCTGTATTCCGCTACTCCGCCTGTTACGACATTTGTCCGGCTGGCCATACTTCCTCCTGTTGACGCGACTTCGTAACGGGTTGGTGGGCAAAGTCGACTCCGGCACGTTCCTTGGCCGCTGATCTTCCGGTCGCGAATCCCTCAGGTGATCTCAGCAAGGTAGGCGAACGAGTATTTCAGCGACGAAACGCCGGAATCGCACCGTTCATATATGGGCGCGGCCAAGTTGTCAAGAATGTACTTTGTGCCGCAGAAAGGGGCGCGGCTAGGGGACTAGCAGCATTCGTGTTAAAACTCAGGCTTGACTCTAGAGCAGGCAATTTTTCTCTTTTTTGCTGGAGCTGTAGGTGGCGCGATTAACGCCGTTGCGGGCGGGGGCAGCTTTGTGGCGTTTCCGGCGCTGTTATTTACGGGTGTGCCGCCGGTCCCGGCGAATGCGACAAACACGCTGGCGCTATGGGTGGGCACCACGGCGAGCGGCGGCGCTTACCGCAGGAAGCTGGATATCCCCCGACGGGTAATGATTCCCCTGATTGTGACCAGTGTGATCGGCGGTGTCGCGGGCGCTTTGCTGCTCATCAAAACACCAGCGCAGACCTTCCTCAAGGTTTTGCCATGGCTCATGTTGGGCGCAACGTTGCTTTTTGCCTTCGGTAAGCACCTGACCGGGCGCGTATCCGCGGGAATGTCGGGCGAGGCTAGCAGGGGCTCCATGGTGGGAGCCACAATTTTCGAATTGGCTGTGGCGTTGTATGGCGGCTACTTCGGCGGGGGACTGGGTATCCTGAACCTTGCCATGCTTTCTGCGTTGGGTATGACAGATATTCACGCAATGAATAAATTGAAGGTGATTCTAGGTTCGATAATCAATGGTGTCGCAGCGATCGCTTTTGTCGTTACTGGATTTATTTTGTGGCCGCAGGCAGGAGTGATGACTGTAGGTGCGATTGTGGGCGGGTATGGAGCGGCGCACTACGCGCAAAAGTTGCCGCAAATCTGGATTCGAGGATTGGTGATTGCTGTCGGGACGCTTATGACCATCTATTTCTTTATTCGTGCCTATTGCTAGGATCGCCTGGCACTGTGGTACAGCGCAAAAAAAAACGCCGCAGGGATTTAGACCTGCGGCGCTTTTTACATTTCTAGTACCTTGCTCTTACTGAGCTTGCAGAACTTCGCCGGGAAGCACGAATCGCGCTGGTTTCGGGCCGCTGGCGATGCGCGGAAGATTTACCGGCAAGCGTCCTTGAGAACCGACGTGAGACACGATGGGAGCTGCGGTGCCATCGTCGGCGCGCATACGCTCGATTTTGATTCCCAGTGTGCGTTCCAGTTGGAAGAGCTCGGAACGTTGTTCCTTAACGAATAACGTCGAAGCTACGCCGTGTCCTCCGTTGCGGCCAGTGCGGCCAACGCGGTGGATGAAATTTTCGGCCACTTCGGGCAGGTCGTAATTAATGACGTGCGCGATGTCTTCCACGTGAATGCCGCGTGAAGCCAGGTCGGTAGCTACCAGAATGCGATAGCGTCCCTGCTGGAATCCAGCGAGGGCAGCAGTGCGCTGCGATTGCGAACGATCTCCGTGGATCATGGCCGATGAGAAGCCCTTGCGGTTGAGGTTGTCGGCGATGCGCTCGGTTCCGCGCTTGGTGCGCGCGAAGACCAGGCAGCGTCCGGTTTCCTTGGCAAGCAAGCGCTGGAGCAATTCCATTTTGCGGTCCATGGCCACTTCAAAGGCCTGTACGCGAACGTTTTCGGAAGGCTTAAGCGTGGAGCCGAAGGAAAGTCGCACGGGCTCCTTCATGTAATCTTTCACGACGCGAATCATGGAGCCTTCCATGGTCGCGGAAAAGCACATGGTTTGGCGGTCCTTGGGAAGAATGGAAACGATTCTGCGAATCGCGGGAAGAAAACCCATGTCCAGCATGCGGTCGGCTTCATCGAGGATAAGGATGCGCAAAGCGTTAAAGTGAAAAAGTTTGCGATCGAGATAGTCTTCCAGGCGGCCAGGAGTGGCCACCACGAAGCGGGCGCCCTTGCGGATGGCCTGGAGCTGTGCACCTTCGGATAGTCCCCCAACGACCAGAGCCGCGGGCATAAGCTGCTTGCCGCGCAGGGCGTTGTATTGCGCCACAACTTGCATGGCGAGTTCGCGCGTGGGTACGAGCACGAGGGCGTTGATACCGGGGGTATTTTGCTTCAAGAGTTGTTCGATCACAGGGATGAGGAAGGCCAGCGTTTTGCCGGTTCCGGTCATCGCGGTAGCGAGCACATCTTTGCCAGCGAGCGCCTGCGGAATCGCGGCGGCTTGCACCGGCGTCGGCACGGAAAACTTCGCCGACGTCAGCTTCTCCTTCATGTAAGGAGATAGCGGCATTTCTGAAAAAGGTACGGAAACATTCTGCATTGAGTAGTTTAGCTTTCTTGCTGGTGGAGTTGCTCGCGGCACACACTTAGGTGCGTACTCAGGTGGCAACTCACAAAGCCAGCCTTAGTTTTGAATTACGCTGATAACGTACGGAGGAAACTGCAGGCGGGGATTCTCAGATGAAGCATTAACAAACAACCGAGGGACCGCACAACACAACCGAGGTGATAAGCGCAGAAATAGAGTAACACAAATCGAAGTAGATTGACAGCGGGGATATTTGAATTGAAGTTGTTCGCGTATTTCCCGCCGGACACACGAGCGTGCGACTTGAAGCTATACTCAGCACATGGAAATGCCCGCCTCTGCTTTCGCGGTAACCGACTGGAGTGAAATTCCGGTTACCGAACATGCTGGTGATTCTGGGAAAGCATTGTGGCGAACGCAGAATCTCGGCGAGATTCGTGTGCGCATGGTCGAATATTCTCCGGGGTATGAGGCGGATCACTGGTGCGCCAAGGGGCATGTACTTTTGTGTCTTGAAGGCGAAATGGAAACGCGCTTGGCTGACGGCCGGACCTTTACACTGAAGCCCGGAATGAGCTATCACGTCGGGGATGGTGATCCACCACATCGCAGCGCCAGCCGAGCTGGTGCTAAGTTGTTTATCGTCGACTGATATTATTCGTCATACATACTAATCCACTATGGCCTCGTCGTTACTTTCCGTCCTGCACCGGTATTGGGGCTACTCCTCGTTTCGTCCCCTTCAGGAACAGGTAGTGAACAGTTTACTGGCGGGGCGCGATACGTGTGTGGTCATGCCCACCGGGGGTGGTAAATCATTGTGTTACCAATTGCCCGCGGCAATGATGGAGGGGCGCACCGCGATTGTCGTGTCGCCACTGATTGCGTTGATGCAGGACCAAACCGCTCAATTGGAGCAGATGGGTGTCTCTGCAGCGGTATTGAACAGCTCGCAGAATGCGGCGCAGCAATCGGCGATTTTGCGCAATGCAAAAGCTGGAAAGTATCGGCTACTTTATCTTTCTCCGGAACGGCTGGCGCGTGCAGATGCGCTTACCTGGCTGCGTGACACACCCATCTCTTATTTTGTGATCGATGAAGCTCATTGCATTTCGGAGTGGGGACACGAATTTCGTCCTGAATACCGACAGTTGCATTCCGTGCGGACACAATTTCCAGACCGGCCCATCGCAGCGTTCACGGCAAGCGCCACACAGCAAGTCCGACATGACATTGTGGAGCAATTGCAGTTGCGGGATGCGGACAAGTACATCGCCAGCTTCCAACGTCCCAATCTGCGTTATCACGTGAAGCAGTGCGATGCGAGAAGTCAACGTGGATTACTGCTGAGGGCGGTAGAGCAGTATGCCGGAAGCAACATTATTGTTTATGCGCCGACGATCACGCGAGTGGAGGAAACCGTTGCATTCCTGGAACACAACGGAATCGCAGCCATCGGGTATCACGCGAAGATGGACAGCGCCATGCGAAGAAAAAATCAAGAACGCTGGATGAGCGATGAAGTGCGCGTACTGGTGGGAACGATCGCGTTCGGTCTGGGGATAAACAAGGCAGCGGTACGCGCGGTGATTCATCTGTCGCTACCGAAATCGATTGAGCAGTATTACCAGGAAGCAGGACGCGCGGGGCGCGATGGTGAGCCAGCTGATTGCCTATTGTTATGGCAGAAACGCGACGTGGGTCTTCTAACCTATTTCGTCGAGCAATTGACGGACCCCGCAGAGAAAGCGCGCGCATGGCAGCGTTACCACATCATTCGAAATTTCGTCGAGTCGAATAGTTGCCGGCACCGGCAGATTTGTATTCATTTTGGCGAAATGCCGAAATGGTTGACCTGCAAGGCCTGTGACGTCTGCAGCGGCTCGCCAGGTTGGCTGAGTGCGTCCACAGTGACGAAAAGAAAACCGGCTGAAAGCAAAGTTGTCAATGTGAAAGCGAAGGTTACAGTTCGAGCGGCGCAGGCTGAAGCCGACGGTGAACTCAGAGAACATTTGCGCGAGTGGCGGCGGGGTATCAGCAGGGAGCTCCGTATTCCCGCATTCATTGTGATGCACGATACAACGCTCGATGAACTGTGCAAGGCGCGGCCCAGTACGCTCGCGCAACTTCGAAGGGTATCTGGATTTGGGGATCGGAAGGTGGAGATGTACGGGCGGCAAATCCTGGACGCACTGGAATCATTCGGAAGACCGCAAAGACCGCCTCCCTTGGCCCATTAACGCAGATAGTTATTTGGCTCTATTCTCCCGCCGCGATCACTATTGCAATCAAGTCGAACTCCTTGCTGTATCATGCGGCTTCTTCCCGAGCGGGGAACGCGAAACGTGAACAAAAATATTTTGAAGAGTTTTGAAGAGTATTGTTGCGGTCTTTGTGGGCGCCGTCGCAAGCATTATTCTCTCGGTCGGCACTGACGCGCTGATGCATGCGACCGGGATTTTCCCGGCTGGCACAGAGCCGATGAATGACGCGCTTTTCGCGCTCCCGACCATGTAGCGGACGATCTATGGCGTTGTGGGCGCACACATCACTCACGCGGCTTGCGCCTGATCGGCTCATGATGTATGCGCTTGATTAGGAGCGTTTGGTGTTGTTGCAAGCACCGCAGGGGCTATCGCGATGTGGAGCAAGCTACCGGCGCTGGGGCCGAAATCCACTCCTGCTCATCGCGCTGGCACTGCCGCCCGCATTGGTCGGCGGATAACTTCGCTTGCTGCAATTGGACGAGCGGACCGAGATCTGATCTCTTGCACGGGTTCTAAATCAGATTCAGGGGCCACTGAACTGTTGCCATCCGATTTTGTTGGGTATAGGATTCTGCCACTTGAAATCGCCTAACGGTTGGCAGCGCTTGGAGTCATGTTCGCTGCCACACCTGAAGCCCAACAGGAGTATCGACCTATGGTTAGATTCCTTCGTTTTGCCCTAATTCTTTTTGTGATTGCCAGTCCTTGTTTCGCGCAGAAAAAGCGCGTTGCGGTGCTGAACTTTGAGTACGGGACGGTAAGGTCCAGTACTCAGGCGATTTTTGGTACCGACCAGGACGTGGGCAAGGGCATCTCGGACATGTTGGTGCAAAAGCTTGTGCAGGACGGCAAATATTCCGTGATCGAGCGCAACGCGCTGGATAAAGTGCTGGGCGAGCAGAATTTTTCGAACAGTGATCGCGCTGATGCGTCCACCGCGGCAAAAATCGGCAGGATTCTGGGAGTGGACGCCATCATCATTGGCAGCATTACGCAATTTGGTCGTGACGACCAGCACACCAATATTGGCGCGGGAGGATACGGCGGATACGGATCCAAGTTGGGTATTGGTGGAATTGGTACGAAGAAGTCCAAAGCGGTGGTGGGCATCACGGCGCGGCTGGTAAACACAACGACGGGCGAAATTTTGGCGGCAGTGACTGGAAAAGGTGAGTCGCAACGCTCGGGCACTTCGCTGATCGGCGCCGGAGCAGGCGGCGGCAGCGGTGGCGGCGCAGCCCTGGATATGGGGAGCAGCAATTTTGGGCAGACGATTTTGGGTGAGGCAGTACAGGCGGCAGTTTTGGATACGGCGACGCAACTGGATTCGGCAGCGGGAAATCTTCCAACGGTAAAAGTTTCTGTGTCAGGACTGGTAGCGGATGTCAGCGGAAATACGCTGATCATCAACGTGGGCAGCAAAACCGGGCTAAAGGTTGGCGATACGCTGGATATCAGCCGGCAGGTCCGCACGGTGAAGGATCCCGCCACCGGCAAAGTATTAAAGTCTATTAACGATAAAATTGGAAGCGGCACAGTCACGCAAATCGATCAAGATTCGGCGACAGTAACATTTACAGGCGCAGGACCAGTCAAGGTTGGAGACGTAGCGCAGACGCCTTAAGCAGCGCAGTTAAGGATTAATCCTTTATGATCGGCGAAACGATTTCGCATTACCGCGTGCTGCGCAAACTCGGTGGCGGCGGCATGGGTGTAGTCTATGAGGCCGAAGACGTCAAGCTCGGCCGTCACGTGGCTCTGAAATTTCTTCCCGATGACATTGCCACGGACCCGCAAGCATTAGCGCGATTCCAGCGCGAGGCTCAAGCAGCTTCCGCTTTAAATCACCCCAACATTTGCACTATTTACGAAGTTGATGAACACAACGGCCAGGCATTTATCGCCATGGAGTATCTGGACGGGCTGACGCTAAAACATACACTGACCGACGGGCACCTGGAGTTGGAGCAGTTGCTTACGCTAGGAATTGAGATCGCCGATGCTCTGGACGCGGCGCACTCTCAAGGAATAATTCATCGCGATATTAAGCCTGCCAACATTTTTGTGACGAAACGCGGTCATGCCAAGGTCCTGGATTTTGGGCTGGCCAAAGTGACCAAGCAGCAGTCCAGCGCCGGTACCGGAAACAGTTTAACGACGATGGTTGAGGATCCGGACCAGCTCACCACTCCAGGAATGGCTCTCGGCACGGTGGCCTACATGTCGCCCGAACAAGTGCGCGCGAAAGACCTGGATGCACGCACGGATCTTTTTTCTTTTGGTGTGGTGCTTTATGAAATGGCCTCTGGTCAATTGCCGTTTCGCGGAGAAACTTCGGGAGTAATTTTTGACGGGATTTTGAACCGCGTGCCGATATCTTCCGTGCGCCTGAATCCCGATCTTCCGGTGGCGCTGGAAGAAATAATTAATAAGGCGCTGGAAAAAGATCGCAACCTCCGCTACCAGCACGCATCGGAAATGCGCAGTGACTTATCGCGTTTGCAACGTGATTCGCAGGTGCGGCCTGTTCCCGCAGCGCAGGGTGAGGAGTTACCTGCATTTGAAATGCAAAATCGCGTGCCGGTATCCGGCGGTTCGAGTCATGCGTCCAAGCTGGTCAACGCCGCTGAGAATAAAGAGGCGACGCAAAAGATCGGCGTGCCGGGCCTTCCTGCCGCGCCGCCCGTCGTGGCGCAAGCACCACCGGTTCAGCCCCGCGTTCCGCTGGCCCCTGTTGCTTCGACGGGCAGCAGCAAACGTGGCCTTTATATGGGACTAGGCGCTCTTGTCGTGGTCGGCGTGCTTTTTGCTGCTGGTTTTTATTTGCCGCGGAGACTAAAGATTCATGCCGGTGCAGGGAAGGCAGCGCTCCCTGCAAAACCTGCCGCGGGTGGACAACTGAATCCTCAACCGAGTCCGCCGGTTTCTTCTGTAGCGGCACCATCAGCGACCCCGCCATCAGCTGAGAGTGGTGCGGCTGCGCAATCGAGTCAAACCCCGCCTCCCGAAAAGGCCGACGCGTCGAGCGGGCCTGGAGCTTCGCACGCGGATGCTGTGGGAAATACCAAACGTGGTTCCAGAGGCTCGCAAGGAATGCCGGACAATTCCGAGCAGCGACGAGCCGCCGCTGAACGCGCTCAAGCAGAGGCGGAGGCTGCCGCGGCCGCAGCTGCGAAGGCAGAGGCTGCTGCCGCGGACCTGAAAGAAGCCGAGGCCCTGGAAGACCCACTAAACGGACGCGCAGCTTCGGTGTCTCAAAGCCTGGACAACTTGAAAGGTCAGCAAAGTGCGCAGGGCTATGGATTGCGTGGCGATGTTGTTTCCGCGGAACAGCGGATGCAGTCGTACATGTCAAAAGCTCAAGTCGCGCTGCAACGTCAAGATGGTCCAAGCGCGAAGAAGTTTTTCGAACAGGCCGACCGGGAAATTTCCTTTCTAGAAAAATTTCTGGGGCATTAACGACGATTTTTTGACCTCTGAATCAAGCTCCAGGACGAAAGTTCATTCCAGCGATTGACAATAAGCATATGCCGTCCCACTTTGCGTGGGACAAATACGAACAGGGAGGGTCGTGCATGGAAAAAAAATTCGCGCGATTCGCGGGATTATCGCTTTTGATGGTTTTGTCGGCCTCTCGATTTGCGGTGGCCCAGGAATCCTCTTCTACAGTTGGAATATTTGAAGGGCACGGTGATATTGGGACAGTTCTGCACGCGGGCAACAGCAACTACGATGCTTCGAAGCGAAGTTACACGCTTACAGGCAGCGGCGAAAACATGTGGTCCGACTCAGATAATTTTCAGTTTGTCTGGAAAAAGTGGTCGGCTGACGCGTCTCTGACGGCGGATATTGCCTTTGTTGGTCACGGCGGCGATGCGCATCGCAAGGCCGTCCTGATGATGCGGCAGAGTCTGGAGCCTGACTCCGCCTACGTGGATGTAGCTCTGCACGGCGATGGTTTGACGTCTTTGCAATATCGCGAGGGCAAGGGGGCGCCTACGCATGAAATTCAGTCGAACATTTCAGCGCCTGCGCAGTTGCGCATCGAAAAGCGGGGTGATTACGTTTCTATGTGGTTGGCCGCTCCTGGAGAAAAGTTAAATCCTTCAGGACCAGCTATGCGCATTTCCTTTAGCGCGCCATTTTATGTGGGCATTGGAGTGTGTAGCCACGACAAGGATGCTATCGAAAAAGCAGTATTTTCGAACGTGGAGCTGAAAGAAGTATCTCGAGCAGCAGCCGCTGATCAAACGACTCTGTATAGCACGCTCGAAACTATCACGGTGGCCTCAATGGACCGTCGCGTCGTTTATTCCATACCCGGACATTTTGAAGCACCCAATTGGACGCGCGACGGGGCTGCATTTATCTTCAATGAAGACGGGCGAATTCAGCGCTTGCTCGTTGGTGGCGGACAGCCGCAAACCATCGATACCGGGTTTGCGGTGCGATGCAACAATGATCATGGAGTCTCGCCCGATGGTAAAACATTGGCGATAAGCGATCAGTCGCAAGGAGATCATCAGTCCATTATTTATTTGCTACCCCTCGTCGGCGGAACACCGCGCCGCATTACGCAAAAGTCTCCATCTTATTGGCATGGCTGGTCTCCGGATGGGAAGACGCTTGCGTATCCCGGGCAGCGCAACGGCGAATTTGATATCTACACGATCTCCACGGAAGGCGGTGAAGAAAAGCAGTTGACCGCCGCGATAGGACTGGACGACGGGCCGGAATATACGCCGGATGGGAAATATATCTATTTCAATTCGGTGCGGACCGGGAGGATGCAGATATGGCGCATGCACCCCAATGGGGGCGCGCAGGAGCAAGTCACTTCAGACGATCTGAATAACTGGTTCCCGCATATTTCCCCAGATGGGAGATGGCTGGTTTTTCTGTCTTATGGCAAGGAAGTAGAGGGTCATCCAGAGAATAAAGATGTGATGCTGCGGATTGTGCCCCTGAAGGACGATACAGTTGACGGCAAAATCGGAGTGTTGGCAAAACTTTTCGGAGGACAGGGAACAATTAACGTGCCTTCGTGGTCGCCGGACAGCAAGCAGCTGGCTTTCGTTAGCTATCAGCTGATACCCCGGGAAAACGAAGCAAAATAACTGGGCGGGCAACGCCGAGCATTTTAGGCTCACGCTCTTGAATACCTTCTCACGAAACGAAATGGGTGAACAGGTTGTTGAGCGATTCGGCGAGGGTCGGATGGGCGAAAATGCCATCGCGCAACATTGTGAATGGCAGTTTGCCCATCATCGCTAATTGCAGCATGGATATGATTTCTCCGCCTTCGATGCCCAGCACGGCTGCGCCGAGAATCTGATTGGTGTCAGCGTCCACGATAGCTTTCATAAATCCGCGTGATTCGTCGACTTCCAGAGCGCGAGCGACTGAAGACATAGGCATTTTTGCAACGCGAATGTTTTTCTTTTGGTTGCGAGCTTGCGCTTCTGTGATGCCGACGCGGCCCAGTTGTGGGTCGATAAAAACGGTATAGGGGAGGGGACGGCGCTCGGTGGTGGAGCTTCCTTTGTCGATCAGGTTGGTTCGCAGGATGCGAAAGTCGTCGTAAGAAATGTGCGTGAACGCCGGGCCGCCATTGATGTCTCCCAGCGCGTAAATTCCCGGCGTGCTGGTCTCCAATTTTGAGTTCACCTTGATAAATCCGCGATCGTCCGTGGCGATGCCAGCGGCACTAAGATTCAAGGCCTCGACATTGGGCACCCTGCCCGTGGCTACCAACAAATGCGAGCCTTGGAATTCGGGTATTTTCCCTGCTTTCTCGCGGGCGGTTAGCACGATTTGCGAGCCAGTCCTTGTAACATGCTCAGCTTTTGTGTTTAGAAAAACCTCGATGCCGTCCTGCCGCAAAAGCGCAGCGATTTCGTCGGCCACGTCAGAATCCTCGCCGCTTAATAACTGGGCACCAGACTGCACGACGGACACGCGGCTGCCGAAGCGGCGAAACATTTGTCCGAATTCGAGGCCGACATAGCCTCCGCCGAGAACAAGCAAATGGGCCGGGACGCTCTCGAGCTCCATGATTGAGGTGCTGTTCATATATGGGACATCTTTGAGACCGTCTGCTTGAGGAATTGCCGGCCGGCATCCCGTGTTGATAAAAATTTGCTCGGCATGTAGCGCACGCTGCGTGCCATCTTTCAAGCGCACCGCCAAAGATTTAGGGCCGGTGAAGCTCGCTTCGCCAAAAATCAAGTCGAGGTTTTTAGTCTTTTCCAGGCTGGATTGGCTTCCATTTCTGAAACTGTCGACGATGTCGCCTTTGCGCTTACGAATGCGTGCCATGTCGATGCGAATATTTCCGGTTTCAACTCCATAGTCGGCGCCGCGGCGTGCGAGATAGGCCACCCGGCCGCTGGCCACCATGGTCTTTGTGGGTGTGCAGCCTTCATTTACACATGTGCCGCCGACGTGCTCGCGTTCGACCAGCGCTGTGCGCATTCCTGCTTGCGCGAGTGCCTTGCACAACGGGTTTCCGCCCTGCCCTGATCCGATGACGACTGCCTGGTATTGATCGGGTGCGCTCACGGGACATTCCTGACTGTGTCGAGCATCTTATTCGAGCGGGATGCTTATTCCAAACCTACCAGGTATCGCGGATGGCTCGTGCGCGTGAAGTTTGCGGCGCGATAACCATCGGTGTTAAGGATACCCGGGGATTTCGTCGCATGGCGAGTGCCTGAGTCTCAGGGGGCCCAATGAAAGATCTGATTTTACGATTTGTAATCGGAGGGGCTGTTGTGTCCGCCTTCGCTGCCTTGGGAGACGTGCTGAAACCAAAAAGCTTTGCTGGATTGTTTGGTGCGGCTCCATCCATCGCGCTCGCTACTCTCGGGCTAACTATTTCTGCTAACGGAAAGATGTATGCAGCCACAGAGGCTCGCTCCATGATCGCGGGTGCGTTGGTCTTCTTTTTATATGCCTACCTCTGCTCGTGGCTGATGCTGCGTCGCAGACTGAAGGTCATGCCGGTTACGATATCGGCGCTGGGCGTTTGGGTGGTGTGCTCTATATCGATCTGGTTTTTGGTTCTGAGATAGACCGCCATGAAAGTTTCCGCGGACATCTGTGCATTAAAAAAGACCAAGTGGCATGAGTACGCCATACGATTTTTACTCGGTGGAAGCGTCACGGTGGTCGCGGGACTTCTCGCTAAATATTATGGTCCGGTATTTGGCGGCCTGTTCCTGGCGTTCCCAGCAATTTTCCCGGCTAGCGCCACGCTAGTGGATAAGCATGAGCGGGAGAAGAAACAGTGCGCAGGAATTAAACAGACTACGCGAGGGCGACAGGTGGCAGGGGTGGATGCCGCCGGTGCGGCGCTTGGAAGCTTAGGCCTGGCGACATTTGCTTACGTCATGTGGAAGCTGCTGCCAGTCCGGAATGTAGCGGGTGTTTTTATTGTGGCGGTAGGCGCCTGGTTTTGCGTTTCGGTGACGCTCTGGTGGCTTCGCAAAAAGCGTTGGGGTCACTCGTCAAAATGAACGATTGGGCCTATTTCCGCGAGAGTTTCAATATTTTTCGTACATTGAGTTTGGTGGAGAGTGTGGTGTCCACCTCGAAACTAATCTTCATGAGCTCAAGCGCATCACGATGGCTCGCTTTATGGGTGCCGCGACACAATCGAAAGGAACACATACATCCAGGTCGCGAACATACAAATCACTGGCGGTGGACAAAATGCATGCATTGGTAATTAACCCAGCCAGGATTACGGCTTTCACTTTCAGGTAGGAAAAAAGCGTATCGAGGGGTGTGGCATAAAAAGCCGAATGCTTAGGCTTCAAGGCAATGTAATCGGATGCTTCGGGAATTAGCTGACTGACGACAATGAGATAGGACTGCGGAAAGGTCTGAGCGCCACTTACTACGTTTATCGTCCACATAGATGACTGGAATGACGGCGTCCTTGCATCGCTTTTTCAGCGCGGATGTGTTTTTCCCAAGTGAGTGTATGGATTTCAGCAGTTGAGAATTGCCGGGAAAGTCCACGTCGTTCAGCACATCCACCAAAAGGAGCACGACAGGGCAAGAATCCGAAGCGTTGCCGTGCAAATCTTGATTCTTGCGTACTGGCCGATTCAGGAGGGCCTGGCGTTACTTTTTCTTCACCGCGCGCATGCCGTCTTTGATGCGGCGCCGCGCTTCTCCTGGGCCACGCACGTCCAGGACGCGATACTGCTTGCCGTCTAGCTCATGGTAGTTCACGAAAAAGTCTTCAAGCTCCTTGATGAAGGTCTTACCCAAATCATCTGTGTGCTTCACGTGAGCATAGGTATGGTTCATCAATTCGATGGCCACGATGCGGTCATTGCGTTCGCTTTTTTTTTTGTTCTTGCCCTGCTCGCCCTCGATGACTCCCACCGGCCGGCATTTTATCAAGCATCCCGGATACGCAGGTTCGTCCATCAGTACCAGTACGTCGACGGGATCGCCGTCTTCCGCTTTTGTTGAGGGGATGAATCCAAAGTCGTGAGGGAAGGTCATACCAGCGGGCAAGACCTTTTTCAGTTCGAACACCTTCTGCTCATCATCGAAAGCAAACTTGTTACGGCTGCCTTTGGGGGTTTCAATGATGACCTGGATGGTCTCTTTGTCATTTTCATCGTGCGATGGAAGGCGAGTTGGGTCGGCAAGAGCATTTTTCGGTGTCTTTTTCTTTTTCATAAATTCTCCTAACTTTCAGTCTATCTTCGGAAGCGATTGCAATTCCTGGCAGAGGCAAATGGTCATTATTTTCCCCACTATTCAAACGGATAGTTTAAGCACCATGGATGTTAGTGGTCGATACAGCGAAGACCCGACCCCCAAACGTGTCAAAGCCGTCCAGCCAGCGCGCTCTTCCTTTCGGCAATTTCGGGTTGCTGAACTGTGGGGTAAGACACGCTAGAATCTTCTATTGTCCGCACCTCGGAGCCCGCACCTCGGAAATGGCTTTGGCGTTGCTTGGCAGCCGGTATGAGCGCGGCACGGAATACTCCGCAAGTTCTGGAAGGGAGGTTGCTTTGCATGTGCAGAAATATTAAGAACCTTTTTAACTTCGATCCGCCTGTTACGAACGAAGAGATTCGGAATGCCTCGCTTCAGTTCGTTAGAAAAATCAGCGGCTTCAACAAACCGTCGAGGGCCAATGAAGCAAGTTTCGTCGCCGCGATCGATGAGGTTGCTCGCGCTTGCTCGCGCCTTCTCCGTTCCCTTGAAACGAACGCGCCCCCGAAGAATCGAGAAGAAGAGGCGGAAAAACTAAAGGCTCGCGCCGCAGAACGATTTGGCGATTGAGATCGTGCGGGTAGGCGATTAAGAGATGAAAGGACCATTGATTTTATCCTTGATGATCGCCGCGCTTGTGACGCCGCGTGCTCAAGCATCGGGTGTGAAGCCGAGCTTGGAGGTCGTGGTGCTTGGCTCAGGCGGACCCCGAGCATTCGGCAGGGCCGGATCGAGTTACATCGTACTCATCGATGGGAAGCCCCGGATTTTGCTGGATGCCGGGCCGGGCGCGTTTGTGCGCATCGGAGAACTAAATATTGATCTTGGCCAAGTAGACATAGTGTTACTGACACATCTTCACATCGACCACAGCGGCGATTTGGCGGCGTTTTTTAACGCGCGAGCGCTCACCAGTGATGGGCCGATAAAGTATCGGGTGTTCGGCCCGGATGGAGCGGGGTTGTTCCCCAAAACGTCGCGATTCGTGGATTGGCTGGTTGGCGAGAATGGATTGTTCGCGTACCAGAAAAGTTTTGGTGCGCAGGAAACATTTTCGGTTCGTGATTTGGCGATCGAACTAAATACTGGCGTTACAAAAATTGTGGATGAGAACGGATTGATTGTGGAGGAAATCGTGACGCATCACGGCGACTGTCCCTCCGTAGCATATCGGATCACTTATCACGACAAATCTGTGGTTTTCTCCGGTGATATGGACGCTTCGGCAGTGTCAAATCTCGTTCGACTGGCCACGAGTGCGGATTTACTGGTTTTCAATTGTGCGGTTCTCGACCCGCCAGATTCGCCAAGCCAGCTGTACGAACTGCATACCCCACCAAAGAAAATTGGCGAAACGGCGAAGGAGAGCGGTGTAGGAAGTCTATTGTTAAGCCACACTGCGCCAGATGTTGAAGAAAGTAAGAACGCTGTAATGAAGTCCATCCACACATTCTTCACCGGACCCGTGGA